>NZ_KV811264.1:0-6579 GCF_001813025.1 Pseudomonas sp. HMSC066A08
CCCGGTACCACGAATGGCGTTTGGGACGGCACCTTCAAGGAGGCTTATTCCAACAATCCGGCCTGGGTCTTCTATGACCTGGTGTTGAACCCCTATTACGGCCTGGGCGAGCGCATCGACCAGAGCATGGTCAACCGTTGGGCCCTCTATCGCATTGCGCAGTATTGCGACCAGTTGGTGCCGGACGGGAAGGGCGGTCAAGAGCCTCGGTTCACTTGCAACCTCTATCTTCAGAAGCAAGAGGAGGCGTATGCCGTTCTTCAGGATCTCGCTGCAATCTTTCATGGGTTGGCGTTCTGGGATGGTAGCCAGATCACTGTCAACGCCGACATGCCGCAGGACCCCGTTTACACCTACACCACTTCGCAGATTCTGAACGATGGCGTGGTTGCGTACTCGGGGACACGGACGCGAGACCGCCATTCGCTGGCGATGGTCTCTTGGGACAATCCTGCCAATGCGTTCGAGACAGACAAGGAGCCGGTCTTCGACGAGGATGCGATTGTCGAGCTTGGCGGTATCGTCAGGGAGGTATCGGTCGGGGCTCTTGGCTGCACCAGTCAGGGCCAGGCTCAGCGGGCGGGGCAGTGGGCGCTTATGACTGAGCAATTGCAGACTCGTGGTGCCGTCTGGAAGGTTGGCCTGGATGGATTCATCCCTCGCCCTGGGCAGGTGGTGGCTCTGGCAGACCCCATGCTTGCCGGTCGTGCGAACGGCGGCAGGATCTCGGCGGTGTCTGGACGAGCAATCACCGTTGATCGAGATGTGGATATCCCGCTCGGCGCGCGACTGCGGGTCAACTTGCCCAGCGGGCGCTCGGAAGCCAGAGCGATTCAAGGCCTGGATGGGCGCGTCATAACAGTGGTGGCCGACTTCAGCGAAGAGCCTTCCCCTGAGAGCGGGTGGGCGATCGACTACGACGACCTGGCCCTGATGCAGTTCTATGTCAAGAATGTGACCAGGCCAAGCTGGGAGCAATTTCAGCTTGAGGTCATCCAGCACGAGCCCGGCAAGTTTGATGCGATTGATCACGGGGCGATCATCGATTCTCGGCCGATCAGCGTCCTGCCGTCCGGGGTGCAGGATCCGCCTGCACGCGTATTGATCTCGCAGCACATCGCGGTCGAGCAAGGCCTGGCGGTCACGATCATGACCATCGCCTGGGACGCGGCACCGGACGCGGTAGCGTACGACGTAGAGTGGCGCTGGGGCTCGCGCGAGTGGGTCAGGGTTCCGCGTACGGGTGAACTGATGGTCGAGGTCCGCGGGGTATACACCGGCCAATACCTTGCGCGTGTGCGCGCCGTTAACTCCATGAACGTGTCGTCGATCCCGGCGAACTCGGTGTTGACCAACATCACCGGTAAGACCGGCGCGCCGCCGGCGCTGGCATTCCTGCGTACCACCAGCGGACCGTGGAAGATCGGCCTGGAGTGGGGATTCCCGGCCAGTGGCGCGGCGGACACCGCCTACACCGAGATCCAACAGTCGGTTACCCCAGGCGGCAGCGAACAGAACGCAACTGCCCTGGGCTTGTTTGCATACCCGACCGACACCCACACGCTGACCTCGCTGGCGGCCGGCGCTCGCCTGGCCTTCCGCGGGAGGCTGATCGACCGGACCGGCAACGTCGGCCCCTGGTCGGCCTGGGTCGACGGCATCAGCTCGACGGATGCGAGCGAGTACAACGAGCTGATCACCAAGGAGTACGTCGAGTCCGCCCTCGGCGAGCAGTTCTTCGAAAACATCGAGCAAATCGGCGGTAACGTCGACCAGTTGATGGAGCAGTACTACGACGCCGGCACGGTATACCAGAAGGGCCAGATCGTTCGATTGAACGGCAGGTTCTATCAAGCCCTCCAGGACGTTCCCGCGGGCAATCCGCCGCCGAACCCCGTTTACTGGGCTGATGTGGGCGAGCTCGTCGAATCGGTCGATGCCCTTGCGTTACGCGTGACTGAGAATGCGGCCGCGATTGAAGAGCTCGACGGTGTTGTTCAGTCCAGTGCCTCCAGCCTGGACGTGCTGCAAGCAGCCGCGCGCCGGGAGCCGGCTACCGGAGAGAAAGCGGATGCACTGAAGGGGTGGGACACCATTGCTCGAGCAGCCACCGAGGTCATCGTGCGCGCGAATGAGATCGAGGCGCAGGCGAAGCGTGTAGAGACCGTCCAGGCGCAAACGAGCGCCAACGGGGCCGCGATTCAGACCACGCAGAGCGTTGTAGCGTCACTGGATCAGGGCGTGAAGGCGATGTACAGCGTGAAGCTCCAGGCCCATGCCAATGGGCAGCAGTACGCCACCGGGTTCCAGCTTGGGTTCGACAGCGGCACGAGCGTGACGACCATGGCGTTCCAGGCTGATAGGTTCCTCTGGTTCAACAGTTCCAGCGGGCAGACCGTGGCGCCGGTCTCGATCGTCGGCGGCCAGATGTTTATTAATGAAGCGTTAATAAACCGAGCCTTTATCCGCGAGTTGATTATGGGTATGCGCTTGCAATCACAAGCGCTTGATTCGCAAGGGCGCCCACTAATCGATATCGACTTCGTTTCCGGCAAGCTTGTTGTTCGGAGTACTGGGAGCAATGGTAGTCAAGAGATGACGGGGGATGCGATCAAGACTCTCGACGCTAACGGGGTTGTTCGCGTACAGACGGGGAATCTCGACCTATGACGTTCGGAATTCGTTTTAAAAACGCCGCCGGAGGGATCGTGATGGACCTCACCGGTCAGTCGGCGCGGACTATATATCGGCAATCCATCGGAGCGATCACAGAAGGAATGGCAGTGAGTGTCCCCGGCTTTGATCCCGCTCGCGGTGTAGTTTTCTTAATCTCAAGTGGCAACCCATTCGGAAGCGTCCCTTCCTATCGAATATCTGGAAATGTAATTACGTTTTTGCGAGGCGGATCTCCAAATGTTACCTATGTTCTACATGCGGTAATGTTCTCATGAGCTACGGTATCCTTGTTCGGGGAACCAATGGGCAAACAATTATCGATGACTCAAACCCATGCATGCATGTCGTAGAGAGTGGGGAGTATGGTGTTCAAGGTACGGCTGAAATTGTGATCAGCTACCTAGAGCCTATTAATTCTCCGTATGAGCCATATGTATATTTCTGCCCTAATGGACCTCACCAGATTTATAGATTTCGCCACCTGGGCGGGGCTGGGGCATGGTCTGGATTTGCGTTTTACCAGTCTAGCTTCCGGGATACCGATCCACCGGTATACGGAGGAAAGTGGAAGGCCGCTGCAGTTATGCTACCTCGTACAGGGGGCTGGGGGACGTGTGTATTCGATGCTCAGTCGCGTGTCATGTTCGACAGTAATCGCGAGATAATTCGGTTTGTCGGAGGGGCGCAAGAGTGGGCGCTATATGCTCACAACCCAAACTGGCCCGGAGGGATGGACATGCAAACGTGGGCGCTACCGTATTCATACGGAGTGTCCACTTATTTTCTGGTGAGTCATTTTAATTTAAAGCATATCTATTCTCTTGAGCCGCCTCGTATAGGATTTCTATACAGTTCTCGGACTATGATTTTCGTGTCCTCGTTAGTTCCTGATGAGGCCGGGTTTAATTTCAACTGGCCGCTAATTGTTGTAGCGTAATTTTGTTGGAGGCCTAAATGGCATGGTATGCAGTTGGCACCGTAGCGGTGACCGCAAATAGCCCGACCGTTACCGGTACCGGAACGCAGTTTTCGTCTAATGTCCGGGTAGGCGACGCCTTTATTGCCCCTGATGGGCGCCTTTACGAAGTGAGCAACGTCGCCAGTTCGACGGTCATCTCGATCAAGCCCAACTACCAGGGCAGCACGGCCAGCGGCCAGCCCTATGCGGTGGCGCCGATCCTGGGCTACGACAAGGACCTGTCGGATCGATTCAACCTGATCGCCAGCCAGTGGGGCGGGACGCTGGCCGGCATTCAGCCATGGGCGACGGCACCGACGCCGGCCCAGGCGAGGAGCTCGCTTGAGTTGCGCAGCGCCGCCCAGGTCGATATTGGCACCTCGCTTGGAAACGCGATGCCGGTTGGCGCATACGGGATTGGTTCTGAGCGTCCTGACCGAGCTCCATCGATTCATCGTTATGCGACAAGCGTCGAGATATTCGACCCGTCAACAGTTGACTCTGCTGCAACTGGCATTAGCAACGGATCTGTGCTGACGATCGGCTACGACGGATCCGACCTGCGAGGAGCGCAGATATTTTTCGGCCAGGTGCCTGCGTCAACGGTTAAGGGTCGCTGCGGGAAATTCTCGTCTGCCCCTATTTTCGAGTTCTACACGACTATAAACACGACGAGAGCAACCGACGGGACGCTTCGTGCTGCATCGCCTGTCGTGCGTATCGCCAACGTTGATGGGAGCTTGAGACCGGACCTCAACGAACTGGACTTCGAGCCTGCGGGGGCTTGGGGTGTAGCCAACGCAGAGGCCCGCGGCGTTACTGTTCAACGGCTCGCCGTTGGCGTCTACAAGGTCTCTGGTAGCCTGGGGCTAGCGAAAGAGGGCTGGCGCGTGATCGACCCTGCGTCTCCCGACGGCGGTCGCCCACTCGGTATCACTGACAGCGAACAGGCTGAGGATGGGACGGTCACCATCCGGCTCTTCAAACAGCGCTGGACACTCAGTGACGACGGCGAAATGGTGCTCGGGAAGGGCGCCCCACTGGATGTCCCGCTCAACAGTTGGATCGATGTCCGATTGTCGATGCCGGCACCTCCCGAGATGCAGCCCGAGACTCTATGACCAGCCCGCACTCTGCGGGCTTTTTTTTGTGCCTGGAGATCAGCATGCCTATCACTGAGCAGCAGTTGCTGCATATCCTCCCGAACGCCGGCCCTCGAGCCGGCGTTTTTGTTGGTGCGCTGAACCGCGGGATGACGCGCTTCGGTATCACGTCGCCTGTGCGCGCGGCGGTGTTCCTCGCCCAAGTTGGCCACGAAAGCGGCCAGTTGACCCACCTGGTGGAGAACCTCAACTACAGCGCGCGCGGCTTGGCTGCGACCTGGCCGAGCCGGTACCGCGATGCCGACGGCCAGCCCAACGCCCTGGCGCAGCGCCTGGCGCGCAACCCCCGAGCCATCGCCAACAACGCCTACGCCTCGCGCAACGGCAATGGCGACGAGGCGTCCGGCGATGGCTGGTGCTACCGTGGGCGCGGCCTGCTGCAGATCACCGGCCGGTCGAACTACCGCGCCGCCGGCGCCGGGCTGGGCCAGCCGCTGGAGCAGGAACCCGAACTGCTCGAGCAGCCGGAGTTCGCTGCGCTGTCGGCGGCCTGGTGGTGGTCGACACACGGCGTCAATGAGTTGGCCGACCGAGGCGAGTTCGCCGCCATCACCCGCCGGATCAACGGCGGCACGAACGGCCAGGCGGAGCGCCTGGCGCTGTGGGAGCGGGCGAAGAGGGTGCTGTCGTGATTTCTGCGCGGGTGATCTCGATCACGCTGGCCTGCCTGGTGCTGCTCGGCCTCGGCGCCGCCGGCGGTGTCTGGCTCGGCGCGCGGCACTACCGGCCGCAGCTCGATGCTGCCCTGGCGGATCTGATTGCCTGCCGCGCCGCCCGGGGCAGCCTGGAGGCCGCAGTCGCGGAGCAGGGCAGGCAGGTCGCCGCGCTGCGTCAGGCTGGTGAACAGCGGGCGAGGGACGCAGTCCAGGCGGTGGAGCAGGGACGACAGCAGGCCGCCGAGCGGTATTCCGCCGCCAACCGTCTGCTGCGTGACCGCACCGCCGGCGAGCAGTGTGCTGCCGCCGAGGCGGTCATCGACAAGGAGCTGGGGCTATGAAGCTGCAGGCGTGGCGAAAGACTGCAGGTGCAGCGATTTCCGGCAGGTGCAGCCGAAAGGTGCAGGTGGTGCAGGTGCTGGGGTTGGTGTTCGCGCTGGCGGGATGCGCCGGACGGCAGGAGGCCGAGCCGCGCACGGTGCGCGTAGATGTGCCGGTGGTGGTGCCTTGCCGAGTGCCGGCGGTGGAGGTGCCGGCCTGGGCAACCGCTGGGCTGAAGAAGAGCGACGATATCCAGACCAAGGTCCGTGCATTGCTCGCCGAACGCTTGCAGCGCGTCGGTTACGAGGCGCAGCTACTGGCTGCGAACCAGGCCTGTCAGGATTAGGAGTAGACTACGGCCTTTTCCTACGGAGCTCGGTTATGCTGGTGATTCGATTCAAGGGCTGGTCGGTGAAACTCGACCACCAGGTGGGTGGAGCAGGGAAGTTCGGCATCTGGTCGTTCCACGGCTCGGAGAGCAGCTACGTCCCAGACATGCAGACGATTCTCCGGCATGCAGCTATTCGGCCGGCGGAGCCGAAGGAGGGCGCCGAGGTCGAGGTGCTCATCTGTGATTCGCGTATGCCGCAGGATGAGTGGCGTGCCATAGGGAAGGGTGTTGCGGCCTATGAAGCCGAGCGCTGAGGCGCTGGGGGAATTCTGGGGGAATCAATCCCCCAAACAGCCATTCATGAGCATGAAGCACGCTACTCGAATGGTGCATGGATTCTGGCGTTCCTGGCTGTAGGTGGCGCAGAATAGGGGCTGAAAACGGATTCGAAATCCGTTGAGTCAGCAATGGCTC
>NZ_KV811265.1:0-6493 GCF_001813025.1 Pseudomonas sp. HMSC066A08
GACGCTGCCGATTGGTAGCCGGTGTTCGACGCTGTTTCGCCCACCACCGTCTGCTCAACCGACTTATCTACCTTGCTCATGATCCAGTCGATGGCCCGCGAGATCATAGTCGGCATGCTGATTTCCGCCTCCACCACCAGGGTGGCGCTGGCGATCTTGCTGTCATCGTCGTGACGGCTCAGTTGTCCCGAAGCCTTCACGATGGCGAATCGGCTTTCGCCTGGGGCGTAGTAGCCGAAGACATCAAGGGGATACTCACAAGAGTGGAAACCCGAAGCACATGCCTCTACCTCACCATCATGCTTGTAGGTGCCGCCGATCTCGAACTGGTAGCCGCGGCAGGTCAGGTCTTGCCTGAACCCCTTGTAAGCGGTCACGACCTCTTCGGACGCAGCCTTTTTCTTGCTCGCCATCGCGATTCTCCGTTTTAGATTTGCCCTGGGTTGGGCGATAGGGCGCCCGGATGGGCAAATGGGTTGGAGCTGGTGATGCCCTGCTACCGGCAGGGAGGCGGGTTAAAGCGGGAAGGCCGCACGCACGCTTCCAGCTCGAATAAAGAAAGTCGTCAGTTTGCGGACCTTCAGATACTTGGCTCTTGTCTGGCGGCCGCTGCGGCTCAGCTTGTCCATTTCGCCAACCCAAGCGTTGTAGATGTTCAGCGCGTAGTTGCTCATGTCCTTTCCTCGGTGATGCCCCGGCGAACCGGGGCGGTTGGATTTCCTCGATGCCCCTCTTGCGAAGGGCATCTGAGAAATCGGTGTTGCATGGGTTTATGCTGAGTAGTGATACCAAGGGTTTAACCCGTCCCTGTGCCTCCAGATAAAGCGATCAAGCTCAAGCGAACATGGAGGCTTGAAAATGCAGATATTCCCGTCCACTTTCTCGCACCAACCGATTAACTCTCCGGCTGGCTTGGTCATGTGATGCTCGCTCGCGAAGATTCGGCAGCCCCGCATCGGCTTGAAGAATCGGTACATCACGCATGCATCCGCACGGTGATGTAGCCGTTGCTGGCAACAACGTGGTCCCAGCGGTTGAACCAGATGAGGTCGCCGAACTTCTTCATGGCGGCCTGGCGTACCTTGATCAGCACGTCATCCGGTGTCTCGTTGCCTTCCGGTAGAGCAATCCAATCCAGGCGTTTGCCGTTGCTCAGGTGCGCATCGACATTGAATTGAGCCATTTCAGTCTCCTTACCAGGGTTTACCGGCGTTGATGTATGCGCTTCCTGCAAGCTCAGTTAGAGCTACCAGCTGCCAGGAATCGATCGCTCCGCCGTAGTGCAATCCGCGCAACATCCCGACCGTTTCGTAGTACTCGATGCGCGCTCGGTGTACGTCGTTCTCCCTGCGGATGATTCGAAGAGACTGACGTAAAGCCAGTGAGGCCTTTTCATTCATCGTCTTGCCCTCCAGGGCGTGTTGACTTCCCGTCTGGCCCTCGGTGGAGGGCCAGCCAGTGAAATCGGTGTTTCTCCCGCGTTCGCCTAACTGGGCTTCTACAACCCGCGGGTGGTGCTTCTGGTGTCTCCGTAAACCGCTCAGCCGGCATGCCGAACGTCGCAGTCTTCTTGCTCGGACGCTGTTACCCGCCACCTGCGCCTGGGCGATGATTTCTGTCCTCACTGCAAGCGCTTTCGGCGCCTGTTCGCTGTGTTCCCCACCTTTCGGCGGTACCAGGTACAAAGCCACCATCTGAGTGACCCTGGCAGGGAGCGTGAGCAGTGCAGACCCTCGGCGCGCGATTCCAGATGCGTCGCGTCAGCCTTGAGCCTGGCCGGCAACCAGAGGCCGGCATGGGTTCCCAAATTGTCGAAAGAGCGGTCGGCTCGGTGGCCTGGCGCTGCGTTGTTCTGCGGCGTTGAGATGAAATTTAAGTCTGCTGAAATTCATAGTCAAGCCTGCTGAAGAAAATATTTTCAGTTTGCTGAAATTGACGAGATCGTCAGGCACAAAAAAGCCCGCACTTGGCGGGCCTGTGTCCGGCTTGTGGTGCTATCGGCGCGGGGCTCGGCGGACCGTTGACCACCAGAAGACACGTCCGAGCATGGTGATTTGACTGAATTGATCGGATGTCAGTATCTCGTCTGGGTACTCGTCGCTGTTTTCGCTCCTGATGCGGACTGAGTTCCCGGGCATCGAATAGAGGTACTTGACGCGAAGCATTCCATCCTGATTGAAGGCGTAGATCTCACCGTCGACGATGTGTGTGAAGCTGGTGTCGAAGCCGATAGCGGCGCCATCGAGGATCAGCCTCTCCATGGATCGCCCACGAACTCGGGCTACTGCGGCACATTCCGGCTCCACGCCTGCTGACCGAAGCGTGTCCTTTGAGAACCGAAGCTTTCTGTCAGCGATTTCAACGACTTCCGTCATACCGTTTCCTGCGGCAAGCTCCACCTCAGAGTAGTACGGCAGTTCTACTTCGTCATCCTCAAGCGGCGTGTCTGCATCCCAGGCAGAGACCAAGCCGACAAGTTCGCCTTGGTTGTGGTCGGGACCTACGTCAATGGCGCGCTCTGGTCCAGACCCAAGCGTTATCCACTCCGCGCGGAAGCCGGTGGCTTTCGCAAGGGCGAAGGCGCTTTCCGCCTTTAGGCTCTTGCTGTCGCCATTAATCCACTGAGTGACGGCTGAGGGCGCGACGTCGCAAAGTTTTGCGATTTCACTTTTCGTTTTTCCGCTGAGCTGGATGGCTCGCGCGATTCGTTCGTTTCTGTTCATCCGATGATGTTAAGACAGCTTAATTTAAGTGAGTGCAAAACTCGGAAGCCTGTTGCGAACATTATTTCAGTGTGCTGAAATTGGTTCATTGCTACGCGAGGACGCGCAATGAACATGAACGAAGCCATCCAGCATTTTGGCTCCAAAAAGAAGCTCGCTGAGGCCCTGGGCATCCGGCCGAGCGCTGTCACGCAGTGGGGAGAGTCGATCCCCGTAGGCCGCCAGTACCAACTTCAAGTCATCAGCAAGAACAAGCTGAAGGCTGATCAGAAGGCCGCCTGACATGACAGCCAGCCAATTAAACCCCGAGCGCGATGCAAGGGCACGGGAGTTCGAATCCCTGATCCTCAACCGACTTTTGTCGGTGGGTCAGAAGACCGTCGCCGACGCAATCGGCGTGAGCGAATCGACTGTCAGTCGTTGGAAAGAGGGCGAGATAGAGCGGTGGTGCAAGGTGCTTGCGCTGCTGGAGCTTCAGGTCGTCCCGATGTCGGCTCAGTGCCATCCATCTGAGTACATCCAGGCGCTCAAGACCCTGGCCGAGCTTGGCCTTCAGGCCGAAAAGAAGCGGCCTGGTCCGTTGGGGTGGGATTGAGGGGCGCCGAACGCCGGGCACAAAAAAGCCGGGATTGCGGCCCGGCTCATTGCTACATCAGATGAGGTAACTCTAATGCATCAGATTATCCACGGCAATACCGAAACCGTCGTTCCGAAAAATGCGAACCACGACTTCGTGGCACGCAAAATGAGCACCCTCAAGCTGCGCGATCTCATCAATGATGCCCGCGCGGATGCTGGGGAGCCCAGGGTCAGGAATGATCAGTTTCTTGCTCGTGTCGAAGACGAGTTGGGTGATGAACTTGAGGGGGTGCAAAAATATTACACCCCCTTCCATGGCAACCAGGTCGCCGCCTACGACCTGACTCTTGACCAGTGCGTGCTGGTAGGGATGCGCGAATCTAAGTCGGTTCGCCGAACGGTATTGGCCAAACTGAAGTCCTTCGAGGCCCCTCGTGTTATTGCCACGCTCCCAGACTTCACCAACCCAGTAGTGGCAGCCCGCGCTTGGGCGGATGAGGTGGAGCAGAAACAGGTGGCCCAGCAAGCACTGGCGATTGCTGCGCCCAAAGCAGAGTTTGTCGACAAGTATGTCGAATCCACCGGGCTCAAGGGCTTTCGCCAAACCGCCAAGCTGCTGAGGGCCAATGAGGCCCGATTCCGTGAGTTCTTGCTCGACAAGAAGATCATGTATCGCATGGGCGGCGAGTGGCAGGCATACCAGAACCATATCGACGCTGGACGCTTCGCCGTCAAGACCGGCACAAGCGACAGCGGTCACGCCTTCAATCAAGCCAAATTTACCCCTAAGGGCGTCACCTGTGTGGCCGGCTTGTGGGCGCAGCACAACCTGGATGTCCAATGATGGCCCGTTCAAGAAACATCAAGCCAGGGTTCTTTTCGAACGAGCATCTGGTGGAGCTGGACTTTGCAACTCGCCTCCTGTTCATCGGCCTTTGGACCGAGGCTGACCGGGAGGGTCGCCTCGAAGATCGCCCGCGCCGACTGAAAATGGCCTTGTTCCCGGCTGACAATGTCGACATGGACCGAATGCTCGATGACCTTGATCACTTGGGGTTCATCAAGCGCTACACCGTGGGCGACGTGAAGGCCATTCAGATCATCAACTGGTCGAAACACCAGAATCCGCACGTCAAGGAAGCCAAGAGCATCATCCCTGAAATGCCCGAGGTAGACGCATGCCAGGGAAAGAATGAGGAAAGCACCGTGCAAGCACCGGACTCGCACAGTTCTTTCCCTGCTGATTCCCTCTCTCTTGATTCCGGATTCCTGATTCCTGATTCCCTCAACCCGTCGCAAGCTCCGGTTGACCGCGCAGAGATGTTCTCGCGGTTCTGGAAGCTGTATCCGCGAAAGGTCGGGAAGGACAAGGCCGAGAAGGCGTGGGCGAAGCTGAAGCTCACTGCCGACCTGTTTGACACGATCGTCAGCGCCCTGGCCAAGCACCGGCAGTTGCCCAGTTGGACCAAGGACAACGGGCAGTTCATCCCGCATGCATCGACGTGGCTCAACGGGAAGCGCTGGGAGGATGAGATTGACCTTCCGCGCGGCAATGTCCACCACCTACCAAGCAGCCGCCACCACGGGTTTGCTGATCGCGACTACACCGCAGGCTTGATCGAGCGGGAGGACGGCACCTATGGCTTCTAACGCCCTGAACCTTGAAGTCTGCGACCTGGAGCGCCGTTTCGGGATCGTCTCCAAGACTCCCGCTAAATGCGATAAGCACGGCGAGTATGCGGCTGTTTTCCGCCGCAATTCGGACAAGCCAACCGGTTGTCCTGAGTGCTCCAAGGAGGCTGAGGCTGAAAAACTTCGCGATGAGCAGGCCGAAATGTGGCGCCGGAACGAGCGCGAGCGCATGGAGCGTCGGCTCGCTGGAGTAATGATCCCACCGCGCTTTCAGGGTCGCACGTTCGACTCATACATCGCGCAGAACGATGGCCAGCGCAAAGCGCTGAAGGTTTGCCGAAAGTACGCAGACGACTTCGCCGAGAACAAGCGCCTGGGTCGGTGTCTGCTGCTGCTTGGCATGCCTGGGACCGGGAAGACGCACCTTGCCACTGCAATCGCTGGGCACGTCGTGTGCAACAGCGCTTCGGTGACTGCCGCCTATCGCACGGTGAGCACAATTCTCCAGTTTGTGAAGGGAAGTTTTGATCGCGAAGCCGAGTACACCGAAGCCCAGGCTTTTGAGGCCCTTTGCGCCCCCTCACTGCTGATCATCGACGAGGTGGGGGCAACGAAGCCGACCGACTTCGAGCTTGCAACGCTCTTCAGCGTGATCGATGGGCGCTACCAGAACCTAATGCCGACCATCGTGATTTCGAACCTCAAGGCCGAGGAACTGCCCGGAGCGCTTGGAGAGCGCTGCGTCGACAGGTTGCGCGAAAACGGCGGGGTAGCGGTCCGGTTCGACTGGCCATCGAAGCGCTCGGAGGTGCGTCATGACTAAGGCTCACAACGGGAAGATCAGCACCGAGGGATTGGAGCTTCCAAGCGCCTGCGACATCTGCGGAAAGTCCCGTGCTCATGGAAGTCACGTGAAGTGCAGCAAGATCCGGCAGGCGCAGTACCGGGCGAAGAGGGCGGCCAAATGAAAGAGCAACGCTACAGAGACCCGAGGGCCGTACACGCCTGGAACAACGGAGAGGGCGGCAGGGCTGCCCGTAAGCGCTACGCGGAGCGTAACAAGGAAGCTATAAGGGCTCGCCTGGCTGCCCGCCTGAGTCGCAGCAACTCCGTCTCCAAGGCGCAGCTGATCGAAGAGGTCTCCCGGCTCCTTTCTTACGATGACGAAACCGGCGAGCTTCGCTACTGCGATGCACCGCGGGAGATGTTCTCGACTCAATCGGCGTGGAAGCGCCACTCGACCTTCCTTGTCGGGAAGCCAGCAGGAAGCGTTCTGGAGAGCGGTGTGTGCCGCTATCTGAAAATCCAATACCAGCGTAAGCACCTTCAGGCACACCACGTGGCGTGGTTCATTTCCACCGGCCAGCACGTCCAGGATGGTTGGTTCATTGACCATATCAACGGCGATGGCCTGGATAACCGCATATGCAACCTGCGCCTGGTCTCCAGGCAGGAAAACATGCGGAACAAGCGGCTCTATCGGAACAAAACCATCAGGATATTTGGTGTTCTGCCAATTCGAGGGCAGCGCCTTCGTTACGAAGTGCGTATCGGTGGCG
>NZ_KV811266.1:0-215 GCF_001813025.1 Pseudomonas sp. HMSC066A08
TACAGGTGCATCTGTAGATGCCGGAGCTTTCGTCATTGGCGAGCTGGCATGTAACTGGCGTACTGTTGGCTCTTGACGAATAACGGTCACTTTAGCTGGCTGCTTAACTTCAACTGATACGACTTCGGTTTCCGTTTTAGTTTCAGCAACAGGCTCGGTCACTTCAGGCTGTGTTTCTACAGGTGTAGATTGAGAAGCAGTTTGCTCTACATGTT
>NZ_KV811267.1:0-412 GCF_001813025.1 Pseudomonas sp. HMSC066A08
GAGGCAAGTTTCCCGCTTAGATGCTTTCAGCGGTTATCTTTTCCGAACATAGCTACCCGGCAATGCCACTGGCGTGACAACCGGAACACCAGAGGTTCGTCCACTCCGGTCCTCTCGTACTAGGAGCAGCCCCTCTCAAATCTCAAACGTCCACGGCAGATAGGGACCGAACTGTCTCACGACGTTCTAAACCCAGCTCGCGTACCACTTTAAATGGCGAACAGCCATACCCTTGGGACCGGCTTCAGCCCCAGGATGTGATGAGCCGACATCGAGGTGCCAAACACCGCCGTCGATATGAACTCTTGGGCGGTATCAGCCTGTTATCCCCGGAGTACCTTTTATCCGTTGAGCGATGGCCCTTCCATACAGAACCACCGGATCACTAAGACCTACTTTCGTACCTGCTCGA
>NZ_KV811268.1:0-271 GCF_001813025.1 Pseudomonas sp. HMSC066A08
TGTAGTGCAGGTGGTGCGGGCCGGCCCAGATGTACAGGGTGATCAGCGCCCAGAAGTGGACGATGGACAGCCGGTAGGAGTAGACCGGGCGCCCGGCCTGCTTGGGCACGAAGTAGTACATCATGCCGAGGAAGCCGGTGGTCAGGAAGAAGCCTACGGCGTTGTGCCCGTACCACCACTGGACCATCGCATCGGTGGCGCCGGAGTAGGCGGAGTAGGACTTGAACCAGCTCACCGGCAGCGACATGTGGTTGACGATGTGCAGCATCGC
>NZ_KV811269.1:0-64022 GCF_001813025.1 Pseudomonas sp. HMSC066A08
CCTGGCGCAGGACTTCGCGGGGGTCGGCGAAGAAGGGATCACCTTCCAGCTCATGCATGGTCATCAGCAGCTGCGCGGTCGGGCGCTTCTGCCAGGGTTCCATGGAGAGGGTGCCGGGGATCGGGTAGCAGATCCGGTCGGCGTCGCCGATGTCGAGACCCAGGCCGGTACTCTCTACGGTGGAGCCGGTGATATCGAGGGCGAACAGGGAAGCGGGAAGGTTGATACCTTTTTCGAAGACTTTGGGCAGACTGTTGCGTTCGATTCGCTTGCCGCGAACCACGCCATTCATGTCTGAAATCAGAAGGTCGACGAACTGGACCTCGGGATGTTCCTGAAGGAACAGGCTCGGCTCAGTGAGCTGAACGGCACGCAGGGGTACCGACATGATGCAACACCTTTTTTGTTAAAAATTTCAATCATGCGGGGGCTGGAGCCAGAGTCAATCGGAAAGCCAATTTGTTGTCAATAGCCCTCTCGTCGCCCTCGCGGACGGCGGAATGGCCGTAGACAGGGCCTTCCAGCGCATCGCGAAATCGGCCAAAGCCAGGCCGGGCAAGGTGTTCAACCTGGTGCAGCGGATATTTTACAGGCTCCGTTGTACGAAAAATTGAACAAGGCTAAGCTGTGCCAACCCTACAACAGCAATAAACCGGGTGTTCCATGTCCTATCAGCCGTCTCTCGGCGCCAGGTTCCGCGGCCACAAGATCGGTCAGCATCCGCGTTAGCTCCGCTCCGGTTCTTCTCTCCCTCGATTCTTCACGGCGCCCTCGAGTAGCCCTCGCTCGTCCGCCGCCTGCCCTGCCCGTCATCCTTATATAAGGAAGGACACCGGCCGCTTTCGCCTGCGTAGATAACGGACACGAAGAGCAAGATCGTTCAAGCCAGCCCGATGCGCCTGCTGGCATGCTGGACCGACGTTCACCACCGCCATGCCCCCATGACTGCCAACGACCTGCCCCGCCAAGCCTTTCTCCGCGGCGCCGTCGCCATCCTCCCGTTGTCCCTGGCCGTCGCGCCCTAGGGGCTGCTGGCAGGATCGATGGCCATCGAAGCCAACCTCACCCCGGCCGAGGGCCAGGGCCTGTCCGCCATCGTCTTCGCCGGCGCCGCGCAACTGGTGGCGATCGGCATGCTCAAGGGCGGTGCCGGGTTCTTTTCGATCATCTTCACCACCCTCCTCCTGACCTCGCAGCACCTGCTCTACGGCATGAGCTTGCGGCCGGTCCTGTCGCCTCTGCCGGGGCGCTGGCGGATCGGCCTGGGCTTCCTGCTCACCGACGAGTTCTTCGCCCTCGCCAGCCAGCACGACCGGCGCAACTTCAACCGCTGGTACGCCCTCGGCGTCGGCCTGACCTTCTATATCGCCTGGAACCTGTTCACCCTCGCCGGCATCCTGCTTGGCCGCAGCATTCCCGGTCTCGAACACCTGGGCCTGGATTTCTCCATCGCCGCCACCTTCATCGCGCTGGTCGCGCCGCTGGTGCGCAACGTACCGACGCTGGTCTGCGTGGCCACCTCGCTGTTCTGCTCGGTGCTGTTCAGCCATTGGCAATGGAGTTCGGCGCTGGTCCTCGCCGGTCTCGCCGGGATGGCCGCCGGCTTCGTCTGCAACAAGCTGTATCGGGAGGCGCCATGGTCTGGGCAGTGATCTTCGGGATGGGCGCGATCGTCTTCCTCAACCGCTACCTGTTCCTCGAACCGCGCCTGCCGATCCGCCTCGGCAGTAACCTGCGGCAGTTCCTCGGTTTCGCCGTGCCCGGCATGCTCACCGCTATCTGCGGCCCTATCGTGTTCATGCCCGAGGGGCGCATCGACCTCGGCTACGACAATCCCTACCTGGTCAGCGGCGCAGTTACCGTGGCGCTGGTGCTCTATACCCGCAATACCCTGGCGAGCATGTTGCTGGGCATGGCGTTCTTCTTCCTGTTCAAGTGGTTGGTCTGAGTGAAGTCCATAGCAGCCACGACAGTCGGCAGGAATCCATATAGAAAAAAAAGCTCGCAGCGACGAGTGCGGCAGGCGAAAGCTCCCACAGCCTCGCCTGGCTGCCGAACTTCCTGCATGCTTTCGCAACCGGGGAACGCCAGGTTCATGCGCCACGGGAATGAACTCGCGAAGAAAGGTCGCTTGGCGCTGGCGCGCTTTGGGCCGAAGATCGGGGCAATCACAACGTGCGCAGCGAGGCCCTCATGACCGACTCCCTTCCCCAGCGCAACGGCGGGCAGATCCTGGTGGAGGCGCTGCGGCGCAATGCCGTCGATACCGTCTACTGCATCCCCGGGGAAAGCTACCTGCCGGTGCTCGACGCACTGCACGACGCCGATGGCATCCGCACCATCGTCACCCGCCACGAAGGTGCCGCCTCGAACATGGCCGATGCCTACGGCAAGCTGACCGGCCGACCAGGCATCTGCTTCGTCACCCGCGGCCCCGGTGCCACCCATGCGGCGAATGGCGTGCACACGGCGCAGCAGGACTCGACGCCGATGATCCTGTTCGTTGGCCAGGTGGAAAGTGCCTTCAAGGGCCGCGAGGCGTTCCAGGAAGTCGACTACGTGCAGATGTTCTCGGGACTGGCCAAGTGGGCCGTGGAAATCGACCGTATCGAACGCATCCCGGAGATCGTCGGCCGTGCCTTCAGCGTCGCCACCTCGGGCCGGCCGGGACCGGTCGTGGTCGCCCTGCCCGAGGAAATCCTCTTCGGTTCCGCGCAGGTCGCCGATGCGCCGGTACCAAGGGTGCTTCCGGGGCGGCCGGGCGCCTCGGCGATGGCGGAACTGCGCGAGCTGCTGGCGAACGCCAGGCGCCCCCTGCTGGTACTTGGCGGCAGCGGCTGGGATGGCGCCGCCAGGAAACGGCTGGGCGCCTTCGTCGAGGCCAATGGCTTGCCGGTGGCCACCTCGTTCCGTCGCCAGGACCTGTTCGACAACCGCGACCCGCACTACGCCGGGCAACTGGGCTTCGGCGCGGCGCCGGCGTTATTGGAGCGGCTGCGCCAGGCCGACCTGCTGCTGGTGGTCGGGGCGCGCCTGGGCGAAACGCCGAGCGCCGGCTACAGCCTGGTGCGTAGTCCGGCCCCCGCTCAGACGCTGGTCCACGTGCATCCGGACAGCGCGGAACTGAACCGCGTGTACCTGGCGCAACTGCCGATCCAGGCCACCCCGTGTGCCTTCGCCGAGGCCCTGGCCGACCTCGCGCCGTTGCCCTCGAGCACCTGGCAGGACTGGCGCGAAGCCGCCCATGCCGATTACCTGGCCTACTCGACCCCGGCCGCGAGCGACCCCGCCATCCAGGGCGTCGACCTGGCGTCCGTGGTCGCGTACCTCAGCGAAAACCTGCCGGACGACGCGGTGATCGCCAACGGTGCCGGCAACTATGCCGTCTGGGTGCATCGCTTCTACCGCTATCGCCAGGCCCGCACGCAGTTGGCGCCGACCAACGGCGCCATGGGCTACGGCCTGCCCGCCGCGATCGCCGCCAGCCTGCGCGATCCGCAGCGCAGCGTGGTGTGCTTCGCCGGCGACGGCTGTTTCATGATGTATCCGCAGGAGCTGGCGACCGCCGCGCAGTTCGGCGCGACGCCGGTGGTGATCGTGGTCAACAACGGCATGCTCGGCACCATCCGCATGCATCAGGAGCGCGAATATCCCGGGCGGGTATCCGCCACCCGCCTGGACAACCCCGACTTCGTCGCCCTGGCGCGGGCCTTCGGCGCCCACGCCGAACGAGTGGAATGCAGCGCCGACTTCCCCGCCGCGTTCCGGCGTGCCCGCGAAAGCGGACGCCCGGCGCTGCTGGAGCTGCTGACCGACCCGCGCCAGGTCACGCCGCAGGCGCGCCTCGCCTGAGGCATCCTCAGCCGGCGCGGAAGGCGATCCAGGCCTGGTAGCCCACGGCCTGGAAATAGCGGCTGGGCAGGACGAAGCCGGTGTCTTCCAGCAGTTCGCCGAGGCGCTGCTCGGACAACGGATCGAAATCCTCGCGCAAGCGTTGCAGCATGCCGTCGCTGTCCTCCGGGGAAAGCCCGGCCAAGCGGCAGGCCTCGGCCTGCACCGGGCGTTCGAAGGCGTCCCGGGCTTCCATCAGGCTAGCCAGCAGCAACGGTGCCGCTGGCGCCAGACGCTCGGCGACCGCCTCGAGGAAGCACCGCTTGGCCTGGTCGCCGCGCAGGAAATGCAGCACCAGCAGGACCAGCGCCGCATCGCAAGGCGGCGCAGGCGGTAGCCCGGCGACATCGCCGCAGTGCAGCTCGATCCGCTCCAGCAGGCCGAGCCTGGCGCAGCGCTGGCGGGCCAGGGCGAGCATATCGGCCGACAGGTCCGCCGCGACGAAACGCCAGCCCGGACGCAACCCGGCCAGCTCCGCCAGCTCGCCGCCGGCGCCGCAGCCGACGCTGAGCAGGCGCGCCCGTTCCGGCAGACGGGCCAGCAACTGCGCGCGACTGAGCAGGTGCAGCAACTCGTAGCCCGGCAACAGGCGGCCGATCCGCGTCTCGTAGCCGTCCGCCTGTTTCCCGACGAAGCGGCCCATCAGTCGAACACCTTGCCCAGGCGCCAATAGCCCATCAGGGTCAGATGACGCTTGTCGATACCGCGCTCCTGCACCAGGTAGCGCCGGATCGCCATCACCGCCGCCGACTCACCGGCGACCCAGGCGTAGAAACTGCCGCTCTCGGGGCTCGCCAGTTCCCAGAGGATCTCCTCGTCGATATCGATGTCCTCCAGTTCCTGGGCCGCACCACCCGCCACCTCGCGCTCCGGCAGCCGCGCCTGGCGCGCCGCCTCGATCATCCGCTCGCCGTTGCGCGAATGGATGCCGGCCTGGTGGCGCGGCAACCAGTGCAGGCGTGCACCGGGAATCGCCGGCAGGTCGAGGATGTCGGCTTCTCCCGGCACTTCGAGAAAGGCCTCGACCACCGGCGGCTCGGCTTCGCCGGCCAGCGCCTCGAGAATTCCCGCCACCGCGGGCAAGGCGGTTTCGTCGGCGATCAGCAGGATATGGCGGACGCCAGCCGGCGGCTTCCATTCGTAGCCGCCCGGGTCATCGCCGTATTGCCGATTGGGCGCGGCCAGTTGCAGGCGGTCGCCGATCCGCGCGTGGGTCGCCCAGGCCGAGGCCGGGCCGTTCTCGCCGTGGAGGACGAACTCCACGTCGACCTCTTCCTGCTCGGCGCGCAGCGCACGGATGGTGTAGGTACGCATCGGCGGCCGGCGGGCCGGCTCGACGCTGCGATAGGCCTGGTACCACTCGCTGCCGCCGGGCAGGCTGGGCGGCTGGCCACTGGCATCGGGGAAAAAGATCTTGATCCGCTGGTCGGCGGCCAGGGTCTTCATCTCGGCGACCTCCGGGCCGCCGAAGACGAAGCGGGTCAGCGCCGGGCTGAGCTGCTCGCGACGCTTGAGTTCGACATTGAACAGACGATAGGCGGGTTGCGACATGACGATGGTCTCCTGGTGACCGGCGTCCAGTGGCGCCGGCGGATGCATGCGTCAGGCAACTCTAGCAAAAAATGCGAATGATTAGCATTTGCCATTTGCGCAATCGTCGACTGCGTCGAAAGCACGACTGTCGCTCAGGCCTCGCAAGGCTCCAGCAGCTCGCAAGCGCTCTCCCCTACCCGCCTGACCGCCTGCTCGATGGCCGGGGTCGGCAATGCCGCGTAGTTCATCCGCAGGCAGTTCCGGTACTTGCCGGAAGCGGAGAAGATACAGCCCACCGCGACTTGTACGCCGCGGTTGCGCAAGGCCTTGTCCAGGCGCAGGGTGTCGAACGCCTCGTCCAGCTCGACCCAGAGCAGGAAACCGCCCTGGGGCCGGCTGGCGCGGGTGCCTTCCGGGAAGTAGCGCGCCACCCAGTCGATCATCAGGTCGCGTCCGCGCTGGTACTGGGCGCGCATGCGCCGCAAATGCGGCTCGTAGTGGCCGTTGCCGATGAATTCGGCGATCGCCAGTTGCGGTTGCAGGGCGCTGGCGCCGGTACTGATGTACTTCATGTGCAGCACGCGGTCGGCGTAGCGCCCGGGTACCATCCAGCCGATCCGCAGGCCCGGCGCCAGGACCTTGGAGAACGACCCGCAGAGCAGCACCCGGCCATCGTCGTCGTACGACTTGATGGTGCGCGGGCGCGGATAGGTGTAGGCCAGGTCGCCGTAGACATCGTCCTCGATGATCGCCACGTCGTAGCGCTGGGCCAGGGCCAGCAACGCCCGCTTGCGCGACTCGGGCATGATGTAGCCGAGCGGGTTGTTGCAGTTCGGGGTCACCTGGATGGCCTTGATCGGCCACTGTTCCAGCGCCAGTTCCAGGGCTTCCAGGCTGATGCCGTTGACCGGATCGGTGGGGATCTCCAGGGCCTTCATGCCGAGGCCTTTCAGCGATTGCATGGCGCCATGGAAGCTCGGCGACTCCACCGCGACGATATCGCCCGGCTCGCACACCGCGCGGATGCTCACCGACAGGGCCTCGTGGCAGCCGGTGGTGATCACCACGTCGCTGGCGGTGGCCCGACAGCCGGAGTCCACCAACAGGCGGGCGACTTCCTCGCGCAGCAACGGCGAGCCGTGGATCCCGTCGTAGGCCAGCGCACGGGCGTCGGCGTGACGGTTGAGCCGGGCCAGGCTGCGGGTCAGCGGTTTCAGCGAAGGGCTGGAGATGTCCGGCATGCCGCGGCCGAGCTGGACCACGTCCGGCCGCGGCACCGTGCTGACCAGGGCCAGCACCTGCTCCCATTGCGAGATTTCCACCGGCCGCTGGGCCAGGCGGGCGATCGCCGGCAGCGGCGGCATCTGTCGCGCGGCCGGTACGAAATAGCCGGACTTCGGCCGCGGTTCGGCCAGCCCGCGATCTTCCAGCAGCCTGTATGCCTGTTGCACGGTGCTCAGGCTGACGCCGTGCTCGATGCTCATGGCCCGCACCGAGGGCAGCCGGTCGCCCGGACGGTAGAGGCCCTGTTCGATGCGCGAACCGAGGGTCTCGGCGAGTTGCAGATAAAGGGTCATGAGCGGGACTCCAGGGTGAGCGAAAGCGGGACCGGTACAGATGGTGGCGAAATCCACCATTCAGGCCGGGGAGCGCTTGATCTGTATGCAGTCAACCCACCTTTTCTGGACCTGTACGGAACAGCGCGCGATGGCCATTCTATCTCCGTCGTCCAGCCGATCAATATGGAGTACGCAGCATGACGCGACTCAGTGCGAAATCCGAGCGCCGCCAACGCCTCGATGGCCCCTTCCCACTCGCCGCAATGGACAACCTGGCGCAGGCCCTGCGTCGTGGCTATCGCCTGGCCCGGCAACGCCAGCTGACCCGGCGCGCGCTGCTGGACCTGGAAGCGGCGGAACTGAAGGATATCGGCCTGAGCGCCGAGCAGGCCCGCGAGGAAGCCTCGCTGGCGTTCTGGCAGGCGGGAAAATCCGGCGGGAGGAAGGCATGATCCGCTGTCGCAACTGCGCTGAATACCCGGCCACCGAAGAGCAGATCTGTATGGTCTGCAAGCGTCGATCCGACATCGATCCATACAAGGCACTGATCGCCATGGCCCTGCTGGTGTATTGCGGCGTCAGCCTGGCGGCCTATCTGAAACCCCGACTGCCGCCCGCTCCCGCCGCCCAGATCGAACGCTACCAGGAGAGCAGCGCAGGGCGGACGGCCATCGGTCAGGGGGGCGGCTGAAGCACGGAACGCATGTTAGGGAGGGGAGGCAAGCTGAGCCCCTCCCGTTTTTGTCTCCCTGCCAACCTGGATTCGTCTGCCACAGCCCTGCCCATGCCTTTGTCGCGTTTTTGCGAACCACCGCGACCTTTGCCGATTTTCCCTTCGCCACCCGCTTCCACGGCCGCCCCGCTGCCTAGTATCCCGCCCACCGGCTGTTCGCAACCGGCGACAGGCCGAAGGCGCCGCATCGGGCGGCGCCTCGCATACGAGGATGGAACATGAGGCACTTCAGTTCGCTGTGGCTGGCAACAACCCTGGCGGCCATCTCAGGCTACGCCCAGGCAGATTACTTTTCCGATACGCTGACCAAGGCACTCCACTACCACGCAGTCAAGACCGACAACTCGATCGACTTCGACGAACAAACGTTGAAGAACACCTTCCTGGTCGAGCCTGAATCGATCTACTCCGACACCGTATCCAACCCGCCCATTCTCAACAGCATCGGCTGGGCGAGCGCTGTCGGCGATTTCAATCGCGACCAGGGCACGGCATTCGATCCCGAGGAGACGCTCGGCATCTTCCTTCGCGAGACCGGACTGACCAAGGCGCGCCCGCATAGCGACATCGCCGTCGACCGGGTGCCGGAGGGCTATGTCAGCTTCGAACGCGACGACCCGTTGATCCTCGCCAATGTGCTCAAGGCCGGGGTGGATGCCGACCTCTACTATCATGCCTACGAACTCTTCGGCTGGCGCTACGGCACCATTGCCGCCAAGTTCGCTCTTGCCGCGCAATACCTGCGTGACTCGATGAGCGCCATTCCGCTAGCGCAGCACCGGGCCAACGGCATAGACACCGGGGTCCTGACCCGCTTCAAGGCGGCCCAGAGCTATACGCAGCTCAGTCACGGCGACCAGAACTATCTGATGGGCATCCTCGACTACCAGTTGAGGAGCCCGGACTATCGCGACGGCCAGGGCGGCTTCCATTTGCCTCCACAGTACCGACTGGCTCGCCTGGCCGCAGCCTACCGCTATCGCAACGGTTTCATTTCCAGCACCCCGATCTGTACCGCGGACGGCCGCTACAGCGGCACCGACGGCGCCGAGCCATGCCTCAACGACATGACCGACAAGGCGCTGTTCGACTGGTACAAGGAAAAGTACCGCGACCAGATGAAGCCTCGCTCCCCCGAGGAGCCCCAGAGCAGTTTCCTCGCCAAGCTGCTGGAGGTGATCGTACCGATCGCCACGCTGTTCGATGGCCTGGCATTGTTCGAATCCTTCGAAGCCGCCGAGGCTAGCGAGCTGGGTGCCGAAGGCGCGTTCAGCGAAGAAGAGGCGGAAGGCATTTCCGCTGCATCCCTAGGCAAGATCTGTCGTATCTGAGGCTCGTCATGACTATCGTCAAAGGTATTTCCCGGTTTTTCCTCGCTTTCGGCCTCAGCCTTGCCAGTGGATTCTCCCAGGCCGGCCCGGTGGTCACGGTGGAAGCGGTCAGCTCCGTGAACGAACAGGTCTCCTCGCGGCTACTCAAATCCGTGCGCTACCACGTCGACATGGCGGGACGCGCTGTCGCCGAAGAGCAATTGAACCCGTCCAACGCGGCGAAAAAGGAACTGGTCTCGAAATGGCGCTCCAGTACCACCGCGCGCTTCGAATACAGCTACGTCCAGGAAGGCGTCGAACATCTGCGCGTCTATAACGCGATGTCCGGGCAAGACCTGCGCGACCTGCTCAAGGTGCCGCAGGACCATCCGCTCTATTCGGGGTTCGACGAACGCTTCGCCGCAAGAGGCGCCAATGCCGAGCGCTACGTGAAGAACATCGAGGTTCCCGATTCACGCTTCAGCGCATCGCTGGACATTCGCCAGGCCGACGCCGAGCTGAAAGCGCTGCGCAACCTGGAGAGCGATATCCGCAGTGGTCTCGTCCCCAGCGGTGGGCGCCTGACCGGTTTCATTTCCCAGGCTCCTTGCGAATCGTGCAAGCCCATGCTGGAAAACGTACTGCCGGAAACCGGCTACGTCAGCGAGGCCCACATTTCCTACCTGCCGAACGCCAGGGAAGCGGCCTCGGACCTGGAGCGGCAGATCGCCAACAAGTTCTATGGAGTCAAGAAGAACCTGGTGAGCAAGGATGTTCTGGAAAAAGCCGCGGCGGCCAACGCCTCGGCGGAAGGTGGTGCGCTGGAAGCCTGTCTATGACGATCCTGGCCGTCTCCAGCGAGACGGCCTTCCTTGTTCGCGCGGGCTCGGCTCAGGCGGGTAACGCCGGATATTCCAACGCCTCGGCGAGCTTCGCGTGATGTCGCGTCACCCATTCCCGCCGAACCGCGCCCCAGTCGCGGATCACATAGCTACCCTGGTGGTTACGCGCGCCTTCCTGCTGCTCGAACTCGCAGACGATATCCAGTTCCTCCAGCGCGGCGATGGTGTCCTGGGCGGTGCGCCGGGGCATGCCGGTGGCGGCCATGATCTCCGGCACGCTGGCAACGCCGCTGTCGATCAGGTGGGCGACATAGAGGCGGCGATAGAAGCTGGACTTGGTCTTGCTGATGGTCATGGGCAGGCGTTCTCCGGGAAGGCTCAGGGGGCGAGCAGGGGCAAGGTAGTGGTGGATTTGATTTCCGACAAGGCGACGATGGAGTTCACTTCCTGGATGCCCGGCACCGCCGACAGCTTCTCGAAGAAAAAGCGTTCGTAGGATTCGATATCGCGGGTGACGATACGCAGCATGAAGTCCACCGCGCCCATCAGTACGTGGCACTCCAGCACCTCGGGAAACTGGTGCATCGCCTCGGCGAAATCGGTGAGGTTCTTGCGCCCATGGGCGTTGAGCTTGATCTGGGCGAATACCTGGGTATTCAGGCCGATCTTCTTGCGGTCGAGCAGGGTCACCTGTTTGCGGATCACCCCCTCCTCCTTCAGGCGCTGGATGCGCCGCCAGCAGGGCGACTGGGAAAGTCCGATGCGCTCGGCGATCTCGGCGGTGGACAGCGAGGATTCCTCCTGCAGCAACGCAAGAATACGCTGATCGTACATATCCAATGGAATGGACATAAATATTCCCTACAAAGAAAAATACAGGAATCAAGTATGCACATATAGCGCAAAATCACGCAAAAACAGGAGAAAAAATCCGGCACGCCTCTGGGAGAATTTCTCTCGTCGAAACACTGCCTGGAGCGTCACATGTCAACCCTCGCCCCCCTTTTCCTGGCCAAACACCCTGACGGCGAAGAACGCCAGGTGATCCGCCCGAACGTCTGGGAAACCTCCTGTGCAGATGCCGAGACCCTGTCGATCTTCCATATCGAGGGCATGGCCGATCCGGACCTGCTGTGCCGGGTGCTGAACCTGTTCGCCGTGCAATCCTTCACCCCGGAGCGGGTTCGCGCCGACCGCGAGGACCACAAGATCCGCCTGCTGCTGACCTTCCCCGGCCTCAGCCAGCACCGCGCCAGCGTGATCGCGGAGAAGCTGCGCTCGCTGGTCACCGTGCTCGCCGTCCGCCTGGAGTTCTCTCCCCATGCCGGCAAGGTCCGTCCCAGCCTCAGCGAGCCGCTGCTGGCCAGCGTCGTCTGAGCCCCGGGGCGGCGCGGAGGCCGCCCTGTCCATTCGGCGTCATCGGCTGGCCTTCTGGCGTTAGCCGGTCGCCCAGCCCATGGCTACAGTGCAGGTTCGCCAGGCAGCCAGAAGACTGCCGTGTGTTCCCCCGATCCTGCAGAGCGTGCCCATGACCCGACCGCGTTTCCTTCCGGATAACTTCACCCTGGCGCTGATCGCCACCGTCCTTCTCGCCACTTTCCTGCCCTGCAGCGGCCAGACCGCCGTGGTCTTCGAATGGGTGACCAACGTCGGCATCGGCCTGCTGTTCTTCCTCCACGGCGCCAAGCTGTCGCGCCAGGCGATCATCGCCGGCATGACCCACTGGCGCCTGCACCTGCTGGTGTTCGCCTGCACCTTCGTGATGTTCCCGCTGCTCGGCCTGGCGCTGAAACCGGCGCTGTCGCCGATGGTCACCCCGGAGCTGTACCTCGGCATCCTGTTCCTCTGCGCCCTGCCGGCCACGGTGCAATCCTCCATCGCCTTCACCTCGCTGGCGCGCGGCAACGTGCCGGCCGCGGTATGCAGCGCTTCCGTGTCGAGCCTGCTCGGCGTGTTCCTTACCCCGCTGCTGGGCAAGCTGCTGCTCGGCGCCGAAGGCGAGACCGGCAACGCGCTGGACGCCATCGGCAAGATCACCCTGCAACTGCTGGTACCGTTCATCGCCGGCCAGGTCCTGCGGCGCTGGATCGGCGCCTGGGTGGAGCGCAACAAGCCGGTGCTGCGCTATGTCGACCAGGGCTCGATCCTGCTGGTGGTCTACACCGCCTTCAGCGCCGCGGTGATCCAGGGCCTGTGGCACGAAGTACCCTGGCTGGCGCTGCTCGGCCTGACCGTCGCCTGCTGCGTGATCCTCGCCCTGGCCCTGGTGCTGACCACGGTGCTGGCGCGGCGCCTGGGCTTCAGCAAGGAAGACGAGATCACCATCGTCTTCTGCGGTTCGAAGAAGAGCCTGGCCACCGGTGTACCCATGGCCAAGGTGCTGTTCGCCACCAGTGCGGTGGGACCGATGGTGTTGCCGCTGATGCTGTTCCACCAGATCCAGCTGATGGTCTGCGCGGTGCTCGCGCAGCGCTATGCCAGGCGCCGCGATGACGCAGCGGCGGCGCTGGCGGAGGCATCCTCGCGCTGAGCGCGAAAATGAAAGAAGCCGGCCCAGGGGCCGGCTTCTTCGTTCAGACGCGGCTCAGCGCGTCGGCGTGCGCAGGGTGACGAACTCTTCCGCCGCGGTCGGGTGGATGCCGATGGTCTCGTCGAACACCTGCTTGGTCGCCCCGGCCTTCATCGCCACCGCGATGCCCTGGAGGATCTCGCCGGCCTCGGCGCCGACCATGTGGCAGCCCAGTACCCTGTCGTCGTGGGCATCCACGACCAGCTTCATCAGGGTCCTTTCCTGGTCGTCGGTAAGGGTCAGCTTCATCGGCCGGAAGCGGCTCTCGAAGATCTTCACCTTGTGCCCGGCGCTCAGCGCCTCCTCCTCGGTCAGGCCGACGGTGCCGATGTTGGGCAGGCTGAACACCGCGGTGGGAATCAACTTGTAGTCCACCGGACGGTACTCCTCCGGCTTGAACAGCCGCCGCGCCACCGCCATGCCCTCGGCCAGCGCCACGGGGGTCAACTGGACGCGACCGATCACGTCGCCGAGGGCGAAGATCGACGGCTCGCTGGTCTGGTAGTGCTCGTCGACCGCGATGAAGCCCTTGTCGGTCAGCTTCACAGCTGTGTTTTCCAGGCCCAGGTCGTCCAGCATCGGCCGCCGCCCGGTGGCGTAGAACACGCAGTCCGCCTCCAGCACCCGGCCGTCCTTGAGGGTCGCGGCCAGGCTGCCATCGGCCTGTTTGTCGATACGGGCGATGTCGCTGTTGAACTGCAGGTCCAGGCCCTTCTTGCCCAATTCGTCGCGCAGGTGCTCGCGGACGCTGCGGTCGAAGCCGCGCAGGAACAGGTCGCGACGGTAGAGCAAGGTGGTCTCGGCGCCGAGCCCGTTGAAGATCGAGGCGAACTCGACGGCGATGTAGCCGCCGCCGACCACCAGCACGCGGCGCGGCAGGCGCTCGAGGAAGAACGCTTCGTTGGAGGTGATCGCGTGTTCCTTGCCGGGAATGTCCGGCACCTGCGGCCAGCCGCCGGTGGCGACGAGTATGTGCTTGGCGCTGAAGCGCTGGCCGTCCACCTCGACGCTGTGCGCATCGAGCAGACGGGCGTGACCTTCGAGCAAGGTCACCCCGCTGTTCACCAGCAGGTTGCGGTAGATCCCGTTGAGCCGCTGGATCTCGCGGTTCTTGTTGCCGATCAGGGTCGCCCAGTCGAACTGCGCCTCGCCGGCGCTCCAGCCATAGGCCCGGGCCTGCTCGAAGTCCTCGCTGAAATGCGCGCCATAGACCAGCAGCTTCTTCGGCACGCAGCCGACGTTGACGCAGGTGCCACCCAGGTAGCGGCTCTCCGCCACCGCGACACGGGCACCGAAGCCGGCGGCGAAGCGGGCGGCGCGAACGCCCCCGGAGCCGGCGCCGATGACGAACAGATCGAAATCGAAAGACATGTTCCTACTCCTGGATCAGATGCGTTCCAGCATAACCCATTCGCCAGCGACGGCTCCCGCCGGATCGACGCAAAAACCTGTCGCAACGGCTCAGCGCAGGGCCCGGCAGGCGATGGGCTATGCTTGTCCGTGGAGGTAAGCGCGATGTCCCCCACCCTCACTCACCTGGCGCTGCACGTCCCCGACCTCGACGCCTGCATCGCCTTCTACGAAACCTTCTGCGGCATGCGGGTGATCCACCGGCGCCCCGGCAAAGGCTCGCAGATCGTCTGGATGGCCGAACCCGGCCAGGAACAGCGCTTCATCTTCGTCATCATGCCCGGCGGCCAGCCGCGCAACCTGGCCAGCGACGACTACAGTCATTTCGGCTTCGCCCTCTCCAGCCGCGCAGCGGTGGACGATCTGGCGCGCCGCGCCGAGGCCGCCGGCTGCCTGGTCTGGGCGCCGCGCGACGAGCCCTATCCGGTCGGCTACTACTGCGGCCTGCGCGACCCCGCGGGCAACTACGTGGAGTTCAGCTACGGCCAGCCGCTGGGCCCGGGCTCCGAGGCACTGCCGATTCCTTGACCGGGCGCGGAGGCGCCGCGTGGCCAGGCCAGGCTGGCGGATAACCACCCATGGCCGTTCGCCCCATACGAAAAAACGCCGCGCCCCATCGGGGACGCGGCGTTTTCCTCGGGAACGGCGAGGCTCAGTGAGCCTTGCCGGTCTTGTAGAGGTTTTCGTAGCAGAAGTTGGTCGCCTCGATGTAGCCCTCGGCGCTGCCGCAGTCGAAACGCTTGCCCTTGAACTTGTAGGCCAGCACGCAGCCGTCCTGGGCCTGCTTCATCAGGGCATCGGTGATCTGGATCTCGCCGCCCTTGCCCGGTTCGGTCTGCTCGATCAGGTCGAAGATGTCCGGGGTCAGGATGTAGCGGCCGATGATCGCCAGGTTCGACGGAGCCTCTTCCGGCTTCGGCTTCTCGACCATGGTGTTCACCCGGAAGATATCGTCGCGGATCATCTCGCCGGCGATCACGCCGTACTTGTTGGTCTCTTCCGGCGGCACTTCCTGGATCGCCACGATGGAACAGCGGAACTGGTTGTACAGCTTGACCATCTGCTTCAGCACGCTGTCGCCTTCGAGGTTCAGGCACAGGTCGTCGGCCAGGACCACGGCGAACGGCTCGTCGCCGATCAGCGGACGACCGGTGAGGATGGCGTGGCCGAGGCCCTTCATCTCCACCTGGCGGGTGTAGGCGAAGGTGCACTCGTCGATCAGCCGACGGATGCCGACCAGGTACTTTTCCTTGTCGGTGTTGCGGATCTGGTGTTCCAGTTCGTAGCTGATGTCGAAGTGGTCTTCCAGCGAACGCTTGCCGCGGCCGGTGACGATGCCGATCTCGGAAAGGCCGGCTTCCAGCGCCTCCTCCACCGCGTACTGGATCAGCGGCTTGTTCACCACCGGCAGCATTTCCTTGGGCATGGCCTTGGTGGCCGGGAGGAAACGGGTGCCGTAACCGGCGGCCGGGAAAAGACATTTCTTGATCATGAGAATCCTTCGACATGGACGAAGTATGCGGATGGCGCGCAGTCTAATCAGGCTGCGCTCGCCTTACAATGCCCGGCCCTTGGACGTCCTATGCCCTGGTAGATGAAGCCCAGTTCCGCCATCCGCGCCGGCGCGTAGAGATTCCGACCGTCGACCAACAGGGGAGTTCGCATGGACCCACGGATTTTCTGGAAGTCCGGCTGGCGGAACTGCTTCCACTCGGTCACCAGCACCAGGGCGTCGGCACCCTCGACGGCGGCGTAGGGCGAGTCGTGGAGCGTCAATCGGGCGCAGGCCACGGCTTCCGGATAGCGTGCCGCGACCCCGGCGTTGGCCACCGGGTCATGGGCCCTGACCCGCACCCCGTGGTGCAGCAGCGCCTCCAGCAGGACCAGGCTCGGCGCCTCGCGCAGGTCGTCGGTACCCGGCTTGAAGGCCAGCCCCCAGAGCGCCACCGTACGCCCCTGCCAGCGGCCCTGGAACAGCTCGCCGAGGGTCTCGAAGAGCAGTTCCTTCTGCCGCGCGTTGCGCGCTTCCACCGCGCGCAGTATCTGGCTGTCGTAGCCCTGCTGCTCGGCGCTGCGGATCAGCGCGCGGACGTCCTTGGGAAAGCACGAGCCGCCGTAGCCGCAGCCGGCGTAGATGAAATGGGTGCCGATGCGCTTGTCGCTGCCCATGCCGCGGCGCACGTCCTCGACATCGACCCCGGTGAGGGCGCATAGCCCGGCCATCTCGTTCATGAAGGAAATCTTGGTGGCGAGGAAGGCATTGGCCGCGTACTTGCTGAACTCGGCCTCGCGACGCCCCATCAGCAGGACCCGCTCGTGATTGCGCAGGAACGGCGCGTAGAGCTGGCGCAGGGTTTCCCCGGCCTGCGCCTCGGCGCTGCCGATGATGACCCGGTCCGGGCGCCTGAAATCGTCCACCGCCGAGCCTTCCTTGAGGAACTCCGGATTGCTCGCCACCGCCACCCGGAAGCGCTTGCGCCGGCGCGCCAGGCCCAGGCGGATGATCTCTTCGACGCGTTCGGCGGTGCCTACCGGCACGGTCGACTTGTTGACCACGATGCACGCCTGGCGCAGTTGCGCGCCAAGTTGTTCGGCGACCGCCATCACGTGGCTGAGGTCGGCCGAGCCGTCCTCGCCGCACGGCGTGCCGACGGCGATGAACACCACCTCGGCGTCGGCCAGGCCTTCCGCCAGGCTGGCGGTGAAGGTCAGGCGGGTGGCGTCCAGCTGATCGCGCAGGATGCTTTCCAGGCCCGGTTCGTAGATCGGCATCTCGCCGCGTCTCAGCCGCGCGACCCGCTCGCGGTCGCGCTCCACGCAACGCACCTGGTTGCCCATCTCGGCGAAACAGGCCGCCGTCACCAGTCCCACATAGCCCGCACCAATCACGCATAGCCGCATGGCGTCGTCCTCCGCTGGCCTCGCCCTCTCTCTGCGGACGATTGCAGCCAAGCGCGGTGGCAGGCGCATGACGCTGGCGTGAAGCTACCGTGACAGAACCCGCGCGGATGCCCGGGGTCCACCCAAGGTAGGCGAAAAAACAGGAGGCTCCCATGGCCATCGAAATCGATTCGGAACAAGGCGTCTGCAGCGTGGAAATCGAAGGCAGCCGGCATCGCGCGCCGGTCGACAGCCTGCGTATCGGTACCGACGCCGAGGCGCGCCTGTCAGTGCTCTACATCGACGGCAAGCGCCTGCACATCAGCGAGGAGGACGCCCAGCGGCTGGTGGTCGCCGGCGCCGAGGACCAGCGCAGGCACCTGATGGCGGACGGTTGACGCCCTCAGGCGTCCGCCAGCAAGAGGTAGGGAGAGCTGCGCAGGCTGTCGATACCGGCGCGGAACATGCGTTCGGCGCGGTTCCAGGGATCGTCGCGCAGGCGCTCGGTCCAGGCCAGGGTGCCGCAGATACCGTCCCAGAGCGATTGCAGATAGATGCTGGCCAACTCGACGTCCAGCCGCGCCGGCAGTTCGCCGCGCTCCACCGCCCGGCGGATCTGCCGTCGGCCGAAGCGTTGCCCCTGCTTCTCGAGCAGCTCGCGGCGGCGCAGCAGCGGCTCGTTCTCGTCGCTGCGTTCGCACTTGAGGTAGAGGATCTCCAGCACCCGCTGCACCGAACCGGGCTCGCAGCACTGGCGGAGAAAGCCCATGCCGGCGCGCAGGAGGATGTCCAGCGCCGGCACCCTGGCGTTTTCGTCGGGTACCTCGATCTGGCCGAAGGCGCGGTCGCACATCGCCAGGCAGACCTCGATCTTGTTCTTGTAGTGGCCGTAGACCGCACCGCGAGAAACCCCGGCGGCGTCCGCCAGGTCGGCCATGGCAGTGGTGCCCACGCCCTTTTCCAGGAAAACCCGTTCGGCGGCATCGAGTATGCCGTCGCGGGTTTTCTGGGATTCCTCTTTGGTTTTCCTGGCCACTGAACGTCCTCACAAGGGAAAGGCGCCGCAGATCATAAGGATATGTTACAGAAACGCCAATTAATTAATCACTCATGACTGATTATATGCTACTGTCGCGCCGCTCGTGAGTTGCGCCGCCCTTTCCCGGGCAAGCTCGCGAGTTCACGAATCGAGGGACACCCATGCACATCCAATGGACCGGCTCGCTGCGCGGGCCGCTGGCGGCCCTGGTCGCCCTATTCCTGCTGGGCTGCGAAGAAGCAGCGGACACCGGGAAGACTGCGGAGGCCCCCGCCGAGGTCGGCGTGATCGTCGCCAGACCGGCGCCTATCGGCATCACCAGCGAGCTGCCCGGACGCCTGGAAGCGTACCGCCAGGCTGAAGTGCGGGCGCGCGTCGCCGGCATCGTCACCCGTCGCCTGTACGAGGAAGGCCAGGACGTCCGCGCCGGCACCGTGCTGTTCCAGATCGACCCTGCGCCCTTGAAGGCGGCCCTGGACATCAGCCGCGGCGCCCTGGCCCGGGCCGAGGCCAGCCACGCGGCGGCGGCCGACAAGCTCAAGCGCTACGCCGACCTGATCAAGGACCGCGCCATCAGCGAACGCGAGTACACCGAAGCGCAGACCGACGCGCGCCAGGCCCTGGCGCAGATCGCCTCGGCCAAGGCCGAACTGGAGCAGGCCCGCCTGCGTCTGGGCTACGCCACGGTCACCGCGCCGATCGACGGCCGCGCGCGGCGCGCGCTGGTCACCGAAGGCGCGCTGGTCGGCGAGGACTCACCGACACCGCTGACCCGCGTCGAGCAGATCGATCCGATCTACGTGAACTTCTCGCAGCCGGCCGGCGAAGTCGCCGCCATGCAGCGGGCGATCCGCGAAGGCCAGGTGAAGGGTGTCGCCGACAAGGACATCGCCGTGCGCCTGGTCCTGGCCGACGGCAGCGAGTACCCGCTGGCCGGCGAGCTGCTGTTCTCCGACCTGGCGGTCGACCCCGGCACCGACACCATCGCCATGCGTGCCCTGTTCCGCAATCCGCATCGCGAATTGCTCCCCGGCGGCTACGTGCAGGTGCGCTTGCAACGCGCGGTGAACCCGCAGGCGATCACCGTCCCGCGCGACGCGCTGATCCGTACCGCCCAGTCCGCGCTGGTCAAGGTGGTCAACCCACAGGGCGTGGTGGAAGACGTGGAGGTCCGCGCCGACACCCTGCAGGGCCGCGACTGGATCATCAGCCGCGGGCTCAAGGGCGGCGAGCGGGTGATCGTCGAGAACGCCGCCCAGCATGCCGCCGGCTCCAGCGTCCAGGCGGTGGTCCGCCAGCCGGCCAGCGCCGACGCCCCCTCACCGCTGGCCGCCTCGCCGGCGGGCCAGTGACGGAGAACGCTACGAATGGCTCGTTTCTTCATTGACCGGCCGGTCTTCGCCTGGGTGATCTCCCTGCTGATCGTGCTCGCCGGGGTCCTGGCGATCCGCTTCCTGCCGGTGGCCCAGTACCCGGACATCGCGCCGCCGGTGGTCAACGTCAGCGCCAGCTATCCCGGCGCCTCGGCCAAGGTGGTCGAGGAAGCGGTGACCGCGATCATCGAGCGCGAGATGAACGGCGCGCCCGGCCTGCTCTACACCAAGGCCACCAGCAGCACCGGCCAGGCTTCGCTGACCCTGACCTTCCGCCAGGGCGTGAACGCCGACCTCGCCGCGGTGGAAGTGCAGAACCGCCTGAAGATCGTCGAGTCGCGCCTGCCCGAGTCGGTGCGGCGCGACGGTATCTACGTGGAGAAGGCGGCGGACAGCATCCAGCTGATCGTTACCCTCACCTCCTCCAGCGGCCGCTACGACGCCATGGAGCTGGGCGAGATCGCCTCGTCCAACGTGTTGCAGGCGCTGCGCCGGGTGGAGGGCGTGGGCAAGGTCGAGACCTGGGGCGCCGAGTACGCCATGCGCATCTGGCCCGACCCGGCCAAGCTGACCTCGATGAACCTCAGCGCCAGCGACCTGGTCAACGCCGTGCGCCGGCACAACGCCCGCCTCACCGTGGGCGACATCGGCAACCTCGGGGTCCCCGACTCGGCGCCGATCAGTGCCACGGTGAAGGTCGACGACACCCTGGTGACGCCCGAGCAGTTCGGCGAGATTCCGCTGCGCATCCGCGCCGATGGCGGCGCGATCCGCCTGCGCGACGTGGCCCGCGTCGAATTCGGCCAGAGCGAGTACGGCTTCGTCTCGCGGGTCAACCAGATGACCGCCACCGGCCTGGCGGTGAAGATGGCGCCCGGCTCCAACGCGGTGGCCACCGCCAAGCGCATCCGCGCCACCCTCGACGAGCTGTCGCGCTACTTCCCGGAGGGCGTGAGCTACAACATCCCCTACGACACCTCGGCGTTCGTCGAGATCTCGATCAGGAAGGTGGTCAGCACCCTGCTCGAGGCGATGCTGCTGGTGTTCGCCGTGATGTACCTGTTCATGCAGAACTTCCGCGCCACCCTGATCCCGACGCTGGTGGTGCCGGTGGCCCTGCTCGGCACCTTCACGGTTATGCTCGGCCTGGGCTTCTCGATCAACGTGCTGACCATGTTCGGCATGGTCCTGGCGATCGGCATCCTGGTGGACGACGCGATCATCGTGGTGGAGAACGTCGAGCGGCTGATGGCCGAGGAAGGCCTGTCGCCGCACGACGCCACGGTCAAGGCGATGCGCCAGATCAGCGGGGCCATCGTCGGCATCACCGTGGTGCTGGTCTCGGTGTTCGTGCCGATGGCGTTCTTCAGCGGCGCGGTGGGCAACATCTACCGCCAGTTCGCGGTGACCCTGGCGGTGTCCATCGGCTTCTCGGCGTTCCTCGCGCTGTCGCTGACCCCGGCCCTGTGCGCCACCCTGCTGCGCCCGATCGACGCCGACCATCATGAGAAGCGCGGCTTCTTCGGCTGGTTCAACCGCGCCTTCCTGCGCCTGACCGGACGCTACCGCAACGCGGTAGCCGGCATTCTCGCCCGGCCGATCCGCTGGATGCTGGTCTACGCCCTGGTCATCGGCGTGGTCGCCCTGCTCTTCGTGCGCCTGCCGCAGGCGTTCCTGCCGGAAGAGGACCAGGGCGACTTCATGATCATGGTGATGCAGCCCGAAGGTACGCCGATGGCGGAGACCATGGCCAATGTCGGCGACGTCGAGCGCTACCTGGCGGAGCACGAACCGGTGGCCTACGCCTATGCGGTCGGCGGCTTCAGCCTGTACGGCGACGGCACCAGCTCGGCGATGATCTTCGCCACCCTGAAGGACTGGTCGGAACGCCGGGAGGCCAGCCAGCACGTTGGCGCCATCGTCGAGCGCATCAACCAGCGCTTCGCCGACCTGCCCAACCGTACGGTGTATGCGATGAACTCGCCGCCACTGCCGGACCTGGGTTCCACCAGCGGCTTCGACTTCCGCCTGCAGGACCGTGGCGGGGTCGGCTACGAGGCCCTGGTCAAGGCCCGCGACCAGTTGCTGGCGCGCGCCGCCGAGGACCCACGCCTGGCCAACGTGATGTTCGCCGGCCAGGGCGAGGCGCCGCAGATCCGCCTGGACATCGACCGGCGCAAGGCGGAGACCCTCGGCGTGAGCATGGACGAGATCAACACCACCCTGGCGGTGATGTTCGGCTCGGACTACATCGGCGACTTCATGCACGGCAGCCAGGTGCGCAAGGTGGTGGTCCAGGCCGACGGCGCCAAGCGCCTGGGCATCGACGACATCGGCCGGCTTCACGTGCGCAACGAGCAGGGCGAGATGGTCCCGCTGGCGACGTTCGCCAAGGCCGCCTGGACCCTCGGCCCGCCGCAACTGACCCGTTACAACGGCTATCCCTCGTTCAATCTCGAGGGCCAGGCCGCGCCGGGCTACAGCAGCGGCGAAGCCATGCAGGCGATGGAGGAATTGATGCAGGGCCTGCCCGAGGGCATCGCCCACGAGTGGTCCGGCCAGTCCTTCGAAGAACGCCTGTCCGGCGCCCAGGCGCCGGCGCTGTTCGCCCTCTCGGTGCTGATCGTGTTCCTCGCCCTGGCCGCCCTCTACGAAAGCTGGTCGATCCCGCTGGCGGTGATCCTCGTGGTGCCGCTGGGCGTGCTCGGCGCACTGCTCGGGGTGAGCCTGCGCGGCCTGCCCAACGACATCTACTTCAAGGTCGGCCTGATCACCATCATCGGCCTCTCGGCGAAGAACGCCATCCTCATCATCGAGGTGGCCAAGGACCATTACCAGGAGGGCATGAGCCTGCTGCAGGCGACCCTGGAAGCCGCGCGCCTGCGCCTGCGACCGATCGTCATGACCTCGCTGGCGTTCGGTTTCGGCGTGGTCCCGCTGGCGCTCTCCAGCGGCGCCGGTTCCGGCGCCCAGGTCGCCATCGGCACCGGGGTGCTCGGCGGGATCGTCACCGCCACGGTACTCGCGGTGTTCCTGGTACCGCTGTTCTTCCTGGTGGTCGGGCGCCTGTTCCGGTTGCGCAAGGCGCCGCGCACCGACACCTCGCCCCGGACCCCGACGGAGCAAGCCTGATGCCCCTAGCGAAACTCTCGCTCCCCACCCTGGCACTGTGCGTCGGGCTGCTCGGCGCCTGCCCGACGACGCCTCGCCAGCCGCGCGCGGCCCCCATCGTTCCGGCCAACGGCCCCGACCTTCGGGGCAAGCTGGACGACTGGCAACAGCAGTTCACCGACCCGCTGCTGCGACAGATGATCGGCTACGCGCCGGCGCTATCCGGCGCGCAAGCCTGAGTTCCGCCGTCCTTTTCCCACCCTAGTCGGCCGCTGGCAGCTGCCGGCTGAAGCGGTAGAACAGGTTCGGCTCGCTGACCACGTACAGGCTGCCCCGGTCGTCCATCGCCAACCCTTCGGCCTGCGGCACGTCGTCCGTCAGGCCATGGTTGCCGCCACGCAGGGTCAGGCTGCCGAGCGGATCCCCGGCGCGATCCAGTTCGATGACCACCCGCGACTCGTCGGAAAGCACCAGCAGGTGATCGCTGGCCTTGTCGTAGTAGAGGCTCGACAGGTCGGTGAGGAACAACCCGCGATCGCGCTGCGGGTCGCCGCCGACGCTCAGGTCGAGCGCCTCGCCGCGGTCGTTGAAGAAGCCGTTTACCTCGATGATGCCCACCGGCGCCTTTTCCCGCGCCACGAACAGGCGCTCGCGCAGCGGGTCGTAGGCCAACCCCTCGAAGCCCTTGTTGCGCTTGCTTGCACTGCCCAGGGAGAACTTCCGGGCATTGCGCGGATCGTCGATGTCGATCACCCGGGTGTCGGCGTCGACATGGATCTCCACCAGGCGTTGGCGACGCTCCTCGGCGACCACGTAGACGCCGGGCCGGATGTACTCGATAGCCTCCGGGTCCTGGAAACCGCGCAGGGGGATGCGTCGCAGCAATTCGCCGTCCAGCGACAGCTCGAGGAAATGCGGATCCTGGTTGGTCACGCTGACCAGGCTGCGCCGGCTGGGGTCGAAGGACAGCGCCGAGACGTTGGACTCCGCGCCCAGCACGCGGGCTTCGATGTCGACCCGATAGTCGGCCAGGCGCAGGGCGTTCTCGCGCGCGACATCGCCGCCGTAGCGCTGCTCCAGCTTGAACCAGATGCGCTCGAACGCGCGCTGCTGCTGGCCCGCCACCAGCAGCGCAAGCAACGCGGCGAGCAGGCAAGCCAGCAGCGTCCTGTAGGTCATCAGCCGACTCATCGTTACGACTCCTCCGAGAAACACAGTGTTCGGCGAAGCAGAACAGAGCCATCCGCGCTCTTTCATGAGGCGCCGATTAAATCTTTCTGACAAGCATCTTTCACGGCTGTCATTTTTCCCCCATTCCAGGCGTTGACAGGATTTCGGTGCAGCTTTACGTTAACGTAAAGGTAAACAAGCAGGTGCCTGCGCATGTCCACCACCTACACCATCTCCGATCTCGCCCGCGAACTGGACATCACCACCCGCGCCATCCGCTTCTACGAGGAGCAAGGCATGCTCTCCCCTGAGCGACGCGGCCAGGAACGCATCTATTCGCCGCGCGACAAGGTCAGCCTGAAGCTGATCCTGCGCGGCAAGCGCATCGGTTTTTCCCTCGCCGAATGCCGCGAACTGATCGAGCTCTACGACCCGGACCCGAGCAGCGGCAACCAGAAGCAGTTGAATACCATGCTGGAGAAGATCGCCGAGCGCCGCGCCCAGCTGGAACAACAGTTGCTGGACATCGAACAGATGCAGCTGGAACTGGATACTGCCGAGGAGCGCTGTCGAGCGGCGCTGATCAAAAGCTATAACAAACAATCAGTTGCGACATAAACCTCATTAGAAGCTTTAAACCGGACAAGCACAATTACAGGTGAAAGCATGACCTATCCCAGCCTCAACTTCGCCCTCGGCGAAACCATCGACATGCTCCGCGACCAGGTCCGCGGCTTCGTCGCCGCCGAACTGCAGCCGCGCGCCGCGCAGATCGACCAGGACAACCAGTTCCCCATGGACATGTGGCGCAAGTTCGGCGAGATGGGCCTGCTCGGCATCACCGTCGACGAGGAGTACGGCGGTTCGGCGCTGGGCTACCTGGCCCACGCCGTGGTCATGGAAGAGATCAGCCGGGCCTCGGCCTCGGTGGCGCTCTCCTATGGCGCGCATTCCAACCTCTGCGTCAACCAGATCAAGCGCAACGGCAACGCCGAACAGAAGGCCCGCTACCTGCCGGCCCTGGTGTCCGGCGAACACATCGGCGCGCTGGCGATGAGCGAACCCAACGCCGGTTCCGACGTGGTCTCGATGAAGCTGCGCGCGGACCGGGTCGGCGACCGCTTCGTTCTCAACGGCAGCAAGATGTGGATCACCAACGGTCCCGACGCCCATACCTATGTGATCTACGCCAAGACCGACATGGACAAGGGCGCACACGGGATCACCGCGTTCATCGTCGAGCGCGACTGGAAAGGTTTCAGTCGCGGACCGAAGCTGGACAAGCTGGGCATGCGCGGCTCGAACACCTGCGAACTGATCTTCCAGGACGTCGAGGTACCCGAGGAGAACGTCCTCGGCGCGGTCAACGGCGGGGTCAAGGTACTGATGAGCGGCCTCGACTACGAGCGCGTGGTGCTTTCCGGCGGCCCGGTGGGAATCATGCAGGCATGCATGGACGTGGTGGTGCCGTACATCCATGACCGCCGCCAGTTCGGCCAGAGCATCGGCGAATTCCAGTTGGTCCAGGGCAAGGTGGCCGACATGTACACCGCCCTCAACGCCAGCCGCGCCTACCTGTACGCCGTGGCCGCCGCCTGCGACCGCGGCGAGACGACCCGCAAGGACGCCGCCGGGGTGATCCTCTACAGCGCCGAGCGCGCCACCCAGATGGCCCTGGACGCGATCCAGATCCTCGGCGGCAACGGCTACATCAACGAGTTTCCCACCGGCCGCCTGTTGCGCGACGCCAAGCTCTACGAGATCGGCGCCGGCACCAGCGAGATCCGCCGCATGCTGATCGGCCGCGAGCTGTTCAACGAAACCCGCTGAAGCCTCGCTCTTCCCGGCCCTTTTCCGCCAGGGAGAGGGCATTCCATTGCATCGACAGGCGCATCGCCAGGTCGGGAGCGGGCGCCAACCGCTTCCGCCCACCTCGACACGGAGCCACCGCCATGGCCATCCTGCACACCCAGATCAATCCACGCTCCGCCGAGTTCGCGGCCAACGCCGCGACCATGCTGGAACAGGTCAACGCCCTGCGCACCCTCCTCGGCCGCATCCACGAAGGCGGCGGTAGCGCCGCCCAGGCCCGGCACAGCGCGCGCGGCAAGCTGCTGGTGCGCGAACGCATCAACCGCCTGCTCGACCCCGGCTCGCCGTTCCTCGAGCTTGCCGCCCTCGCCGCCCACGAAGTCTACGGCGAAGAGGTCGCCGCCGCCGGCATCGTCGCCGGGATCGGCCGGGTCGAAGGGGTGGAATGCATGATCGTCGGCAACGATGCCACGGTGAAGGGCGGCACCTACTATCCGCTGACCGTGAAGAAGCACCTGCGGGCCCAGGCCATCGCCCTGGAGAACCGCCTGCCATGCATCTACCTGGTGGACTCCGGCGGCGCCAACCTGCCGCGCCAGGACGAGGTGTTCCCCGACCGCGAGCACTTCGGCCGGATCTTCTTCAACCAGGCCAACATGAGTGCCCGCGGCATCCCGCAGATCGCCGTGGTGATGGGCTCCTGCACCGCCGGCGGGGCCTACGTGCCGGCGATGTCCGACGAAACCGTGATGGTGCGCGAACAGGCCACCATCTTCCTCGCCGGGCCGCCGCTGGTGAAGGCCGCCACCGGCGAGGTGGTCAGCGCCGAGGAGCTTGGCGGCGCCGACGTGCACTGCAAGGTCTCCGGGGTCGCCGACCACTATGCCGAGGACGATGACCATGCCCTGGCCATCGCCCGCCGCTGCGTCGCCAACCTCAACTGGCGCAAGCAGGGCCAGCTGCAATGCCGTGCGCCGCGCGCACCGCTGTACCCCGCCGAGGAGCTGTACGGGGTGATTCCCGCCGACAGCAAGCAGCCCTACGACGTGCGCGAAGTGATCGCACGGCTGGTGGACGGCTCCGAGTTCGACGAGTTCAAGGCGCTGTTCGGCACCACCCTGGTCTGCGGCTTCGCCCACCTGCACGGCTATCCGATCGCCATCCTGGCCAACAACGGGATCCTCTTCGCCGAGGCCGCGCAGAAAGGCGCGCACTTCATCGAACTGGCCTGCCAGCGCGGCATCCCGCTGCTGTTCCTGCAGAACATCACCGGTTTCATGGTCGGCCAGAAGTACGAGGCTGGCGGCATCGCCAAGCACGGCGCCAAGCTGGTGACCGCGGTGGCCTGCGCGCGGGTGCCGAAGTTCACCGTGCTGATCGGCGGCAGCTTCGGCGCCGGCAACTACGGCATGTGCGGGCGCGCCTACGACCCGCGCTTCCTGTGGATGTGGCCGAACGCAAGGATCGGCGTGATGGGCGGCGAACAGGCCGCCGGGGTGCTCGCCCAGGTCAAGCGCGAGCAGGCCGAGCGCGCCGGCCAGCAGCTCGGCGTCGAAGAGGAGGCGAAGATCAAGGCGCCGATCCTCGAGCAGTACGAGCACCAGGGCCATCCCTACTACTCCAGCGCGCGACTGTGGGACGACGGCGTGATCGATCCGGCGCAGACCCGCGAGGTGCTCGCGCTGGCGCTTTCCGCCGCCCTCAACGCCCCCATCGAGCCGACCGCCTTCGGCGTGTTCCGCATGTGACGAGCAGACCAGCATGAGCGAATTCCAGACCATCCAGCTTGAGATCGACCCGCGCGGCGTAGCCACCCTGTGGCTGGACCGGGCGGAAAAGAACAACGCCTTCAATGCCGTCGTGATCGACGAACTGTTGCAGGCCATCGATCGCGTCGGCAGCGACCCGCAGGTCCGCCTGCTGGTGCTGCGCGGCCGTGGCCGGCACTTCTGCGGCGGTGCCGACCTGGCCTGGATGCAGCAGTCGGTGGACCTCGACTACCAGGGCAACCTGGCGGACGCCCAGCGCATCGCCGAACTCATGACCCATCTCTACAACCTGCCCAAGCCGACCCTGGCGGTGGTCCAGGGCGCGGTGTTCGGCGGCGGGGTCGGCCTGGTCAGTTGCTGCGACATGGCCATCGGCAGCGACGACGCGACCTTCTGCCTGTCCGAGGTACGCATCGGCCTGATCCCGGCGACCATCGCCCCGTTCGTGGTCAAGGCCATCGGCCAGCGCGCCGCGCGACGCTATTCGCTGACCGCCGAGCGCTTCGACGGACGCCGCGCCAGCGAACTTGGCCTGCTCAGCGAAAGCTGTCCCGCCGCCGAACTGGAAAGCCAGGCCGAGGCCTGGATCGCCAACCTGCTGCAAAACAGCCCGCGCGCCCTGGTGGCCTGCAAGGCGCTCTACCATGAGGTCGAGGCCGCCGAACTGAGTCCGGCGCTACGCCGCTACACCGAGGCGGCCATCGCCCGCATCCGCATCAGCCCGGAAGGCCAGGAAGGCCTGCGCGCCTTCCTGGAGAAACGTACGCCCGCCTGGAGAAACGACGCATGAGCCCGGACTACCGCAGCATCCAGCGCATCCTGGTCGCCAACCGCGGCGAGATCGCCTGCCGGGTGATGCGCAGCGCGCGCGCCCTCGGCATCGGCAGCGTCGCCGTGCACAGCGACATCGACCGCCACGCCCGCCACGTCGCCGAAGCCGACATCGCCGTCGACCTGGGCGGCGCCAAGCCCGCCGACAGCTACCTGCGCGGCGACAGGATCATCGCCGCCGCCCTCGCCAGCGGGGCCCAGGCGATCCACCCCGGCTACGGCTTCCTCTCGGAGAACGCCGACTTCGCCCGCGCCTGCGAGGAAGCCGGCCTGCTCTTCCTCGGACCGCCGGCGGCGGCCATCGACGCCATGGGCAGCAAGTCGGCGGCCAAGGCGCTGATGGAAGAAGCCGGCGTGCCGCTGGTGCCCGGCTACCACGGCGAAGCCCAGGACCTCGAGACCTTCCGCCGGGAAGCCGGGCGCATCGGCTACCCGGTGCTGCTCAAGGCCGCCGCTGGCGGCGGCGGCAAGGGCATGAAGGTGGTGGAGCGCGAGGCCGAGCTGGCCGAGGCCCTTTCCTCCGCCCAGCGCGAGGCCAAGGCCGCCTTCGGCGACGCGCGGATGCTGGTGGAGAAATACCTGCTGAAGCCGCGCCACGTGGAGATCCAGGTATTCGCCGACCGCCATGGCCACTGCCTGTACCTGAACGAACGCGACTGTTCGATCCAGCGCCGCCACCAGAAGGTCGTCGAGGAAGCCCCCGCCCCCGGTCTCGGCGCGGAACTGCGCCGGGCCATGGGCGAGGCCGCGGTACGCGCGGCGCAGGCGATCGGCTACGTCGGCGCCGGTACCGTCGAATTCCTCCTTGACGAACGCGGCCAGTTCTTCTTCATGGAAATGAACACCCGCCTGCAGGTCGAACACCCGGTCACCGAGGCCATCACCGGCCTCGACCTGGTCGCCTGGCAGATCCGCGTCGCTCGCGGCGAGGCGCTACCGCTGACGCAGGAACAGGTACCGCTGAACGGCCACGCCATCGAAGTACGGCTCTATGCGGAAGACCCCGAGGGCGACTTCCTCCCCGCCAGCGGCCGCCTGACGCTGTACCGCGAAGCGCCCGCCGGCCCCGGCCGGCGGGTCGACAGCGGGGTACGCGAAGGCGACGAGGTCTCGCCATTCTACGACCCGATGCTGGCCAAGCTGATCGCCTGGGGCGAAACCCGCGAGGAAGCCCGCCAGCGCCTGCTGGCGATGCTGGCGGAAACCTCGGTCGGCGGCTTGCGCACCAACCTGGCGTTCCTCCGCCGCATCCTCGGCCATCCGGCGTTCGCCGCCGCCGAGCTGGACACCGGCTTCATCGCGCGTCACCAAGGCGACCTGCTGCCGGCACCGCAAGCGCTGCCGGAACACTTCTGGCAAGCCGCCGCCGAAGCCTGGCTGCAGAGCGAACCGGGCCACCGTCGCGACGACGACCCGCATTCGCCGTGGAGCCGCAACGACGGCTGGCGCGGCGCCCTGGCGCGGGAGTCGGACCTGGTGCTGCGCTGCCGCGACGAACGCCGCTGCGTCCGCCTGCGCCATGCCAGCCCCGGCCAGTACCGCCTCGACGGCGATGACCTGGTCAGCCGGGTGGACGGCGTCACCCGTCGCTCGGCGGCGTTGCGCCGCGCAGGCCAGCTGTTCCTCGAATGGGAAGGCGAACTGCTGGCCATCGAAGCCGTCGACCCGATCGCCGAGGCCGAAGCCGCCCATGCCCACCAGGGCGGTTTGAGCGCGCCGATGAACGGCAGTATCGTGCGGGTCCTGGTCGAGCCCGGCCAGACGGTCGAAGCCGGCGCCGCCCTGGTGGTGCTGGAGGCGATGAAAATGGAACACAGCATCCGCGCGCCCCACGCCGGGGTGGTGAAGGCGCTGTATTGCAGCGAGGGCGAACTGGTCGAGGAAGGCACGCCGCTGGTGGAGCTGGACGAGAACCAGGCCTGACAGCCAAGACGAGGAACAGCATGAACCTGCCGAAGAAGGTCCGCCTGGTGGAAGTCGGTCCGCGCGACGGACTGCAGAACGAGAAACAGCCGATCGAGGTGGCCGACAAGATCCGCCTGGTCGATGACCTGAGCGCCGCCGGCCTGGACTACATCGAAGTGGGCAGCTTCGTCTCGCCCAAGTGGGTGCCGCAGATGGCCGGCTCGGCCGAGGTGTTCGCCGGCATCCGCCAGCGTCCCGGCGTGACCTACGCGGCGCTGGCGCCGAACCTGAAGGGCTTCGAGGCGGCCCTGGAGTCGGGGGTGAAGGAAGTGGCGGTGTTCGCCGCCGCGTCGGAAGCCTTCTCCCAGCGCAACATCAACTGCTCGATCAAGGACAGCCTGGAGCGCTTCGTACCGGTGCTGGAGGCGGCGCACCAGCACCAGGTGCGGGTGCGCGGCTACATTTCCTGCGTGCTCGGCTGTCCCTACGACGGCGATGTCGATCCGCGCCAGGTCGCCTGGGTCGCCCGCGAGCTCCGGCAGATGGGCTGCTACGAGGTGTCCCTGGGCGATACCATCGGCGTCGGCACCGCCGGCGCCACCCGCCGGCTGATCGAAGCGGTGGCCAACGAGGTTCCCCGCGAGCGCCTCGCCGGACACTTCCACGACACCTACGGGCAGGCCCTGGCGAACATCTACGCCAGCCTGCTGGAAGGCGTCGCGGTATTCGACAGCTCGGTGGCCGGCCTCGGCGGCTGTCCCTACGCCAAGGGCGCCACCGGCAACGTCGCCAGCGAAGACGTCCTCTACCTGCTGAACGGCCTGGGGATCCATACCGGGGTCGACATGCACGCCCTGGTCGACGCCGGCCAGCGCATCTGCGCGGTGCTCGGCAAGAACAACGGGTCGCGAGCGGCGAAGGCGTTGCTGGCCAAGGCCTGAGAAGCGGCGGATAACCGCGGGCGGTTATCCGCCCTACCCGACGTCACGCCCTGGCTCGGAGACTGCGTCATCCACCCTGGGTGCCGTCATACCCCATCCGCCAACTGATAGCCCGAGTCGTCGCAAGCAGCCGTTCCGCCGCCGGCCCCTGTTCCTCAGCCTGGAAGATGCTCGCCGGGCCGACCACCGTGAGCACTGCCGCCACCCGTCCGCGGGCATCGAACACCGGCGCCGAGAGCGCTTCCACGCCGGGCATCAACAGCCCATGGATGGCGTGCAGACCGCGCACGCGGATTCCTTCGAGCAACGCCGCATAATCTGCCGGCGCCGCCAGCGGGTGGTCGGCACGTCCGGCCAGTTCCTCGTCGCGCAGTTCGGCCACTTCGCGTTCCGGCAGGAAAGCGGCGAACACCAGGCCGGTGGACGAACCGAGCAGCGGCAGCACCGAGCCGACCTGGGTGACCACCGTCACCGCGCGCACCGCCTGTTCCACCTGAACCACGGTGGCACCACGGTTGCCCCAGACGGCGAGGAAGCAGGTCTCGTTGAGCACGTCGCGCAGTTCGGCCAGCGGCGCGGCGGCGCTCTTCAGCACGTCCATGCTGTCCAGCGCCGCCAGGCCCACGCGCAGCGCCTCGCGCCCCAGCGAGTAATGGTTGGTGGAGGCGTCCTGGACCGCAAAGCCGCTGGCGATCAACGCCTGCAGGTAGCGATGGACCTTGCTCGCCGGCATACCCACATGCTCCGCCAGGCGCGACAGCGAGGTCGCCGGCGACAGTTCGGCGAGGGCCTTGAGGATATCGGTGCCGACTTCGGCGGAGCGGACCTTCTGCTTGCCGGAGGTTTCGGCGGGACTGCTGTTCTTTTCCATGGACGCGGATTCCTGCGGGCGGGGCCGACGTTATAGCTTGACGCTGCTTTCCGCTCAAATTACGTTATGCGTAATTGAATTACGATAAAAATAACGCAGCCAGCGTGCCAGGTCCCCGGCGGATCGGCGGCAAGCTGCCCCCACTCCCCGGAGGCCTCAGATGAACCTCGACTCCACTGCCCTCGCCTATCAATCGGGCTTCGGCAACGAATTCAGCAGCGAAGCGCTCCCCGGCGCCCTGCCGGTCGGCCAGAACTCCCCGCAGAAAGCGCCCTACGGCCTGTACGCCGAACTGCTCTCCGGCACCGCCTTCACCATGGCTCGCAGCGAGGCCCGGCGCACCTGGCTGTACCGCATCACGCCGTCGGCCAAGCATCCGCCGTTCCGCCGCCTGGAACGACAGATCGCTGGCGCCGAACTGGATGCGCCGACTCCCAACCGCCTGCGCTGGGACCCGCTGGCATTGCCCGAGCAGCCCACCGACTTCCTCGACGGCCTGCTGCGCATGGCCGCCAACGCGCCCGGCGACAAGCCCGCCGGCGTGAGCATCTACCAGTACCTGGCCAACCGCTCCATGGAGCGTTGCTTCTACGACGCCGACGGCGAACTGCTGCTGGTCCCGCAGTTGGGCCGCCTGCGCCTGTGCACCGAACTCGGCGCGCTGCAGGTCGAACCGCTGGAAATCGCGGTAATCCCGCGCGGGATGAAGTTCCGCGTCGAGCTGCTCGACGGCGAGGCACGCGGCTATATCGCCGAGAACCACGGCGCGCCGCTGCGCCTGCCCGACCTCGGCCCGATCGGCAGCAACGGCCTGGCCAATCCGCGCGACTTCCTGGCCCCGGTGGCGCGCTACGAAGACAGCCGCCAGCCGCTGCAACTGGTGCAGAAATACCTCGGCGAGCTGTGGGCCTGCGAACTCGACCACTCGCCGCTGGACGTGGTCGCCTGGCACGGCAACAACGTGCCCTACAAGTACGACCTGCGCCGCTTCAACACCATCGGCACGGTCAGCTTCGACCACCCGGACCCGTCGATCTTCACCGTGCTGACCTCCCCCACCAGCGTCCACGGCCTGGCCAACATCGACTTCGTGATCTTCCCGCCGCGCTGGATGGTGGCCGAGAACACCTTCCGTCCGCCATGGTTCCACCGCAACCTGATGAACGAATTCATGGGCCTGATCCAGGGCGCCTATGACGCCAAGGCCGGCGGCTTCGTGCCCGGCGGCGCCTCGCTGCACAGTTGCATGAGTGCCCATGGCCCCGACGCGGAAAGCTGCGACAAGGCCATCGCCGCCGATCTCAAGCCGCACAGGATCGACCAGACCATGGCCTTCATGTTCGAGACCAGCCAGGTCCTCCGGCCGAGCCGTGCGGCCCTGGAGACGCCGGCCCTGCAGAATGACTACGATGCCTGCTGGGCGTCGCTCGTATCCACCTTCAACCCGCAACGGAGATAATCCCCATGAACCAGCCAACCCCCACTCGTAGCTGGGTCGCCTCCGCCAATGGGCATGCCGACTTTCCCCTGCAGAACCTGCCGCTGGGCATCTTCAGCCGGGCCGACCTGAGCCCGCGTTGCGGCGTGGCCATCGGCGACTCGATCCTAGACCTGGACGCGGCGCTGGCCGCCGGCCTGTTCGAGGGTGCCGCCGGCGAAGCCGCCGAAGCCACCCGTGGCGGTGCGCTGAACGCTTTCTTCGCCCTCGGCAAGCCGGCCCGCATGGCGCTGCGCCAGCGCCTGCTGGAGCTGCTCGGCGAAGGCGCCGCGGAGCGCCCGGAACTGCTCCATCCGGCCGCCGAGTGCCGAATGCACCTACCGGCCAGGATCGGCGACTACACCGACTTCTACGTCGGCATCCGCCATGCCGAGAACGTCGGCAAGCTGTTCCGCCCGGACAACCCGCTGCTGCCCAACTACAAGCACGTGCCCATCGGCTACCACGGCCGCGCCTCGACCGTGCGCGTCTCCGGCAGCGAAGTGCGCCGGCCCAACGGCCAGACCCTGCCGGCCGGCGCCAGCGAGCCGGTGTTCGGCCCCTGCGCGCGTCTGGACTACGAACTGGAGCTGGGCATCTGGATCGGCCAGGGCAACACCCTGGGCGAAGCCATCCCGGTTTCCCGCGCCGCCGAGCACATCGCCGGCTTCTGCCTGCTCAACGACTGGTCGGCGCGCGACATCCAGGCCTGGGAATACCAGCCGCTCGGCCCGTTCCTGTCGAAGAGCTTCATCACCAGCGTCTCGCCCTGGGTGGTCACCGCCGAAGCCCTGGAGCCGTTCCGCCGCGCCCAGCCGGCGCGCCCCGAAGGCGACCCGCGGCCGCTGCCGTATCTCTACGACGACAACGACCAGGCCCACGGCGCCTTCGACATCGAACTGGAGGTCCTGCTGCTCACCGAGGGCCTGCGCGAGAAAGGCCTGCCGCCGCAGCGCCTGACCCTGAGCAACAGCCTGAGCATGTACTGGACGGTGGCGCAGATGGTCGCCCACCACAGCGTCAATGGCTGCCAGTTGCAGCCCGGCGACCTGTTCGGCTCCGGCACCCTGTCCGGCGCCGAGCCCGGCCAGTTCGGCTCGCTGCTGGAAATCACCGCTGGCGGCAAGCAGCCGGTGCAACTGGCCTCCGGCGAGACCCGGCGCTTCCTCGAGGACGGCGACGAGGTCATCCTCCGCGCCCGCTGCAAGCGCGAGGGACACGTCTCGATCGGTTTCGGCGAATGTCGCGGCAAGGTGCTCGCGGCCCTTCCGGGGGCGCGCGGATGAAGCTCTATACCTACTACCGTTCCACCTCCTCCTACCGGGTGCGCATCGCCCTGGCGCTGAAGGGGCTGGACTACCAGTCGCTGCCGGTCAATCTGGTCCGCGACGGCGGCGAACACCGCCAACCCGCCTACCTGGCGCTCAACCCGCAGGGCCGCGTACCGGCCCTGCGGGTCGACGAGGGCGAGCTGCTGATCCAGTCGCCGGCGATCATCGAGTACCTCGAGGAGCGCTACCCGCAACCCGCCCTGCTCTCCAGCGATCCGCTGCGCCGCGCCCGCGAGCGCGGAGTCGCGGCGCTGGTCGGCTGCGACATCCACCCGTTGCACAACGCCAGCGTGCTCAACCTGCTGCGCCAGTGGGGCCACGACGAAGAGCAGGTCCGGCAGTGGATCGGCCACTGGGTCGGCCAGGGTCTCGCCGCCGTCGAGCAACTGATCGGCGACCAGGGCTGGTGCTTCGGCGACCGGCCGGGCCTGGCCGACGTCTACCTGATCCCGCAGCTCTACGCCGCCGAACGCTTCGGCGTAGCGCTGGACGCCTGGCCACGGATCCGCCGGGTCGCCGCCCTGGCCGCCGCCCATCCGGCGTTCCGCCAGGCCCATCCGGCCAACCAGCCGGACACCCCGGCCGCCTGAGGGACCGCAGAGTCCCGCTCCTGAAGATAAAGGGGGGCGTCCGCCGGACGCCCCATCACCAATAAGAACCTCAGGTACCTTGCGATGCACAACCAGATCGCCAGCTTTCGCGCGGCGCTCGACGCGCGCCCCGTGTCCCGCTACCAGTGGCTGTTGCTGCTGCTCCTCGCCCTGTTGCTGGTCACCGATGGCTACGATGCCCAGGTGCTCGGCTACGTGGTGCCGACCCTGGCCCAGGAATGGGGCCTGGACAAGGCCGCATTCGGCCCGGTGTTCAGCGCCAACCTGTTCGGCCTGACCGTCGGTTCGCTGCTGGTGACGCCGCTGGCGGACCGCTTCGGCATCCGCCGGGTGCTGCTCTGCTGCGTGCTGATCTACGCCAGCCTGACCGTCCTGATGGTCTTTGCCGGCTCCCTGGAAAGCCTGATGCTGGCGCGCTTCGTCTGCGGCATCGGAATGGGCGGGGCGATGCCCAGCGCCATGGCGCTGATGGCCGAGTATTCGCCACCGCGCCTGCGTACCCTGATGGTCACCCTGGCGGCCTGCGGTTTCTCCTTCGGCGGCGCCGCCGGCGGTTTCGTCGCCGCCGCCTTCATGGACGGCTTCGGCTGGCAGGCGGTGTTCCTCGCCGGCGGCGTCACCCCGTTGCTGCTGTTCCCCTTCCTCCTCCTGTTCCTCCCGGAGTCGCTGCCACGCCTGCTCCGCGACGCACCGCCCTATGCCCGCCTGCGCCAGCTCAGCGAGCGCATGGCACCGGGCTGGCAGCCACCGCCGGCACAGGCCGACGCCGAGCCGGCAGCGCGCCTGACCGTGCTGGAACTGTTCCGCCACGGCTATGCGCGGCCGACCCTGCTGCTCTGGGCGACCTTCTTCGTCAGCCTGATCCTGCTCTACTTCATGGTCAGCTGGCTGCCCTCGCTGCTCCAGGAAAGCGGCCTGACGCGCAATGCGGCGAACCTGGCGACCTCGATGTTCCTCTTCGCCGGCACCCTCGGCGCGATGCTCCTGGCCTGGCTCGCCGACCGCCTGCGCAGCAAGGTCCGCCTGCTGGCGGCGATTCTCGCCGGCGCCGCGCTGTTCACCCTGTTCCTCGGCCTCAACCACGACCAGCCGCGCTGGCTGCTGGCGTTCGTCTTCGCCGCCGGCTTCTGCATCATCGGCGGGCAGCTGACCCTGAACGCCTTCGCCAGCAACTTCTACCCGGCCCAGGTACGCGCCACCGGCACCGGCTGGGCGCTGGGCGTGGGCCGCTTCGGTTCGATCCTCGGCCCGCTGTTCGGCAGCCTGCTGCTGGGCATGCACATATCCGTGGAGAACATCTTCATGCTTGCGGCGATTCCCGCCGGCCTCGCCGCGCTACTGATCCTCCAGGTCCGCTCGCCCGCCGCCCAGGCGCAACGGGAAAGCGCCGCCGCGCTGGCCATCGAGGAATCCTGAGCCTTCACCGCGAGCGGCTTCCCGGCTACAGTGGCGGGCCGTTTCGCCGTCCGCCGCAGGAGCCGCCGATGAACGACGCCGACAGCCTCCAGGATTACCAACGTGTGCGCCAGCAGGCGATCCGTTCGCTGTTCGAGATCGTCGAAGGCTCCAGCGAAGGCACGGTGATCGTCGACCGCGAGGCCCGCATCGTCTGGATCAACCAGCGCTACGCCCAGCGTTTCGGCCTCGCCGACCCGGCGCAGGCCATCGGCCGGCCCTGCGAAAGCGTGATCCCCGGTAGCCTGCTGCGCGAGGTGGTAGGCAGCGGCAAGCCGATCCTGCTGGACATGATGGATAGCGCGAAGGACCCACTGGTGGTGATGCGCCTGCCGATCCACGACGACGCCGGCGAGGTGATCGGCGCTATCGGCTTCGCCCTGCTCGACGAACTGCGTTCGCTGTCGCCGCTGGTGACCCGCTACCTGAGCATGCAGCGCGAGCTGGCCTCGACCCGCTCGCAATTGCAGGCGCGCCAGGCCAAGTACAGCTTCAGCCACTTCGTCGGCACCAGTCCGGCCAGCCTGGAAGTCAAGCGCCGCGCCCGCCGCGGCGCGGCCAGCGAAGCGCCGGTGCTGTTGCTCGGCGAGACCGGCACCGGCAAGGAACTGCTCGCCCACGCCATCCACAGCGCTTCGCCGCGCTCGCACAAGGCCTTCGTCAGCGTGAACGCCGCGGCGATCCCGGAAAGCCTGCTGGAGGCCGAATTCTTCGGTACCGCACCGGGGGCCTTCACCGGTGCCGAGCGCAAGGGCCGGCCTGGCAAGTTGCAGGTGGCCCAGGGCGGTACGCTGTTCCTCGACGAGATCGGCGACATGCCGCTTGCCTTGCAAGGCAAGCTGTTGCGCGTGCTGCAGGAGAAAGAGTTCGAAGCGGTGGGTTCCAACGAAGTGATCCGCAGCGACATCCGCCTGGTCGCCGCCACTTCCATCGACCTGCAGCAGGCGATACGCGAAGGCCGTTTCCGCGCCGACCTCTACTACCGGCTGAACGTCCTGCCGATCGAGATCCCGCCGTTGCGCCAGCGCCTGGACGATCTCCCGGCGCTCTGCGAGTCGATCCTCGACGGCCTCGACCACGGCCGTCTCCACGAACTCGGCGGCGACGCCCTGGCGCTGCTCGCCCGGCATGCCTGGCCGGGCAACGTCCGCGAACTGCGCAACGTGCTGGAACGCGCGCTGCTGCTGGCCGACCAACCGTTGCTGGACGCCGCCGCCCTCGGCGCGGCGCTGGGCCCCCTGCAACCGCTGCCGGAGCTGCCTCGAGCGGCGGACGACAGGCCGGTCGGGGATTTCCAACAGGCCCGCGAAGCCTTCGAGCGCGACCTGATCGGACGGGCCCTGGCGCAGAGTGCCGGCAATGTGGTGGAAGCGGCGAAACGCCTGGGCCTGGGTCGCTCGACCCTGTACAAGAAGATCGTGGCGCTGGGCATGCGTCTCGATAGTGGGACTCGTCTTGAAATAGAGACGAACTGAGATCTGCATAGCCACGGCACTTTCGCTCGATTACGTCTCCATTTTGAGACAGCGCTATTCCCCAAGGCTCCCCTTCGTCTCGCCGCAGCCCGCGAAAACCGCGATTTTGGGGCCTGGCACGGTTATCGCAATGCGCCTTTCCGACGGCCCTGCCCCGTTCCAGGCCGTCACGCCGGTGCCCGCACCGTTCGACAACAAGAAACAGGCCCGGAGCGTCCTTCCCCATGCGGAGCGCGCTCCGCAGCGCCGTGGAGATATGCCCGATGAGCGTGATCATCGCCCTTGCCGCCCTGGGCCTGCTGATGCTGGCCGCCTACCGGGGCTACAGCGTCATCCTGTTCGCTCCCCTCGCCGCCCTCGGCGCCGTCCTGCTCACCGATCCCGGCGCGGTCGCGCCGACCTTCACCGGGGTGTTCATGGAGAAGATGGTCGGTTTCATCAAGCTCTACTTCCCGGTATTCCTGCTTGGCGCGGTGTTCGGCAAGCTGATCGAGCTGGCCGGCTTCTCCCGCTCCATCGTCGCGGCGGCGATCCGTCTGCTCGGCACGCGCCAGGCGATGCTGGTGATCGTACTGGTCTGCGCGCTGCTCACCTACGGCGGCGTCTCGCTGTTCGTGGTGGTGTTCGCGGTCTACCCGTTCGCCGCGGAGATGTTCCGCCAGAGCGATATCCCCAAGCGGTTGATTCCGGCGACCATCGCCCTCGGCGCGTTTTCCTTCACCATGGACGCGCTGCCCGGCACCCCGCAGATCCAGAACATCATCCCCTCGACCTTCTTCGGCACCCACGCCTGGGCCGCGCCCTGGCTCGGCACCCTCGGCGCGCTGTTCGTCTTCGCCGTGGGCATGCTCTACCTGCGACGCCAGGCGGACAAGGCGCGGCGCAACGGCGAAGGCTACGGCAGCGACCTGCGCAACGAGCCGGAGACCGCCGATGACCTGCGCCTGCCGAATCCCTGGCTGGCGCTCTCGCCGCTGGTGCTGGTGGGGGTCGCCAACCTGCTGTTCACCCACTGGATCCCGCAATGGTACGGCCAGGTCCATACCCTGCAACTGGCCGGCATGGCCACGCCGCTGCAGACCGAGGTCGGCAAGCTCACCGCGATCTGGGCAGTGCAGGCGGCCCTGCTGCTGGGCATCCTGCTGGTGCTGGCGAGCGGCTTCGCGGCGATCCGCAGCCGCCTCGCCGAAGGCACCCGCAGCGCGGTGGCCGGCTCGCTGCTGGCGGCGATGAACACCGCCTCGGAATACGGCTTCGGTGCGGTGATCGCCTCGCTGCCGGGCTTCCTGGTGCTGGCCGACGCGCTCAGGAGCATCCCCAATCCGCTGGTCAACGAAGCGATCACCGTCACCCTGCTGGCCGGCATCACCGGTTCCGCGTCGGGCGGCATGAGCATCGCCCTGGCGGCGATGTCCGATACCTTCATCGCCGCCGCCAACGCCGCGCAGATCCCCCTGGAAGTCCTCCATAGGGTCGCCGCCATGGCCAGCGGCGGTATGGATACCCTGCCGCACAACGGCGCGGTGATCACCCTCCTGGCGGTGACCGGCCTGACCCATCGGGAGGCGTACAAGGACATTTTCGGTATTACCCTGATCAAGACCCTGGCGGTGTTCTTCGTCATCGGACTGTTCTACGCCACCGGCCTGGTCTGATCCGCCCTTTTTTCATCCAGCGGGAGAAACAGCATGACCCTGAAAGGCAAGACCGCCCTGGTCACCGGTTCCACCAGCGGCATCGGCCTGGGCATCGCCCTGAGCCTGGCCGAGGCCGGCGCCGACCTGCTCCTCAACGGCTTCGGCGAGGTCGACGCGGCGCTGGCGCAGGTCCGCGCCCGCGGCGTGCGCGCAGAGCACCACCCGGCCGACCTCTCCAGCCCGGAGCAGATCGGCGAACTGATGGCCTTCGCCGAGCGGACCTTCGGCGGCGTCGACATCCTCGTCAACAACGCCGGCATCCAGTACGTGGCGCCGGTGCAGGAATTCCCCACGGAACGCTGGGACGCGATCATCGCGATCAACCTGTCCTCGGTGTTCCATACCACTCGCCTGGCCCTGCCGGGCATGCTCGCGCGCGGCTGGGGGCGGATCGTCAACATCGCCTCGACCCACGGCCTGGTCGCCTCGGCCGGAAAGAGCGCCTACGTCGCCGCCAAGCACGGCGTGCTCGGCCTGACCAAGAGCGTGGCGCTGGAAACGGCGCGCACGCCGGTGACCTGCAACGCCATTTGCCCCGGCTGGGTACTGACCCCGCTGGTGCAGAAGCAGATCGACGCGCGCATCGCCGAGGGCGTCTCGCCCGAACAGGCGGAACACGACCTGCTGGCGGAAAAGCAACCCTCGCTGGCCTTCGTCACCCCCGAGCAACTCGGCGGACTGACGCTGTTCCTTTGCAGCGAAGCCGCCGACCAGGTGCGCGGCGCGGCCTGGAACATGGATGGCGGCTGGGTGGCACAGTAGGTCTCGCCGGCGCCGCGCCCACCGACTGCAACAGGGACAGGCCCGGAACATGAAACTCCGGGCCGATCGCGATGCCGGAGATGCCTTTCTCCAAATGAAATTCATCTCCATGACTCGGAATGAATTCCAAATAATAGCAAAACGCTATATTCCATATGAGGAACTAGCGTTTGACTATTTTCTGGCGCCAAATTAAAAAAGCCCTCACATCGAGTTCCCCCTGAAGAAGGGGAATCTGCAACACGGACGAAACTTTCCTGAAGGAGCATCGATGTGAGCCATGAACTTTTCATTGAAATAAGACAGCAGCCAATCAGCACTTCGACTTTCGCCGACCTCCTGGATGCTTATGGTGCCGGCGAAGTTCTCTGTCGAAATATCGTTTCAAGAAACACGCAACGACATTATTTCATAGGGCATGCCTATACGGTGGAATGGGAGCGGGTCAGGAAGACCGGCGACATCACCCGTGCGCAACCTTCCACCTGGGAACAGGTGAAGGACTTCCTCGTCCCGGACCTGAGTTCGGCCAGGGACCTGGTCTACGTCGCCGGAGCCGGCGCGCTGACGACCGACGCCGCGCTGGCGGGAGGCCTGAGTTGCACCTATTTCGCCAAGCTGGGTTTCGAAGGCATCGTCCTCGGTGGCTCCGTCCGCGATGCGGCGGAAGTAAGGGCCCTGACGACCCCCGTCCTGGCCAGCAACTTCACCCCGGTCGATACCCAGGGCGCCTACCGCGTCAGGAGCACGGGGAAAAGCTGCATGATCGAAGGCAGCCGCGTGACGAGCGGCGACGTGGTGGTCTCGGACGACAACGGCACCGTGGTGTTCCCTGCCCCGCTACTCGGCGAACTCTACGAAAAGGCCCTCGAAATCGAGCGGATCGAGGGAGAAATCCTCGCCACCCTGCGTAACGGGCATGACCACAGGAGCCTGGCCAGCCTCGTGGAGGAACGCAACCGCATCTGACCCGGTAAACACCACAGGGAAGAACCAAGGATGAATATCTATACGCTGGGTCCCAGCGGGACCAACTGTGAAAAAGCCGCCCGGCAATATATGGCCAAGAGTGGCTGGAATGGCCAGATCGAACTTCGCGCCACCCTCGAAGAAGCCCTGGATGATTTGCTCTGTTCACAAGAACCGGGAGTCCTGATGGGCTGTATCGTCTATCCCAGGCTGCATGAAATCGTATTTCGTCACCTCGATCGTTTGAAACTTGTCGACCACCATCTCATGGATACCTATGACATGGTCTTCGCGCGAAACGGAAATACCACGGTAAAACGAATCGGCTCCCATCCAGCGCCCACCAGTCTACTGGCAAAGTTAGGGGAGCCTGCAACTTCCGCCGAACTTGTCCTGTGCACTTCGAACAGTGAGGCCGCTCGCCAATGTGCCCTGGGGAATATAGATGGCTGCATCACCACCATCGAGGCGGCGCAGAATAACGAACTGCATATCGTGGAGAACTTCGGTCCGGTACCGATGGGTTTCAGTATCCACCTGAAAACCGCGACGCCGGTAGCCTGACGATTCCGGACTCATGGAGCCAATGATTCCCATGGAAAAGATCATCATCGAAAACCTGAAGAAGCATGCGATCAATGCCGACGGCAGCGCCCGTGCCAGCTTCATCCACACCGCGCACTGCACCGTAGCTTTCTGGAACCTGGAAAAGGGAGCGGTGATTCCCTGCCACCAGCATGTGCACGAAGCCTGCCCCATCATCATCAAGGGCCGGCTGAAACTGCGGGTCGGCGACGTGACCCATGTGCTCGGCGACGGTCAATGCGCGGTGATCGCCTCGAATGTCGAGCATGAAGCCCTGGCGCTCGAAGCCTGCGAGATACTCGAGATCTACTCGCCGGTGCGGGAGGACTATCAGCAACTGGACTTTCGCAAGGTCGCCTGGGACGTGGTCGCCGAAACCTGATCCGGCGCCTGCGGCGATAGCTGTCCGCCACGCCAGTCATCCCTCCATGGGCGTTTACCGTCCCAGGCGTTATCCGCCATTGCCCCGCTGGTTCGGCGGATAGCCGCGTTGCGGTCATTCGCCCTACGGCCCCGGCTCCGTGCCCCGGTGTAGGGCGCATAACGCCGCAGGCGTTATCCGCCAGTGCCCCGCAGGTTCGGCGGATAACCGCGTTGCGGTCATTCGCCCTACGGCCCCGATTCCGTGCCCCGATGTAGGGCGCATAACGCCGCAGGCGTTATCCGCCATTGCCCCGCTGGTTCGGCGGATAGCCGCGTTGCGGTCATTCGCCCTACGGCCCCGGCTCCGTGCCCCGGTGTAGGGCGCATAACGCCGCAGGCGTTATCCGCCGTTGCTCCGCCGATACGCTACGGCATCACCGGCGGGATGTACGCCAGGGTGCTGCCCAGGGCCCAGAGCAACACCAGCACCAGCGGGATATGCACCAGCAACTGGACGAACGAGAAGCCGATCAGGTCGCGCGCCTTCAGCCCCAGCACGCCGAGCAACGGCAGCATGTAGAACGGGTTGATCAGGTTCGGCAGCGCCTCGGCGGCGTTGTAGATCTGCACCGCCCAGCCGAGGTGGTATTGCAGCTCGTTGGCCACCTGCATCACGTACGGTGCCTCGATGATCCACTTGCCGCCGCCGGAGGGAATGAAGAAGCCCAGCACCGCCGAGTACACGCCCATCAGCAGCGCGTAGGTGTCGTGGGAGGCGATCTGTACGAAGAAGGTCGAGATATGGTGGGCCAGGGTCTCGCCGTCGCTGCCGTTGACCGTGGTCATGATCGCCGCGATCGAGCCATACAGCGGGAACTGGATCAGCACCCCGGTGGTGGTCGGCACCGCGCGCGCCACCGCGTCGAGGAAGCTGCGCGGGCGCCAGTGCAGCAACGCGCCGAGCATCAGGAACAGCAGGTTATAGGTGTTCAACCCGGAGATCGCCAGGATCGCCGGCTTGGTCGAGAACTCGTGGACCAGCCAGCCGCCGGCCAGCAGCACCAGCAGGATGATCAGCAAGGGGCTGTGCTCCAGCCACTCGCCGGGCCGGGTCGGCGCCAGCCTGGCCGGAGCGGTGAAGCTCACGTCGACCCCGCAATCCTTGGCGTCGCGGGCGCTGGCGGCGCTCGGCGCGGTCATGTAGGCGATCACCAGCGAGACCAGGATCAGCGCCAGCAGCATGACCCCGGACTGCCAGAGGAAGATGGTCTCGGTGAACGGGATCACCCCGGTGATCGCCAGGATCGACGGTGGCAGGCTGGCCGGGTTGGCCTGCAACTGCGCGGCCGACGACGACAGGCCCAGCGCCCACACCGCGCCCAGCCCGAGGTAGGCCGCGGCGCCGGCGGCGCGGTAGTCCATGCGCAGGTCGCTGCGGCGCGCCAGGGCGCGTACCAGCAGGCCGCCGAAGACCAGGCTGAGGCCCCAGTTGAGCAGCGAGGCGAGCATCGACACCAGCGCCACCCAGCAGACCGCCGAGCGGCCATTCTTCGGCACCCGCGCGAGCAGGTCGATGAGACGCGAGGCGGGGCCTGAACTGGCCACCACATAGCCGCCGATGACCACGAAGGCCATCTGCATGGTGAACGGGATCAGGCTCCAGAAACCGTCACCGAAGGCTTTCGCCGTGGCGGTCGGTCCGGCGCCCATGGCCAGCGCGGCCAGGCTGACGATGAGGATGGCCAGGGCGGCGAACACCCAGGAGTCGGGAAACCAGCGCTCGGCCCAGTTCGAGCAACGCATGGCGAAGCGCGCGGAGCGGCTTTCTTGGATGGGAAGGATAGCGGTCATCGCGGATTCTCTCGGTTTTATTGTTATTCGGCGACCACGGGGCCGCCTGTGTGTGTGCTACGGCTCCCTGGGCGCCCGGCCGTCCCGAGGGGCGGAACGGTACGGGGCCGGTCGGACGGTCAAGGCCGTCCGCCGCTCGTTCCCTGGACACGAGCGCGCCATGCCCCCGCGAAAGGACATGGCGCGATCACGCCGCGAGCGGCAGGTCGATGGATCAGTCGCGGGCCAGGGTCAGGGCGACGCCCTGCCCGCCGCCGATGCACAGGGTGGCGAGGCCCTTCTTCGCGTCGCGACGGATCATCTCGTGCAGCAGGGTCACCAGCACCCGGCAGCCGGACGCGCCGATCGGGTGGCCAAGGGCGATGGCGCCGCCGTTGACGTTGACCCTGGCGGCATCCCAGCCCAGTTCCCGACCCACCGCCAGGGACTGCGCGGCGAAGGCCTCGTTGGCCTCGATCAGGTCCAGCTGTTCCAGGCTCCAGCCAGCCTTGTCGAGCGCGCGACGGGTGGCGGAGACCGGGCCGATGCCCATGATCGCCGGGTCGACCCCGGCGCTGGCGTAGCTGGCGATCCGCGCCAGCACCGGCAGGCCCAGGGCCTTGGCCTTGGCCGCGCTCATCAGCAATACCGCGGCGGCGCCGTCGTTGAGGCTGGAGGCGTTGCCGGCGGTGACGCTGCCGTCCTTCCTGAAGGCCGGCTTGAGCTTGGCCAGGGCCTCGACGGTGGTGCCGGCGCGCGGCTGCTCGTCGGTGTCGAAGCTCAACGGCTCGCCCTTGCGCTGCGGGACCTGGATCGACGTGATCTCGTCGCGGAAGCGACCGCCCTCGATGGCGGCGATGGCCTTCTGCTGCGAAGCGGCGGCGAAGGCGTCCTGCTCCTCGCGGGTCAGGCCGTACTTCTCGGCCAGGTTCTCGGCGGTGATGCCCATGTGGTAGTCGTTGAAGGCGTCCCACAGGCCGTCCTCGATCATGCTGTCGACCAGCTTCGCATGGCCCATGCGCAGGCCGGTGCGGGCGCCGGGCATGACGTAGGGCGCCAGGCTCATGTTCTCCTGGCCGCCGGCGACGATCACCTCGGCGTCGCCGCAGCGGATCGCCTGGGCGCCCAGGTGCAGGGCCTTGAGGCCGGAGCCGCAGACCTTGTTCAGGGTCATGGCCGGCACGCCGACCGGCAGGCCGGCCTTGATCGCCGCCTGGCGCGCCGGGTTCTGCCCGGAGCCGGCGGTGAGCACCTGGCCGAGGATCACTTCGTCGACCTGGCCGGCATCGAGACCGGTCTGTTCGAGCAGGCGGCGGATCACCGCGGCGCCCAGCTCGGGGGCGGGAATGCCGGCCAGCGAGCCCTGGAAGCTGCCGACGGCGGTACGGGTAGCGGCGACGATGACGACGTCTTGCATGGATGGTTCTCCTGGATTCGCCCGTGGCCGGGCCGAATCGCTGCGGGTGGACGTAGGCGGTGCGACAGCCTCCTATCCTACGCCCTCTGGAAAGGACGGTCCGCGCGGCCGGCACCTTGCGTGGAGGCGCCGGCCGCGCGAGCCGCGATTCAGAAACTCATTTCCGGCACGTGCTCGGGGACGATCAGCTTGCCGGCGGTCTTCGCCACGATCTCCTCGACGCTGACCCCGGGGGCGCGCTCGCGGAGGATGAAGGCGCCGTCCTCGATCTCCAGGTAGGCCAGGTCGGTGAGCACCTTGCGAATGCAACCGCAACCGGTCAGCGGCAGGGTGCAGTACGGCAGCAGCTTGGACTCGCCGTCCTTGGAGGCGTGGGTCATGGTGACGATGATGTTCTCGGCGCCGGCCACCAGGTCCATGGCGCCGCCCATGCCCTTGACCAGCTTGCCGGGGATCATCCAGGAGGCGATGTTGCCGCGCACGTCCACCTCGAAGGCACCGAGCACGGTGAGGTCGACGTGGCCGCCACGGATCATGGCGAAGGACTGCGCCGAGTCGAAGATCGATGCGCCGACGCGGGCGGTCACGGTCTGCTTGCCGGCGTTGATCATGTCGGCGTCGACTTCCGCCTCGCTGGGAAACGCGCCCATGCCGAGCAGGCCGTTCTCCGACTGGAGCATGACGTCGATGCCCTCCGGCACGTAGTTGGCCACCAGGGTCGGGATGCCGATGCCGAGGTTGACGTAGTAGCCGTCCTTCAATTCGCGCGCCACGCGCTGCGCCATCTGTTCGCGGGTAAGTGCCATCTGGGGAAACCTCTTGTCGTTGTAGCGGCCGCCGTCAGGCGCGCAGCGTGCGTTTCTCGATGCGTTTCTCGAAGCGACCCTGGATGATCCGGTCGACGTAGATGCCGGGGGTGTGGATCTGCGTCGGGTCCAGCTCGCCGGGTTCGACGATCTCCTCCACCTCGACCACCGTGATGCGCCCGGCGGTGGCGACCAGCGGGTTGAAGTTCTGCGCGGTGTGGCGATAGACGACGTTGCCGAAATGGTCGGCCTTCCAGCCCTTGACGATGGCGAAGTCGCCGGTGATGGCCGGTTCGAGGATGTAGTGGCGGCCATTGAACTCGCGCGCCTCCTTGCCCTCGGCGACCGGGGTGCCGTAGCCGGTGGCGGTGAAGAAGGCCGGGATGCCGGCGCCGCCGGCGCGGATCTTCTCGGCCAGCGAGCCTTGCGGGGTCAGTTCGACTTCCAGCTCGCCACTGAGCAGTTGTTGCTCGAACAGGGCGTTCTCGCCGACGTAGGAAGCGATCATCTTGCGGATCTGCCGGTCCTCCAGCAGCACGCCGAGGCCGAAACCGTCGACGCCGCAGTTGTTCGAGACCACCGTGAGGTCCCTGACCCCGCGCCGGCGGATTTCCGCGATCAGGTTCTCGGGAATCCCGCAGAGGCCGAAGCCCCCGGCGAGGACGGTCATGCCGTCGGTCAGGCCTTCGAGGGCCTCTTCGTAACTGCCTACTCGCTTGTCGAGTCCGCTCATGCTGCTGTGCCTCTTCCGGCTCTTGTGATTGTGCGTGCGGCAGTCTGACTGCCGGGTCGCACAGAGCTTCTCCGCTGCGGACTGATTTGTTAAGTTTGTTTTTCCAATCCATTGATGAGAAAAACAAATAAATGACCGTCAAGCAGTTGCGCGCCTTCCTCGCCGTGGCGCAGAGCCTCAGCTTCGCCCAGGCCGGCGAACGCCTGCACCTCTCCCAGCCGGCCCTGAGCCTGGCGATCAAGAGCCTGGAGGAAAGCCTCGGCGGTCCGCTGCTGGAACGTACCACGCGCAGCGTCAGCCTCACCCCCGAAGGCGAGACCCTGTTGCCGCTGGCGCTGCGCCTGCTGGCCGACTGGGACAATACCGAGGAATTGCTGCGCCAGCACTTCACCCTGCAACTGGGCAAGGTCTCCATCGCCGCCATGCCCTCCTTCGCCGGCAACCTGCTGCCGCTGGTCTTGAAGACCTTTCGCGAACGCCACCCGCGGGTCAACGTGGCGGTGCACGACGTGATCAACGAGCAGGTGCTGGAGATGGTCCGCAACCGACGCGTCGAGCTGGGCATCGCCTTCGAGCCGGAGTCCCTGGAAAACCTCGAGTTCACCCCGTTCTACAGCGACCGCTTCGTCGCCGTGGTGCCGACCGGCTCGCCGCTGTCCGGGCAGGAGCGGATCAGTTGGCGCGAACTGCTCGGCGAGCCCTTCATCACCCTGCAACGTCCCTCGGCGGTGCGCCTGCTCCTGGAAGAAAGCGTGGCCGCCGAGCACGGTCGCTTGCCGGTGGCGTTCGAGAGCCACCAACTGGTCACGGTCGGGCGGATGGTCGCCCAGGGGCTGGGTGTCAGCGCCGTGCCGACCCTGTGTATCCAGCAGATGCAGGAACTCGGCGCGCGCTGCCTGCCGCTCTACGCGCCGCAGGTGCAGCGACGGGTCGGCCTGCTGCGGCTGAGCGAGCACAAGCTGTCCACCGCCGCCCAGGCCCTCAGCGACGTGCTGCTGCATGGCACCGACTGGCGCTCGCTGGCGCTGCCGCAGGACCAGTCCACGGAGTGAGGCAGGCAGCGGCGGGGCCGGTTATGCTTCCTGCATGTCCCGGAACAACAACAAGGACGGACACGCCATGCCCGCACCACTCTGGAGCCCTTCCGCCGAACGCATCGCCGCCAGTCGCATGGAGGCCTTCCGACGCTTCGTCAACCAGCGGCACGCCCTCGGCCTGGCCGACTACCCGGCGCTGCATGCCTGGAGCGTGGAGCGGCGCGAGGCGTTCTGGCAGGCCATCGTCGACTTCTTCGAGGTGCGCTTCCAGCAACCGCCGCGGGCGATCCTCGAGGAAGGCGCGCAGATGCCCTCGGCGCGCTGGTTTCCCGGCGCCACGCTGAATTTCGCCGAACACCTGCTGCGCCGCCGCGATGATGCCCCGGCGCTGATCGCGGTGAGCGAAGACGGTCGCCGCGAGGTGCTCAGCCACGCCGAACTGGCCCGTCACGTGGCGGGGCTGCAGAAGCGCCTCGCCGCCCTGGGCATAGGCCCCGGCGATCGGGTCGCAGCGCTGATGCCGAACACCTGGCAGACCGTGGTCGGCATGCTCGCCACCGCCAGCCTCGGCGCCACCTGGTCGAGCTGCTCGCCGGACTTCGGTACCCAGGGCGTGATCGACCGCCTCGGCCAGATCGAACCGCGCGTGCTGATCGCCTGCGCCGGCTACCGCTACGCCGGCAAGTCGCTGGACCTGACCGCCAAGCTCAACGAGGTGCTCGCCGGCCTGCCCGGCCTGGAGCAACTGCTGGTGGTGCCCTACGACCGTCCGCAGGCGCAGCCGCAGGACTACCGCTGCCAGGCGCAGGTCGCGCTGTGGGACGGGTTCTACCAGGCCGAGGGCGAGCCGGTCTTCACCCCGGTGCCCTTCGGGCAGCCGCTGTACATCCTCTATTCGTCGGGCACCACCGGAGTCCCCAAGTGCATCGTCCATGCCACCGGCGGCGTGCTCCTGCAACATCTCAAGGAGCACGGCCTGCACACCGACCTGGGCGACGGCGACCGGCTGTTCTACTACACCACCTGCGGCTGGATGATGTGGAACTGGCTGGCCTCCGGCCTGGCGGTGGGCGCCAGCCTGGTGCTCTACGACGGCTCGCCGTTCCACCCCGGCCCCGAGCGCCTGCTGGACCTCATCGACGCCGAGGACATCGCCGTGTTCGGCGCCAGCGCCAAGTACCTGGCGGCGCTCGAGAAGGCCGGCGTGCGCCCGCGCCACAGCCACCGCCTGGACAGCCTGAGGACACTGCTCTCCACCGGTTCGCCGCTGGCCCACGAAAGCTTCGACTACGTCTACCGCGAGCTGAAGAGCGACCTCTGCCTGTCGTCGATCTCCGGCGGCACCGACATCGTTTCCTGCTTCGCCATCGGCAACCCGGTGCTGCCGGTGTGGCGCGGCGAACTGCAATGCAAGGCGCTGGGCATGGCCGTGGAAATCCGGGACGACGACGGTCGCCGCCTCGCCAGCGGCAAGGGCGAGCTGGTCTGCACCCGGCATTTCCCGTCGATCCCGCTGGGCTTCTGGAACGACCCGGATGGCACCAGGTTCCACGACGCCTACTTCGCCAGCTTCCCCGGCGTCTGGGCCCATGGCGACTACGCCGAGGAAACCGCCCACGGCGGGCTGGTCATCCACGGCCGCTCCGACGCGGTGCTCAATCCCGGCGGCGTGCGCATCGGCACCGCGGAAATCTACCGCCAGGTGGAAAAGGTCGAGGAAGTCCTCGAGTCCATCGCCATCGGCCAGGACTGGCAGGGTGACGTGCGTGTGCTGCTGTTCGTCCGCCTGCGCGACGGCGTGCGCCTCGACGAGCCGCTGCGCGAACGCATCCGCCAGACCATCCGCGCCAACGCCACGCCGCGCCACGTACCGGCGAAGATCATCCAGGTGGCCGATATCCCGCGCACCCTGAGCGGCAAGATCGTCGAGCTTGCAGTGCGCAACGTGATCCACGGCCGCCCGGTGAAGAACACCGACGCCCTGGCCAACCCGCAGGCGCTGGAGCTCTATCGCGACCTCGCCGAACTGCGCGACTGAAGCCGCGGCGAGCCTGGGCTAGAATGCGCGTTCCGTCCTACCGCAAAAGGTAATCCCATGCCTGTCGCCATGGCCCGCCATATCCTGGTCAAGACCGAAGCCGAGGCCACGCAGCTGAAGCAGCGCCTGGCCAGGGGCGAGGACTTCGCCACGCTGGCGAAGAAGCACTCGACCTGCCCGTCCGGCAAGCGCGGCGGCGACCTCGGCGAGGTGCGCCCGGGGCAGATGGTCAGGTCCATCGACAATGCCATCTTCAGGAAGCCCGTGGGCGTGCTCCAGGGTCCGCTGAAGAGCCAGTTCGGCTACCATCTCCTGGAAGTGTATTTCCGCGACTGAACCGCCACCGGAGCGTCCATGACCGCCGACCAGATCGCCGCCTTCTGCCTGCAACTGCCCGGCGCCCGGGAAGACCTCAAGTGGGGTTCGAACCGGGTGTTCTCGGTGGCCGGCAACAAGATGTTCGCCATCCTCGACTTCGTCGACAAGGACGGCGGCCTGGCCTTCAAGGTCGGCAGCGAGCTGTTCCTCGGCTATGTCGACCGCCCCGGCATCCGTCCGGCGCCCTACCTGGCGCGCGCGCACTGGATCGTCATGGCCCGCCCCTACCCGATGAAGGCGGCGGAGCTGCGCGAGGCCCTGGTCCGTTCCCATCAACTGGTGATGGCACGCCTGCCCAAGCGCCAACGCCTCGGTCTGGTACTCGACGCATGAGTCGCGACCGCCTGTACACCTGGGCCGGCCTGTGGCGCTCGCCGTCGTCCAGCTGGGAGGCCCTGCGCCTGGAGGACGACCAGGCGGAAAGCCAGTTGCGCGCGCCGGACGAACGTAGCGGCCTGCCCTACCAGCTGGACTACCGGTTGCGCTGGGACGCCGACTGGCAACTGCGTGAAGCGGTGTTCCACGTCGAAAGCGAAACCGGGGTGCGCAAACTGCACCTGCTCGCCGATGGCCGCGGCCACTGGCAGGACGGCGACGGCGAAGCGCTGCCGGCATTCGACGGTTGCCTGGACATCGATATCTGGCCAAGCCCCTTCACCAACACCTTCCCGATCCGCCGCCTGGGCCTGGCCGATGGCCAGCGCGCGGAAATCCGCGCGCTCTACATCGAGGCCCCGGCCCTGGAGCCGTGTAGCATGCGCCAGGCCTACACCCGCCTGGACGCCAGCCACTACCTTTACGAGAACCTCGAAGGCAGCGCGTTCAAGGCGGTACTGCTGGTGGACGAACAGGGCCTGGTGATCGATTACCCGGGTCTCTTCCAGCGTCTCTGAACGCGCTAGCGCCGGGCACCGCGCGTCGCCGATAGCCCGGCGAATCCGTTAGCCCGCTTTCATTCGTCATCCGCAGCGGTCATCATGGCGGACCGCGACAACCCACTGCGACCGCGTTTCCCACATGTCCGTCGATATCCGCCCCACCCCGCCGGCGCAGGACAGCGCCCGGCAGAACGTCACCCTGCAGATCGTCTCGGTGGTGATGTTCACCTTCATCGGCTACCTGACCATCGGCATCCCGCTGGCGGTGCTGCCCGGCTACGTGCACGACGTCCTCGGCTACGGCTCGGTGCTGGCCGGCCTGGTGATCAGCGTGCAGTACCTCGCCACCCTGCTCGCCCGGCCCTACGCCGGGCGCGTCATCGACGGCCTCGGGCCGAAGCGCGCGGTGCTCTACGGCATGGCCGGCAGCGCCGCGAGCGGGCTGTTCATGCTGCTCTCGGTGGCGATCCAGGACTGGCCGGCGCTGAGCCTGGCCAGCCTGCTGGTCGGCCGTCTGGTACTCGGCGCGGCGGAAAGCCTGGTCGGCTCGGCGGCGATCGGCTGGGGCATCGGCCGGGTCGGCGCGCCGCACACCGCCAAGGTGATTTCCTGGAACGGCATCGCCAGCTACGGCGCCATCGCCCTCGGGGCGCCGCTAGGGGTGCTGCTGGTGCAGTGGCTGGGGCTGTGGAGCATGGGCGCGTCCATCGTCCTGCTCGGGGCGCTCGGCTTCGCCCTGGCCTGGCCGAAGTTGCCGGCGCCGCTGGTGCACGGCGAGCGACTGCCGTTCCACCATGTGCTCGGCCGGGTCACCCCGCACGGTATGGGCCTGGCGCTGGGAGCGATCGGCTTCGGCACCATCGCCACCTTCATCACCCTTTACTACGCCAGCCGTGGCTGGGCCAACGCAGTGCTCTGCCTGAGCGCCTTCGGCGGTTGCTTCATCGGCGCCCGGCTGTTGTTCGCCAATAGCATCAACCGGCTCGGCGGCTTCCGCGTGGCGATCATCTGCCTCGGCGTCGAAAGCCTCGGCCTGCTGTTGCTGTGGAGCGCGCCGAATCCCTGGGTCGGCCTGGCCGGCGCGGCGCTCACCGGCTTCGGCTTCTCCCTGGTGTTCCCGGCGTTCGGCGTGGAAGCGGTGAACCTGGTACCGGCTTCCAACCGTGGCGCGGCGCTGGGCGCCTACTCGCTGTTCGTCGACCTGTCGCTGGGCATCACCGGGCCGCTGGTGGGCTTCGTCGCCAACCTGTTCGGCTTCCGCTCGATGTTCCTCTTCGCCTGCCTGGCCTCGCTCGGCGGCCTGGCCCTGGCCATCGCGCTGCAGCGGCGCAGCCGGGGCCCGCTCGGCTGAGGCGCGGCCTGCCTAGGGGCGGCGCAGGCCCGACAGGGTCACGCTGGGAAGCTCGCCGAACAGCTTGTGGTACTCGCCGGCAAAACGTCCCAGATGCACGAACCCCCAACCCATGGCGATAGCGGAAATACTTCGCGGCCCCGCTCCAGCCAGGATTTCCTCGCGCACGCCCTGGAGCCGATAGTGCTTCAGGTAGGTCATGGGCGCGCAGCCGAAATACCGGCGGAAACCTTCGAACAACTTCAGCCGCGAGACTCCGGCGACTCGCTGGAGGTCCTCCAGGCACAGCACTTCGCGCGCATGCACATGAATGAAGTCGCGGGCCCGCAGCAGGTAGTGCGGTATCCGCCGGCCCGGCTGGCGACGCAGGGCTTCGCTGTAGTTGTTCGGCTGGGCGAGGATCAGCCCCTTGAGCAAGGCCCGCTCCAGATCGCGGTTGAACAGCCCCTGGGCATACAGCCCGCTCAGCTCCATTTCCCGGTCCAGGTAGTCGATCATCCTCCACCAGGCAGCCGTGGCGCCGTCGTTGGCGTCCATCGACGCATCGAAAGCCAGTGGCCGCTCCAGCGGTCCCTGCAGCAGGTCCTCCAGGACCCGCTGCATGGACCACCGCGGAACGATCACCTGCAGCTTGCGACAATCGCCCGACATGCGCAGCCGCTGGCTGCGGTTCGGCTCGACGATAACCCCCCGCCCTGGCATCGAATGCACCCGACGCCCATCCACGACGAGTTCCTGCTCGCCCGCCAGCGGCAGGCTCAGGCTATAGCTGTCGAAGCGTTCGGCATCGGAAATGTCGATGCTCACCTCGGTGCCGTATTCGATACGCCCAAGGATGGTCGACAGCCCCTTGAGCACGCTGCCGCGATAGCGGAAGCGCACCGCGTCCGCTTGGGCGGCCTGCAGGCGATGCGGACCGCAGATGGCCGACATCCATTCGCGGGCGGCGGGCAGGTCGAACGCATCGACCTGGATATCGCGCCGGTAGGCGGGCTTCCTGGCGTTCATGAAAGGCACTCGCGGCGAGTTGGCGGGCATCGGCCAGCAGCCTGCGCCGTACCCCGGGAGCGCAACATGCGACCAGCGAACGACGCCGATGCGGATCGGCGCGCATCGTAACGGGCAGCAACCGTCCATCCTGCGACTGGCGTCACCACGGCAGCGGCGACAAGGGTCGACGCCCGCCCATCAGCAGCAGCGCCAGCGCGGAGCACAGGACCGGCAGCGCGATGCACTGGAACAGCGCTTGCAACCCTCCCGCCGCCGCGAGCAGCCAGGCACCCGACAGCGAGCCGATGATCGAGCCAACCCGCCCCGCTCCCAGCGCCCAGCTGACGCCGGTTGCCCGGGCCTGGCTCGGATAGAGCGTCGCCGCCAGGATACCGAGGTTGTTCAACGTGCCGGTCAGGGTAAAGCCGACCAGGAAGACCAGCGCCATGGCCGGCAACGCCCTTCCCTGCTCCAGCGTCGCGCCGGCCAGCGCCAGTGCGACGGCGGCCAGCAGGCACAGGGGCGGAAGTACCTTTGCCGCGCCCATGCGGTCTATCAGCAGAGCCATGGAGACTCCACCGAGCACTCCGCCGAACGGCACCATCGCGGCGATGTTCGCGATCTGCGCCCGCTCGTAGCCATGCTCGTGCAGCAGCGTCGGCAACCAGTTGGCCAGGAGGTAGAAGACCAGCAGGCAGCAAAAGAAGCTCAGCCAGAGCATCAGAGTGCGCAGCCCGTGTCCATCGCGGAACAGGATCGAAGCCGGCGAAGACGCCCCCCGCGTTGCACCGTCGCCGACCAGGCGTACCGCATGCCAGGCGCGGCGTCCGCCGATCTGCCCGAGCACCGCGCGCAGCCTGTCGGCATAGGCCGCTCGGTCCGCCATGAAGGATATGGATTCCGGCAGTCCCAGGGCCAGAACCGGCAACAACAGCAACGGCGCCAAGCCGCCCAGCAACAGCAAACCCTGCCAGCCGATCGACGGCAGCAACGCGGCGGCGAGCCAGCCGCCCATGGCCAGGCCGAGGGTGAAACCGGAATTGCTCAGCATGACCAACAGCGTCCGCCGACGCGCCGGCGAGTACTCCGAACACAACGTGATGCTGTTCGGCAGAACCCCTCCGATGCCGATGCCAGTAAGGAAACGCAACATCGCCAGCCAGGTCGGCGAACCGGCGAAGGCGCAAGCCAGAGTGCCAATGGCGTTGATCGTCAGACTGAGCAGCAATACCCTCTTGCGCCCGTGGCGATCGGCGAGCGGCCCGAGGGCGAGGTTGCCCAGCAACATGCCGAACAGGCCAGCGGCGAACACCGGGACCAGTTGGCCGCGCTCGATATTCCAGTCGCGAAGCAGTTCCGGCGCCACGTAGCCGATGACGGCCATGTCGAAACCGTCGAGCAGCACGACCAGGAAGCACAACAGCAGAACGCGCACCTGCAGGGCGGATAACGGACTGGCGTCGATGACATCGGTGACGCGCAGGGTCTGGCGAGTCATACGTCTTTCTCCCGGAGAGGAAGCGCCGACGCCAGGCCTGGACGACCACGCGCGTCGCGCCTCCCTGACAGCCGGCGCCACTCCGCCGGAGCGGATTGCGCGTGAAGTCGGCGATCGACCTTGCGCGGCTGGTAATGCCTGGCGCGCGGCTGCGCGCTCCCACGGCGGCATGGAAACTTCATCGTTACTGTCCCCGGTTCGTTCTGGTTGTTGTTTTCGATCTGCCGGATCAGGCACGGCATGCTCGACCATTAGCGACCGGCGGGCCACGCGGGTCTATCCGCTTAATTGACAGCTTCGATCCGTTCGACGGCGGCACGCACTGACAGAACGCTTGCCTGAAGCGAAGCCGGAGGACCGCTGCAGCGACGCGCTTCGCCAGTACCGGAGAGCCTGGCGACGGGGGCGGGGAAAACCTGCGTGGCGCGAACGATGGCACCGCTCAGTCGGCGCCCTCGCCGAGCAAGGCGCTCAGGGCCGCGCGCAGCTTGCCGGGCTTCAGCGGCTTGTTGAGCAGCGGCACGCCCAGGCGGGCGAGCGCGCGGCGGCAATCGTCGCTGCGGTCGGCGGTGATCATCACCGCGGCGATCTCCGCGCCGTAGTCGTCGCGCAAGGCGCCCAGCAACTGGCAACCGGTAGCGCCGTGGTCCAGGTGGTAGTCGACCAGGATCGCATCCGGCGCGCGGCCATCGAGCGCCTTGCGCGCGCCTTCCAGGTCGGTGGCGGTAAGCACCTCGCAGCCCCACTGGCCAAGCAGCGCGGACATGCTGAAGAGAATCTCGGTCTCGTTGTCCACCACCAGCAGCCGCCTTCCCGGCAGCGGATCACCAGCCGAAACCCGCGCAATCGCCTCGCCGGATGCTGGCCGCGCCGGCTTGCGGACCAGCGGCACCTCGATGGCGAACAGCGAGCCTCGGCCTGGAGTCGAATGCACCTCGATGCGGTAGCCGAGGATGCCGGCGATACGGTCGACGATGGCCAGCCCGAGCCCGACGCCACGGCGCTCGGAAGCGCGCCCGGCGTCCAGTTGGTTGAACTCGAGGAAGATCGCCTGCAACTGGTCGGCGGGGATGCCCCGGCCAGTGTCCCACACCTCCAGGCGTACCTTGCCGCCACGCCGGCGCGCACCCAGCAGCACGCTGCCGCGCTCGGTGTAGCGGCAGGCGTTGCTGAGCAAGTTGCGCAGGATCCGCGACAGCAGGCGCGCGTCGGTGCGCACTGCCAGTCGCGGGATCCGCGCACGCAGGGCCAGGCCGGCGGCACGCGCGACTTCCTCGAACTCCGAGGCCAGCGGAGCGAGCAGTTCGTCGAGGGAATAGTCGTCCAGGTCCGGACGGATCGCGCTTTGGTCGAGCCGGGCGATTTCCAGCAGGTCGGTGAGCAAGGTCTCGGCGCCTTCCAGGGCCAGGTGGGTGCGCTCCACCAGTTGCAGTTCGGCGGCCGGCAGGCCCCGCTCGCGCAGGGTATCGACCAGCAGCCGCGCCGCGTTGAGCGGTTGCAGCAGGTCGTGGCTGGCGGCGGCGAGGTACTTGTCCTTGCTGTGGTTGGCGGCTTCGGCGGCGTCGCGCGCCTGGCGCAACTGGCGGTTGAGCTCTTCCAGCTCGTGGGTGCGCTCGGCTACCCGCCGCTCCAGCTCCTCGTTCATGGTCTGCAGGCGCTGCTGGGCCTGGACCCGCTCGGTGATGTCGGCGACGAAACCTTCGACCAATTCTTCCTCGTCGTGCCTGAGCAGCAGGTTCATCAATACCTCGATGTGACTGCCGTCCCTGCGCCAGAGGCGCGTCTCGTAGCCGAACAGGCCGCCGCGCTCGCGCAGCAGCGCGCGGATCCGTCGCATTTCGGCCTCGCCGCCGACGAACAGTTGCCCGGCCATGTCCTCCAGCGACCAGAGCACCTGTTGCGGATCGTCGTAGCCGAGCATCTGCGCCAGCGCCGGATTGGCGGCGCGCAGCCCCTGGCCGAGGCTGGCCTGGAAGATGCCGTGCACCGCGTGCTCGAACAGCCATTTGTAGCGGTTGCGCTCGGCCTCCAGCTCCTCCAGGCGCGCCAGCAGCTCCGGGTAGTGGCTCTTGCGCGCGGAGTGGCTGCCCAGGCCGAGTAACCCGGCCAGGGCCTCCTGCTGCTGCTCAGAGGGCCTCGCCATAGACCACCTCGACATCGCGCTGGCTCGACTCGCGCGGGTTGGTAAGGATGCACGGGTCCTGCATCGCGTGGCGCGAGAGGAAAGGAATGTCGGAGCTGCCGACCCCGTGCAGGGCGAGGCTCTCGTGGAAACCCACGGCGTGCTTGAAGGCGATCAGGTGGTCCACCAGGCGCTGGCGGACCTGCCCCTGGGTCAGGCCGCGGCAATCGATGCCGAAGGTCTCGGCGATCACCTTGAAGCGTTCCGGCGCGGCGCTGTAGTTGAACGCCACCACGTGTTCGACCAGCGCCGCGTTGCACAGGCCGTGGGGCAGGTCGAGATAGCCGCCGAGGCTGTGCGACATGGCATGCACCGCGCCGAGGATGGCGTTGGAAAAGGCCAGCCCGGCCTGCATGCTCCCGAGCATGATCTTCTCGCGCAGGGCGATGTCGCCGGGATTGGCGATCATCTGTACCAGGTTGCCATCGATCAGGCGCATCGCTTCCAGCGCGTGGGGATCGGTCAGCGGCCCGTGGCCGGTGGAGACGAACGCCTCGATGGCGTGTACCAGCGCATCGATGCCGGTACAGGCGGAAAGGAAGGGATCCATGGTCAACGTGGTTTCCGGGTCGATCAGCGAGACGTCGGGCACAACCGCCTTGCTCACCACGGAGAACTTCATGCGCTCGTCCTGGTTGGAAATGATCACGAACTGCGAGACGTCCGCCGAAGTCCCGGCGGTGGTCGGGATCAGGATCAGCGGCGGACTCGGCACCCGCAGCCGGTCGACGCCTTCGAACTCGAGGATGCTGCGGCCATGGGCGGCGACGATGCCGATGCCCTTGGCGCAATCCATCGGGCTGCCGCCGCCCACCGCGACGATCACGTTGCAGCCCTCGCTGCGATAGAACTCGGCGCCGAGCATCACCTCGTCGACCCGGGGGTTGGGCGAAACGTCGGTATACAGGCAATAGTCGATGCCCTGCCCCTCCAGGCTTGCCTGGATGTCGGCGACCCAGCCGGCGGCGAGCACGCCGGGGTCGGAGACCAGCAGGACCTTGCGCGCACCGAAGGTCTTCACGTAGTTGGCGACGCTGTGCCGGCAGCCGGCGCCGAAGATGATCTCGGGCGAGACGAATTTACGCAGTTGGCTGAGGTCGTGGCTCATCTGACAGACCATTCTTATTGTTATCGGACATTGCCGGCAGCCTACTGTATTCGTCGGTTATTGCAATGCGACCTTGGCGGGTCCTTTCAATCCTCCAGCAAGCCCAGGTAGAAGCGCCATTCCGCCAGCAGCGCATGGGCACGATTGGCCGGCTGGCGGAAACCGTGGCGCTCCTGCGGATAGCGATGACACTCCGCGCGCACGCCGCTGCGCCGCAGGCCGGCGACCATCGCCTCGGTCTGCTCCGGCACCACCACCGCGTCGAGCCCGCCCTGGAAGAACACCACCGGCGCGCGGATACGCCCGGCCTGAAGCACCGGGCTGCGCGCCAGGTAGCGACGGCGCTGGCGCAGCGGGTCGCCAATCAGCCAGTCGAGGTAGTCGCCCTCGAACTTGTGGGTGCAACGCGCCAGTGCCAACGGATCGCTGACCCCATAGAGACTGGCGCCGCCGCGCAGGCCATCGAGGCAAGCCAGGGCGCGCAGCGCGCTGTAGCCTCCGGCGCTGGCGCCACGGACGAAGACCCGGGCGCGGTCGATCCGTCCCTCCGCGTCCAGCTGCGCCAGCGCGGCCTCGATATCGCGCAACTCCAGGCGCCCCCACTGGCCGCGCAAGCGCTGCCGATAGGCGCGGCCGTAGCCGCTGCTGCCACGGTAGTTCAACGCCGCCACGGCGAAACCGCGCTGGGTCCAGAACTGCAGGCCGGAATCGAACGCCGGCGAATGCATCGAGGTCGGTCCGCCATGCAGCCACACCAGCAGCGGCGGTGGACGTCGGGGATCGACGCGGCGGCGGGCATTGCGCGGCGGATAGAAGAAACCGTGGCCGTTTTCGCCGTTGCCCAGCCCATAGACGAAGGCCTGCGGATGCGACAGGTCGTCCACCGCCAGCGGTCGCTCGCCGCCACGCAGCACCTCGACACGCAGGTCGTCGCGGTGGATCGCCAGCAGCGCCGGCAGGCGTCCGGCCGCCGCCGCGATGCAGTAGAACGCCCGGGCATCCGCGGCCAGTCCGGCGAACCGGTTCCAGTCCGCGGCCAGGCGCCGCTCGCTGCCGTCCGCTTCGCGCAGGAACAGTTGCCCGCCGCCGGCCTCGACGCGACTGAGCAGCAGCCTTCCCTTTCCCAGCGGCAGGTAGCTGCAAGCGCCCAGTTGCCAGGGCGCGCCAGCGTGGTCGGCATCGGCGAAGCGGCCGGCCAACGCTACCTCGGCGCAGGGGCGCCACCAGCCGTCGCGGTCGCTCAGCCAGTGCAGGCGGCCGGCGGGATCGAAGCGTGGTTGCTGGATCGACTCGCCGCCTCCGGCTCCGGCCAGGCAGCGCGTACGCCCATTCTCCGCCAGGCCCAGGCGGGTCTCGGTCCAGGGCTGGTGCGGACGGTCCCATTCGATCCAGGCCAGCCGCCGTCCCTGGCCGGCGGCACGCGGCGCGGCGTAGAAATCGGCACCCTCGATCAGCACCCGGCGCGCGCCATCGGCGTCCAGGCGCACGATGCGATGCACGACCCCGGTCGGCTCATGGCTCTCTTCCACCGCCAGCAGGGCATCCCAGGCATCCACGTAGGCCAGGTCGCCGTAGCGACACTGCGCCCCGCCGCCCAGCACTTGGGCTGCACGGCCCGCTCGCCAGCGGCGTACCTGCTGGTCGGTTTCGTCGACCCAGGCCAGCCCGTCGAGCGTCACGCAGCAGGCGCCGCCACCGTACTCGTAGACCCGGCTGCGCACCGAGCCGTCCGGCGCGGTGGGCTCCTCCAGCACGCCGTCACGCCACAGGTACAGGCGCGAGCGCGCGCTGGCCGGATCGAATTCCACCCAGGCCAGCCCGCCATGGGCCGCCTTCAACTCGCTGAAATCGCGCCCGGCGGCCACCGCGCGCTCGGCGCTCCAGTCGCTCGGCCAGTCGCCGTAGTCGACCATTGCCTCAGGCCTTGCAGATCAGGCGTGACGCGCGCTGGTTGCGCCAGGTCAGCGCGTCCAGGCCAAGCGGCGCCTCCTCGGCCTGGCGACGGGCAGCGAGGATCAGATCGTGCCGTGCCGACTTGGCGCAGACCGGGTCGGTGGCGTCGGCATCGCCGGTGAGGAGGAACGCCTGGCAGCGGCAGCCGCCGTGGTCCCTCTCCTTCTCCTCGCAGGAGCGGCACGGCTCGGGCATCCAGGCGTCGCCGCGGTAACGGTTGAAGCCGAACGATTCGTACCAGATGTGGCGCAGGCTGTGCTCGCGCACGTTGGGAAACTGCACCGGTAATTGCCGCGCGCTGTGACACGGCAGCGCGGTGCCGTCGGGGGTGATGTCGAGGAATACGCTGGCCCAGCCGCCCATGCAGGCCTTCGGCCGCTCCTCGTAGTAGTCGGGGGTGACGAAGATCAGCTTGCACGGATTGCCTTCGGCGGCCAGCCGTTGGCGGTATTCGGCGGTGATCCGCTCGGCGCGCTCCAGTTGGGCGCGGGTCGGCAGCAGCCCGGCACGGTTCAGCGCGGCCCAGCCGTAGAACTGGCAAGTGGCGAGTTCGACGTAATCGGCTTCCAGCTCGATGCACAGCTGGATGATCCGCTCGATGTTGTCGATGTTGTGCCGGTGGGTGACGAAGTTGAGCACCATCGGGTAGCCATGGGCTTTCACCGCGCGGGCCATCGCCAGTTTCTGGGCGAAGGCCTTGCGTGAGCCGGCGAGCAGGTTGTTCACCTCTTCGTCGGCGGCCTGGAAGCTGATCTGCACGTGGTCCAGCCCGGCCTCGGCGAAGCGCGCCAGGCGTGCCTCGTCGAGACCGATGCCGGAGGTGATCAGGTTGGTGTAGAAGCCCAGGCCGCGCCCTGCCTCGATCAGTTCGGCGAGGTCCTGGCGCAGCAGCGGCTCGCCGCCGGAGAAACCGAGCTGTGCGGCGCCCAGCTCGCGAGCCTGGCGGAACACCTCGATCCATTCCGCGGTACTCAGCTCGGCGCCCTCGCGGGCGAATTCCAGCGGGTTCGAGCAGTACGGGCACTGCAACGGACAGCGATAGGTCAGCTCGGCCAGCAGCCAGAGCGGCGGCCCCACGCTTTCACTGCAGCTCGATCCAGAATTGCGCATGGGCCACCTCGAGGAACGCCAGGATGTCTTCGTCTATGCCGGGGACTTCGGGGAAACGCTCGCGCAGCGCCGCGACGATGGCCGCCACGTCGCGGCGGCCATCGACCAGCTTGAGGATTTCCCCGGCGCTGTCGTTGAGCTTGACCATGCCTTCGGGGTAGAGCAGCACATGGCAGTCCTGGGCCGGTTCGAACTGGAAGCGGAAGCCCCGGCGCAGCATCGGCACGCTGTCGAGCGACGGTAGGCTCATGATGCCAGCCCCCGATGCCAGACCCGCTCGTGGGTCACCGTGTGGTACGGCGGGCGTTCGAGTTCGTAGGCCATGCTCATCGCGTCGAGCATGCTCCACAACACGTCCAGCTTGAATTGCAGGATATCCAGCATGCGTTCCTGTGCCTCGCGGGTCCGATAGTGCTCCAGGGTGATCCGCAGGCCGTGCTCGACGTCGCGCCGGGCCTGGGCCAGGCGGCTGCGGAAATACTCGTAGCCGGCCGCCTCGATCCACGGATAGTGGCGCGGCCAGCTGTCCAGCCGCGACTGGTGGATCTGCGGGGCGAAGAGTTCGGTCAGCGAACTGCTCGCCGCCTCCTGCCAACTGGCGCGACGGGCGAAGTTGACGTAGGCGTCGACGGCGAAGCGCACGCCGGGCAGCACCCGCTCCTCGGACAGCACCTGTTCGCGCTCCAGGCCCACCGCTTCCGCCAGACGCAGCCAGGCCTCGATGCCGCCCGCCTCGCCGGGGGCGCCGTCGTGGTCGAGGATACGCTGGATCCACTCGCGGCGGACCTCGCGGTCGGGACAGTTGGCCAGGATCGCCGCATCCTTCAGCGGGATGTTGACCTGGTAGTAGAAACGGTTCGCCACCCAGCCCTGGATCTGTTCGCGACTGGCACGGCCTTCGTACATCGCGACATGGAACGGATGGTGGATATGGTAGTAGCGTCCCTTGTCGCGCAGCGCCCGTTCGAATTCGGCGCGATCCATGGCGGCACGGCTCATGTTGGCCCCCTAAAGCTGGATGTGCATGCCATCCCAGGCCACTTCGATGCCGCTGGCATCCAGTTCGGCGCGTTCGGCCGAAGCGGTGTCGAGGATGGGATTGGTATTGTTGATATGGATGAGTACCTTGCGCGCGGCCGGCACCTTCGCCAGCACCTCGAGCATGCCGCCCGGCCCGCTCAGCGCCAGGTGGCCCATCTGCCGGCCGAGCTTGTCGCCGACCTCGCAGACCGGCATCTCGTCATCGCGCCAGAGCGTACCGTCCACCAGCAGGCAGTCGGCGCGGCGCATCCATTCGAGCAGCGCCTCGTCCACCTCGCCGAGGCCCGGCGCATAGAACAGCGTACCGGCGCTATCGAGGTCCTCGACGAACAGGCCGATGTTGTCGCCCGGATGCGGGTCGCCGCGATGCGGTGAATACGGCGGCGCGCTGCTGCGCAGGGGGATCGCGGTGAAGCGCAGGCGCGGACAGGCCGGAATGGCGAAAGGCTCGCCATCGAGGGCGATCGGCCGGTGGCGCAGGCCGCCGTTCCAGTGGGAAAGCATGGGGAACAGCGGGAAGCCTTCGCTGAGGTCCTGGTGGACCATCTGCGTGCACCAGACTTCGTGCGGGCAGCCTTCGCGCAGGCTGAGCAGGCCGGTGGTGTGGTCGATCTGGCTGTCGAGCAGGACGATCGCGCCGATCGCCGTATCGCGCGGCCGACGCGCCGGCTGCAGGGCCGGGAAGGCGGCGATCTGGGCGCGGATGTCGGGCGAGGCGTTGCAGAGGATCCAGCGCTCGCCGTCGTCGGACAGGGCGATGGAGGATTGCGTGCGTGGCTGGGCCGCTACGCTGCCGTCGCGGACCCCGCGACAGTTGCGGCAGTTGCAGTTCCACTGGGGGAAGCCGCCGCCGGCGGCCGAACCGAGAATACGGATGTGCATGGGTCTGCCCCGCGGGCTGGAGGGAGGCCCCGGAAGACCGGGGCCGAACGGATCAGCGGTTGGCGAAGTAGAGGGTCACTTCGAAACCGAGACGCAGGTCGGTGAAGCTGGGCTTGGTCCACATGGGGTCGATCCTCTCTGGTGGGGCCGGGCGATTCCGGCAGGTCGAGTTAAACATCAGCGGGGCTCGCTCCGAATGAGACTTTCGAAGGAGTTTTCCCCCTGATTTGGTAGGGACTGCCTGTCCCGCCCAAGGTTCGCCGGGAGAACGCCGTTGCGCCCCCCTGGTTCGCCCTGGTGCAGGGCAGAAGCCTAGTCCATGCAGGGGCGGCGGCGAGGCGAAAAAAAGACGCGGCCAGGGCCGCGTCGCGCCAGAACCCGCCATGGGGAAAGCCGCGTCGGGACGCGGGACGAGCGCACCCGCAGGTGCCTTGGCGGAAAGGCCGCGGGTCGGAGCGATCCGCGGCGGCTGAGGACCGCTCAGAAGAAGCCCAGCGGGTTGATGTCGTAGCTCAC
>NZ_KV811270.1:0-434 GCF_001813025.1 Pseudomonas sp. HMSC066A08
TCTTGTGGGTGGTGGTGGTGACCACGTCGGCGAACGGCACCGGGTTCGGGTAGACGCCAGCGGCGACCAGGCCGGCGACGTGGGCCATGTCGACGAACAGGTAGGCGCCGACCTTGTCGGCGATGGCGCGGAAGCGGGCAAAATCGAGGACCTGGGAATAGGCGGAGAAGCCGGCGACGATCATCTTCGGCTTATGCTCCACGGCCAGGCGCTCGACCTCGTCGTAGTCGATCAGGCCATTGGCGTCGATGCCGTACTGCACGGCGTTGTACAGCTTGCCGGAGGAGGAGACGCTGGCGCCGTGGGTCAGGTGGCCGCCATGGGCCAGGCTCATGCCGAGGATGGTGTCGCCGGCCGACAGCAGGGCCAGGTAGACCGCGGCGTTGGCCTGGGAGCCGGCGTGCGGCTGGACGTTGGCGTAGTCGGCGCCGAAC
>NZ_KV811270.1:534-13560 GCF_001813025.1 Pseudomonas sp. HMSC066A08
CTGGACGTTGGCGTAGTCGGCGCCGAACAGTTGCTTGGCGCGGTCGATGGCCAGTTGCTCGACGATATCCACGTATTCGCAGCCGCCGTAGTAGCGCTTGTGCGGATAACCTTCGGCGTACTTGTTGGTCAGCACCGAACCCTGGGCTTCCATCACCGCCGGGCTGGTGTAGTTCTCGGAGGCGATCAGCTCGATGTGCTCTTCCTGGCGCTGGGCTTCCTGCTCCATCGCGGCAAAGAGTTCGGCATCGTAGCGGGCGAGGGTCAAATCACGGCTGAACATGGCGGTCCTCATAAGGATCGGTGCTGGGAAAAGGCGCGCATTCTAACCCATGCGGCGGGTGCTGGCACATGAAAGGCCATCATGTCGCGGACAAGCGGCGCTCAAGCGCGCCGCACGGCGGCTCAGCCCTCGTTGAACATGAACAGCACATCGCTGGCGTAGAGCATGCCGAACTGCTCGGCGGGCATCGGCCGGCCGAACAGGTAGCCTTGCACCTCGTCGCAGCCGTGCTCGCGAAGGAAGTCCAGCTGGGCCTGGCTTTCCACGCCCTCTGCGATCACCATCAGGTTCAGGCTGTGGGCCATGGCAATGATCGCCCGGGCGATCTGTGCGTCCTGTTCGCCGTGGGGCAGCCCGTCGACGAAGCTGCGGTCGATCTTCAGCACGTCGATGGGGAACTGCTTGAGGTAGTTCAGCGAGGAGTAGCCGGTGCCGAAGTCGTCCACCGCGATGGCCAGGCCGAGGCGCTTGAGCCCGGAGAGGATCTGCATGGCCTCGGCGACGTCGCTCATCAGGATGCTCTCGGTCAGCTCCAGCTCCAGGCAGGCCGGCGGGATGCCTGTCTCGTAGAGGATCGCGGCGATCCGCTCGCCCAACTGGCCATCGGCGAACTGCCGTGCCGAGAGGTTCACCGAGACCTTCGGCACCCGCACCTTGGCCTTGTGCCAGCTGCGCAACTGCTTGCAGGCTTCCGCCAGCAGCCAGTCGCCGACCTGGGCCACCAGGCCGATCTCCTCCAGCACCGGAATGAACTCGCTCGGCGGAACCAGTCCGCGGCGCGGATGCTGCCAGCGCAGCAGGGCCTCGGCGCCGGTCAGGCGGCGGCCGTCGCCGGTGAACTGCGGCTGGTAGTGGAGGACGAACTCGCCCAGTTCAAGGGCGCGGCGCAGGTCGCTTTCCAGTTCCAGGCGCTCCAGGGCGCGGGCGTTCATCTCGGCCTGGTAGAACTGGAAGTTGTTCTTGCCCATCTCCTTGGCGTGGTACATCGCGGTGTCGGCGTTCTTCATCAGCAGGCTCAGTTCGGCGCCGTCCTGGGGCGACAAGGCCACACCGATGCTGGCGGTGACGAAGAATTCACGGCCTTCCAGGGTGAATGGCCGGGCCAGACGGCCGAGGATCAGCTCGGCGACCTGGATCGCCCGTTTCAGGGCGATCTCGCGGTCGCCCTGGGAAGGCAGCAGCAGGGTGAATTCGTCGCCGCCCATGCGCGCCACGGTATCGTCCTGGCTGACGCAGGCGCTCAGGCGGGTCGCCACTTCCTGCAGCATGCGGTCGCCGGCGGCGTGGCCGAGGGAGTCGTTGATCGGCTTGAAGCGGTCGAGGTCGAGGAACATCAGCACCACCCACTGGCCGTTGCGCTCGGCCTGCTGCAGGGCGGTATGCAGACGGTCCTGGAACAGCGTGCGGTTGGGCAGGTGGGTGAGGGCGTCGTAGTAGGCCAGGCGGTGGATGCGCCGCTCGCTGGCCTTGCGCTCGCTGATGTCGCTGAAGAAGCAGACGAAGCTGACCAGATCGCCTTCCTCGTCGCGCACCGCGGTGATGCCGACCCAGGACGGATAGAGCTCGCCGGTCTTGCGCTTCTGCAGGATCTCGCCTTCCCAGCTGCCGCTGTGCTGCAGGCTGGCGAGCACGTGCTTGAGCTGGTTGGCTTCCTGGCGGTCGGCGGTGAGCAGGCGCGGCTGCTGGTCGAGCACATCGGCCGGGCTGTAGCCGGTCAGGCGCGAGAAGGAATCGTTGACCTGGACGATGTAGCCGGCCGGGTCGGTGACCATGATCGCCGCCGTGGAGTGTTCGAATACCGTCGCCGCCATCCGCAGCTCGCGTTCGGCGCGGCGCTGCTGGCTGATGTCGCGGGCGATGCCGAGCAGGCCTTCGAAGCGGTCGTGTTCGTCCCACATCAGGACGATCCGCAGTTCGATGGGAATCTTGCGGCCGTCGGCGCGCAGGCAGTCGAGGGCGAACAGATGCTGGCCAGGGTTTTCCCGCAGCTCGGCGAGCTTCTGGCGGTCGCCGATGGCGTGCCGCACGCGGCGCAGCAGGCCGTTCAGGCGGCCGAGCTGGCGCGGGTTGGTGGCGGTCTGGTGGAGGCCGTTGAGCAGCGCCCATTCCGGGCTGTAGCCGAACACATGTTGTACCGAGGGGCTGACGTAGCTGGCGTTGAGCTCGGCGTCGGTGGAGAAGATCACGTCGCTGATGTTTTCCGCCAGCATGCGGTAGCGTCGGCCGTTCTCGCGTAGTGCGTTGTTCGCCTCGACGGTGAAGGTGATGTCCTTGGCCACGCCGATCAGGCGCGCCACGCGACCGCTGCGGTCGCGGCTGAAGGCCTGTTCGCGGATATCGAGCCAGTGCCAGCGGCCGTCGCGGTGGCGCCAGCGCAGCTGGCTGTCGAGCAGCAGGCCGTCGCCGACCACATGCTGCAGGTTGCGGATGCGCCAGTAGTATTCCTGGTCGTCGGGGTGCAGCAGGGTTTCCCAGAAGTTCTCGCCCATCCGCGCCAGTTCTTCCTGGTTGTAGCCCAACTGCTGGCCCAGGTGATGGTTGCTGAAGATCACCCGGCGCGCGTGCAGGTCGTGGATGTAGAGGGTGTCGGGCACCGCCTGGACCGCATCCGACCAGAACTTCTCGCGCTCGATCAGCGACAGTTCGACTTCCTTGCGACTGGTGACGTCGGACAGGCTGAGTGTCACCGCATGCCATTCGCCGGGGTTTTCCGGAAGGCGCAGTTGCAACCACAGGTGTCGCGGCGTGCTCTTGTCGCAGCGCAGCGTGGCTTCCAGTTCGAGTACCGGCCGGCGTTCGATGAGCGCCTCGATCACCTGCAAGCGCAGGCTGTCCGGTTGTAGCGGGCCGTGGTCGAGCAAGCGCTGCCATGCCTGTTCGGTGGAATCGATCTGCAGCAGGCGGCGACTGACATCGTTGATCTCGGTGATGCGGATCCGCTCCAGCAGCGCCTGCTGGCGCCCGGGTTCGCCGGCGAGCCAGGCGCGCAGTGCGGCGCAGCTGTCCAGGCCCTGCTCCACCAGAGCCTGGCGCAGGGCGGAGAGGTCGAGCACGCAGAGGGCCACGCCGACCCCTTCGAAGATGTCCTGGTAGCGCCGCCGGGTTTCCTCCAGGACGCCGAGGGCGTGCTGTTCCTCGGTGACGTCGCGCAACACCCAGACCTGCCCGCCCTGGAGGATCTGCTCGCGGAGGGTCCAGGCCTGTTCGGCGAGCGCCGGATAGCTGGCCAGCGGATGGCGGCTGAGGGTGAACGTCCGCGGTTCGCCGCGCACCCGCAGCGGCAGCAGCTCGCTACGGGTCTCGCCGTCGCCACCGGCGTCCGTCAGCCAGCCTGGCTCGAGGTCCGGCAGCAGGCCCAGCAGGTGATGCTGGCGGGCCTGGGCCGAACTGATACCGAAGAGGCGTTCGGCCTGGGGATTGAGGTAGCTGAGGCGGCCGTCGGCGCGGGTCACCAGCACCCGCTCGTCGATCGCCGCCAGTGCCGTGGCGGCCTGGCGCAGGCTGCGCTGCGAGGCCAGGGTCATGGCGCGCAGGCCTTGCTGCTCGCGGTGCAGGCGCAGCAGCATGTACACGGTGACGCCGACCAGCAGGAGGAAGATTGCCAGCTCGCCGCCGATTCCCGGCAGCAGGCCGAGCCGCACCCGCGTGCTGTCGTAGAGCCCGCGAAGCTGCCAGTCGCTGTTGCGCAGCGGTTCCACGCCGAGGGTCTGCATGTCCTCGAGCAGCGCCGTGCTCCCCGGGGTATGCCAGAGCACCCGTCCGGCGTATTGGTCTTCCAGGCGCCAGAGCAGGTTGCCGATGGGCAGGTCGGGACTCCACTGGGCGAGGCTGTCGCTGGCCAGGTGCAACAGCCAGAAGCCACTGTCGCGGCGGCTGCCGGGTTCGCGCAGGGTCAGGTAGAGGGATTCGCCGTCGCGCGGGTCGAGGCAATAGTGGTAGAGGCCGGAGCCGGCGTGCTGGCGCAACTGCTCGGGCAGCGTCGTTTCCGGCGACGGGCTGCCCGTCTGCGGGGCGCCGTCCACCCATTGCAACTGGCGGACCTGCGGCAGCGCCTCGCTGATGCGCGGCAACAGCCTGCCCTGGATCTCGCTACGTTCGCTGGGGGGCACGCCGGGCAGCAGGGCGAGGGCGGTGCGTGCCTTGAGTTCGAGGGTCAGGGACAGGCGGTCGTTGAGACGATCGAGCTGGGCCGCGGCTCGCTCGTGTTCGAAGCGTTCCTGCTGGCGCAGCTCCTGGCTCATCTGCCAGAGCAGCAGGCCGAGCATCAACAGGACCAGCAACAGCAGGCCAGCCTTGGCTGCCGGTCGGTCGGGTACGGTCAGTGGGTCGCCGGCGGGAGGCGGCGACGGGGTTAGCGAGGGGGTCGACACTGACCGGAATTCCTGGGGGAGGTGTGATTCGGTAGACAGTTAGGATGCCCGGAAGCAAGGCCAAGTGCCAGTATCGCCGACGAGCGTCACGGTCCTTTCCGGCTGTCGAGGCACTTTGTCGCAGGGCCCGTGACGACTGATCTTCCCGTGTGCCGAGCAGGCCTCCGGGCGGCCGAAGTCGACGGCACGCCGATCGGTCCGTGCCATGCGCCGACGAGAGGGGCGCCGCCGCGGGCGCGAGGGTCAGGAGCGAGCCGGATTGGAGGCGCCATGGAGGAACATCTGCTCCAGGGTATGCGCGGAATTGGAGCTGGCCGCCCGTCCGCGACGTTCCGCATCGACCATGCCGTAGACCAGGGTGATGAACAGTTCGGTGAACACGGCCGCCGTGATGTCGATGCGAAACACGCCTTTCTGCTGTCCGCGCAGGAAGAAGGCGTCCAGCGCTTCCAGGTAGGACTGCCAGCGTGCGCCTTCGCCGTACGGGTCGAGGAAGTCCGGGCGGTACTGGAATACCAGGAATACCAGCAGCTCGCGGTGGGTGAGGTGTTCCTTGATCAGGCGCTGCAACGCCTCCAGAGGCTCGGCATGTTCCAGGTCGCAGGCCTGGATGATCTGGTTCAGTACGGTCTCTCCGTGGTCCTCGAGCATCTGCACCAGGTTGTCCCGCGTGCCGCAGAAGCGGTGCAGGGTGGCCTTGCTTACGCCGGCCGCCTCGGCCAGTTCTTTCAGCGTCGCTCGCGGGCGGTCGACGATAGCGACTGCCAGCGCCTTGATGAGTCGCTCGTCATGGGAAATCAGGGTCATCGATGGGTCCCGGTTGGCTTTTCTGATTGTGCGCATTGTGCAGAAAACTGGCCTCGCGTCCAAAGGAATCGAGTGTCAAAAGATCATTTGAGACAATATTGACTCAATTAGATCGAAAAAGTACCATTCGATCCGTTTTCAATCAACGGTCGGGTGTGTCATGGCTGATTTGCGTGCAATAGGAAGGATCGGGGCGTTGGCTATGGCCATCGCGTTGGCAGGTTGTGGGCCGGCGGAAGAGCGACAGGAGGCCGCCGAAATGGTGTTGCCGGTGGAGGTCCTGACGGTGCAGGCCGAGCCCCTGGCGCTGAGCTCGGAATTGCCTGGGCGGATCGAACCGGTGCGGGTCGCCGAGGTGCGCGCGCGGGTGGCCGGCATCGTCGTGCAGAAGCGCTTCGAGGAGGGCGCCGACGTCAAGGCTGGCGACCTGCTGTTCCAGATCGATCCGGCACCGCTGAAGGCTGCGGTGTCGCGCGCCGAGGGTGAGCTGGCGCGGAACCGCGCGGTGCTGTTCGAGGCGCAGGCGCGGGTACGTCGCTACGAGCCGCTGGTGAAGATCCAGGCGGTCAGCCAGCAGGACTTCGATACCGCCACCGCCGACCTGCGCAGCGCCGAGGCGGCGACCCGCTCGGCCCAGGCCGACCTGGAGACCGCGCGCCTGAACCTCGGCTACGCCTCGGTCACTGCGCCGATCTCCGGGCGCATCGGCCGCGCGCTGGTGACCGAGGGCGCGCTGGTCGGGCAGGGCGAGGCGACGCTGATGGCGCGTATCCAGCAGCTCGATCCGATCTATGCGGATTTCACCCAGACCGCGGCCGAGGCCCTGCGCCTGCGCGACGCCCTGAAGAAAGGCACCTTGGCCGCCGGCGACAGCCAGGCGCTGACCCTGCGCGTCGAAGGGACGCCCTACGAGCGCCAGGGCGCGTTGCAGTTCGCCGACGTGGCGGTGGATCGCGGCACCGGCCAGATCGCCCTGCGCGGCAAGTTCGCCAACCCCGACGGGGTCCTGCTGCCGGGCATGTACGTGCGCGTACGTACGCCCCAGGGCATCGACAACCAGGCGATCCTGGTGCCGCAACGGGCCGTGCACCGCTCCAGCGACGGCAGCGCCCAGGTGATGGTGGTGGGCGCCGACGAGCGCGCCGAGGCGCGCAGCGTCGGTACCGGCGTCATGCAGGGTTCGCGCTGGCAGATCACCGAGGGCCTGGAGCCGGGTGACCGGGTCATAGTCGGCGGCCTGGCTGCGGTGCAGCCGGGGGTGAAGATCGTGCCGAAGCCGGATGGTGCCCAGGCGCAAGCCCAGTCACCTGCGCCGCAACAGTAAGGGCGGGTTCGCCCCGAGGATTTTCCGATGTCCGAATTCTTCATCAAGCGGCCGAACTTCGCCTGGGTGGTGGCCCTGTTCATCTCCCTGGCCGGCCTGCTGGTCATTTCCAAATTGCCGGTAGCGCAGTACCCCAATGTCGCGCCGCCACAGATCACCATCACCGCCACCTATCCCGGCGCCTCGGCGAAGGTGCTGGTGGACTCCGTCACCAGTGTGCTCGAGGAGTCGCTGAACGGCGCCAAGGGCCTGCTCTACTTCGAGTCGACCAACAACTCCAACGGCACCGCCGAGATCGTCGTCACCTTCGAGCCGGGCACCGATCCGGACCTGGCCCAGGTGGACGTGCAGAACCGCCTGAAGAAAGCCGAGGCGCGCATGCCGCAGGCGGTGCTGACCCAGGGCCTGCAGGTCGAGCAGACCAGCGCCGGTTTCCTGCTGATCTATGCGCTCAGCTACAAGGAAGGCGCTCAGCGCAGCGACACCACCGCCCTCGGCGACTACGCCGCGCGCAATATCAACAACGAGCTGCGGCGCCTGCCGGGCGTCGGCAAGCTGCAATTCTTCTCTTCCGAGGCGGCCATGCGGGTCTGGATCGATCCGCAGAAGCTGGTGGGCTTCGGCCTCTCCATCGACGACGTGAGCAATGCCATCCGCGGGCAGAACGTGCAGGTGCCGGCCGGCGCCTTCGGCAGCGCACCGGGCAGTTCCGCGCAGGAGCTGACGGCGACCCTGGCGGTGAAGGGCACCCTGGACGATCCGCAGGAGTTCGGCCAGGTAGTGCTGCGCGCCAACGAGGACGGCTCGCTGGTCCGGCTCGCCGATGTCGCGCGCCTGGAACTCGGCAAGGAGAGCTACAACATTTCCTCGCGACTGAACGGCACGCCCACCGTGGGCGGGGCGATCCAGCTGTCGCCCGGGGCCAACGCGATCCAGACCGCTACCCTGGTGAAACAGCGTCTCGCCGAACTGTCGGCGTTCTTCCCCGAGGACATGCAGTACAGCGTGCCCTACGACACCTCGCGCTTCGTCGACGTGGCCATCGAGAAGGTGATCCACACCCTGATCGAAGCGATGGTCCTGGTGTTCCTGGTGATGTTCCTGTTCCTGCAGAACGTCCGCTACACCCTGATCCCGTCCATCGTGGTGCCGGTGTGCCTGCTGGGTACGCTGATGGTGATGTACCTGCTGGGGTTCTCGGTGAACATGATGACCATGTTCGGCATGGTCCTGGCGATCGGCATCCTGGTGGACGACGCCATCGTCGTGGTGGAGAACGTCGAGCGGATCATGGCGGAGGAGGGGATTTCACCGGCCGAGGCCACGGTCAAGGCGATGAAGCAGGTGTCCGGCGCCATCGTCGGCATCACCCTGGTGCTTTCGGCTGTGTTCCTGCCGCTGGCTTTCATGGCCGGTTCGGTGGGGGTGATCTACCAGCAGTTCTCGGTGTCGCTGGCGGTCTCGATCCTGTTCTCCGGCTTCCTCGCCCTGACCTTCACCCCGGCGCTGTGCGCCACGCTGCTCAAGCCCATTCCCGAAGGGCACCACGAGAAGCGCGGCTTCTTCGGCGCCTTCAACCGTGGCTTCGCCCGCGCCACCGAGCGCTATTCGCTGCTCAACTCGAAGCTGGTGGCGCGTGCCGGACGCTTCATGCTGGTGTACGCCGGCCTGGTGGCCATGCTCGGCTACTTCTACCTGCGCCTGCCGGAAGCCTTCGTGCCGGCGGAAGACCTCGGCTACATGGTGGTCGACGTGCAACTGCCGCCTGGCGCTTCGCGCGTGCGCACCGATGCCACCGGCGAGGAACTCGAGCGCTTCCTCAAGTCCCGCGAGGCGGTGGCTTCGGTGTTCCTGGTCTCGGGCTTCAGCTTCTCCGGCCAGGGCGACAATGCCGCGCTGGCCTTCCCGACCTTCAAGGACTGGTCCGAGCGAGGCGCCGAGCAGTCGGCCGCCGCCGAGATCGCCGCGCTGAACCAGCACTTCGCGCTGCCCGACGACGGCACCATCATGGCCGTGTCGCCGCCACCGATCGACGGCCTGGGCAACTCCGGCGGTTTCGCCCTACGCCTGATGGACCGCGGTGGCCTCGGCCGCGAGGCCTTGTTGCAGGCCCGCGATACCTTGCTCGGCGAGATCCAGACCAACCCGAAATTCCTCTACGCGATGATGGAAGGCCTGGCCGAAGCGCCGCAGCTGCGCCTGTTGATCGACCGGGAGAAGGCCCGCGCCCTGGGGGTGAGCTTCGAGACCATCAGCGGCACGCTGTCCGCTGCCTTCGGCTCGGAGGTGATCAACGACTTCACCAATGCGGGGCGCCAACAGCGGGTGGTGATCCAGGCCGAACAGGGCAACCGGATGACCCCGGAAAGCGTGCTCGAGCTGTACGTGCCTAACGCTGCTGGCAACCTGGTACCGCTCAGCGCCTTCGTCAGCGTGAAATGGGAAGAGGGACCGGTGCAATTGGTGCGCTACAACGGCTACCCGTCGATCCGCATCGTCGGTGACGCCGCGCCCGGCTTCAGTACCGGCGAAGCCATGGCGGAAATGGAGCGCCTGGCCGCGCAGCTGCCGGCCGGCATCGGCTACGAGTGGACCGGCCTGTCCTATCAGGAGAAGGTCTCCGCCGGGCAGGCCACCAGCCTGTTCGCCCTCGCCATCCTGGTGGTGTTCCTGTTGCTGGTGGCGCTCTACGAGAGCTGGTCGATCCCGCTGTCGGTGATGCTGATCGTGCCGATCGGGGCCATCGGCGCGGTGCTCGCGGTAATGGTCGCGGGTATGTCCAACGACGTGTATTTCAAGGTCGGCCTGATCACCATCATCGGTCTTTCGGCGAAGAACGCGATCCTCATCGTCGAGTTCGCCAAGGAACTCTGGGAGCAGGGGAATAGCCTGCGCGACGCCGCCATCGAGGCCGCGCGCCTGCGCTTCCGGCCGATCATCATGACTTCCATGGCGTTCATCCTCGGCGTGATACCCCTGGCCCTGGCCAGCGGTGCCGGCGCGGCGAGCCAGCGTGCCATCGGCACCGGAGTGATCGGCGGGATGCTCAGCGCCACCTTCCTCGGCGTGCTGTTCGTACCTATCTGCTTCGTCTGGCTGCTGTCGCTGCTGCGCAGCAAGCCGGCACCCATCGAACAGGCCGTTTCGGCCGGGGAGTGAACGAGATGCGCAAACCTGCTTTCGGCGTATCGGCGCTGCTGATCGCCCTGACCCTCGGCGCCTGCTCCATGGCGCCGACCTACGAACGTCCCGTCGCGCCGGTGGCCGACAGCTGGAGCGGTGCCGCCGCCCAGCGCCAGGGCGCGGCCATCGATACGCTGGATTGGAAGAGTTTCATCGTCGATGCCGAACTACGCCGCCTGGTGGACATGGCCCTGGATAACAACCGCTCGCTGCGCCAGACCCTCCTGGATATCGAGGCGGCCCGCGCGCAGTACCGAATCCAGCGCGCCGACCGGGTTCCGGGCTTGAACGCCGCCGCCACCGGCAACCGCCAGCGGCAGCCGGCCGACCTGTCCGCCAGCAATCGCTCGGAAGTGGCCAGCAGCTATCAGGTCGGGCTGGCCCTGCCGGAGTACGAACTGGACCTCTTCGGTCGGATCAAGAGCCTGACCGACGCAGCCCTGCAACAGTACCTGGCCAGCGAGGAGACAGCGCGTGCGGCACGGATCGCCCTGGTCGCCGAGGTCAGCCAGGCCTACCTGAGCTACGACAGCGCCCTGCGGCGCCTGGCGCTGACCCGTCAGACCCTGGTCAGCCGCGAGTATTCCTTCGCCCTGATCGACCAGCGCCGCGCGGCCGGCGCCGCCACCGCGCTGGACTACCAGGAAGCCCTTGGCCTGGTGGAGCAGGCGCGCGCCGAGCAGGAGCGCAACCTGCGGCAGAAACAGCAAGCATTCAACGCGCTGGTGCTCCTGCTGGGTAGCGACGATGCCGCGCAGGCGATTCCGCGGAATCCGGGGCAGCGGCCGAAGCTGCTGCAGGACATCGCTCCCGGCACGCCGTCCGAGCTGATCGAGCGACGCCCGGACATCCTTGCCGCCGAACATCGTTTGCGGGCGCGCAACGCGGACATCGGCGCGGCGCGCGCGGCGTTCTTCCCGCGCATCAGCCTGACCGGCAGCTTCGGCACCTCCAGCGCGGAAATGTCCGGCCTGTTCGATGGCGGTTCGCGCTCCTGGAGCTTCCTGCCGACGCTGACGCTGCCGATCTTCGCTGGCGGGCGCAACCGTGCCAACCTGAGCCTGGCCGAGGCGCGCAAGGATTCGGCGGTGGCCGCCTACGAGGGGACCATCCAAACCGCCTTCCGCGAGGTCGCCGACGCCCTGGCGGCCAGCGATACCCTGCGTCGCGAAGAGAAGGCCCTGCGCGCCCTGGCGAACAGCAGCAACGAAGCCCTGAAGCTGGCCAAGGCCCGTTACGAGAGTGGCGTCGACAACCACCTGCGCTACCTCGATGCGCAGCGCAGCAGCTTCCTCAACGAGATCGCCTTCATCGACGGCAGCACCCAGCGGCAGATCGCCCTGGTCGACCTGTTCCGCGCGCTCGGTGGAGGCTGGGACGAGGGACGGAGCCTGGTGGTACATCGAGGCGGCAGGAGTTGACCGGGTAAACGTCTGGGAAACGGCGCTAGCGGCTGGCGACTGCCCGCTCAAGGGTAGGCAGGTTGTGCGGGGTTCGACGCGCCACGCAGGAACAGCTCCTCCAGCGTGGCGGACAACCCGGCGCTGGCCGCGCGACCGCGGCGCTCGGCATCGACCATGCCGTAGATCAGGACGATGAAGAGTTCGCTGAAGGTCGCCGCGCTGATATCGATACGGAACACACGCTTCTGCTGGCCGCGCAGGAAGAAGGCGTCCAGGGCCTCGATATAGGACTGCCAACTGGCGTCCCCATGCCCGGCCTGGTGTCCCGGGTTCTGCTCGAACATCAGCAGCGCCAGCAGATCGCGCTGGGCGAGGTGTTCCCGGATCAGCTCGCGTAGCGCGTCCCGCGGCTCCAGTCGCTGCAGGGCGGCGCTATGGGTGAGGCGTTCGAGGGTACTCCTGGCATGGCTTTCCAGGCGCCGCTTGAGACCTTCGCGGGTACCGCAATGACGGTTCAGGGTTGCCCTGCTCACTCCTGCCAGTTCCGCCAGTTCTCCCATGGTGGCGCGCGGATGACTGACCATCGCGGTGGCCAGGGCGTTGAGCAGACGCTGGTCTTGAGACGACGGGGTTGGCGCTGGGTCGAGACTGTCCCTGTGCGGCGAGTCGGGTAGCTGGGCGGGTCTGGGAGCGAATGTCATTTTTGAGGATTTTTTGTTCTTTTTGAGACTGATTTGGATCAATTGTAGCAAGGTGGATCTACCCACGCCTTGCTTCGCGTCAGGTCTTGAGAGGCCGCACCATGGCCGCGAGCAGTGCCAGGCCCACCCAGACCCCGCGCGGGGCGATGGTGGTCGCCTCGTTCGGGCAGAACGCCTTCGACAGGACGAGGGTCGCGGAGATGGTAAAGGCGGCCAGTACGCTGCTCAGCGTCACCGTAGCGACCTGGAATCGGACGGCGAACATTCGCCGGCGAAGCGCCTCGCCCCACGAAAACCGGGGTGGCTGGCCAGCTTTCTCTCGGTCTGTCATATACTTGGCCGAGTTTTTTTCCTTTTCTTCATGAGGTGCTCGTTTTGGCTCAGTACGTCTACACCATGCATCGGGTCGGCAAGATCGTTCCGCCCAAGCGTGAAATCCTCAAGGACATCTCCCTGTCGTTCTTCCCCGGCGCCAAGATCGGCGTGCTCGGCCTGAACGGCGCGGGCAAGTCCACCCTGCTGCGGATCATGGCCGGCGTCGACACCGAGATCGAAGGCGAGGCCCGGCCGATGCCGGGGATCAACGTCGGCTACCTGCCGCAGGAGCCCAAGCTGGACCCGCAGGCCACCGTGCGCGACATCGTCGAAGAGGCCGTCGGCCAGATCAAGCAGGCCCAGGCGCGGCTGGACGAGGTCTATGCTGCCTATGCCGAGCCGGATGCCGACTTCGATGCCCTGGCCGCCGAGCAGGCCAAGCTGGAGGCGATCCTGCAGGCATCCGACGGACACAACCTGGAGCGCCAGCTGGAAGTCGCCGCCGACGCCCTGCGCCTGCCGCCGTGGGATGCCAAGGTCGAGCACCTGTCCGGCGGCGAAAAGCGCCGCGTAGCGCTGTGCCGCCTGCTGCTGTCGGCTCCCGACATGCTGCTGCTGGACGAACCGACCAACCACCTGGA
>NZ_KV811270.1:13660-123267 GCF_001813025.1 Pseudomonas sp. HMSC066A08
GCTGCTGCTGGACGAACCGACCAACCACCTGGACGCCGACTCGGTGGCCTGGCTGGAGCATTTCCTGCACGACTTTCCCGGCACCGTGGTGGCGATCACCCACGACCGCTACTTCCTCGACAACGTCGCCGGCTGGATCCTCGAACTCGACCGTGGCCATGGCATCCCGTTCGAAGGCAACTACTCCGGCTGGCTGGAATCCAAGGCCGCCCGCCTGGCCCAGGAGGCCAAGCAGGAAGCCTCCCACGCCAAGGCCATGAAGGCCGAGCTGGAGTGGGTGCGCCAGGGCGCCAAGGGCCGCCAGGCCAAGTCCAAGGCGCGCCTGCAGCGCTTCGAGGAACTGCAGTCGCAGGAATTCCAGAAGCGCAGCGAGACCAACGAGATCTACATCCCGGCCGGTCCGCGCCTGGGCGACAAGGTCATCGAACTGCACAATGTGACCAAGGGCTACGGCGACCGCGTGCTGATCGACAACCTGTCCCTGAGCATTCCCAAGGGCGCCATCGTCGGTGTGATCGGCGGCAACGGCGCGGGCAAGTCGACCCTGTTCCGCATGCTTACCGGCAAGGAGCAGCCGGACTCCGGCACCATCGAGATCGGCGAGACCGTGCAGATCGCCAGCGTCGACCAGAGCCGTGACAGCCTGGAAGGCAACAAGACCGTGTGGGAGCAGGTCTCCGACGGTTTCGAGCAGATCAGGATCGGCAACTACGAAGTCCCGTCGCGCAGCTATGTCGGTCGCTTCAACTTCAAGGGCGCCGACCAGCAGAAGTTCGTCAAGGACCTCTCCGGCGGTGAGCGTGGCCGTCTGCACCTGGCCCTGACCCTGAAGCAGGGTGGCAACGTGCTGCTGCTCGACGAACCGTCCAACGACCTCGACGTGGAAACCCTGCGTGCGCTGGAAGAGGCGCTGCTGGACTTCCCCGGCTCCGCCATCGTGATCTCCCACGACCGCTGGTTCCTCGACCGGATCGCCACCCACATCCTCTCCTACGAGGACGATGGCAAGGTGACCTTCTTCGAAGGCAACTACACCGAGTTCGAGGCGGACCGCAAGAAGCGCCTGGGCGACGCCGCGGCCCAGCCGCACCGCGTGCGCTACAAGAAACTGGCATAAGCGCGCCCTCGAGAAACCGCCCGCCGGCGTTGCCGGCCGGCGGTTTTTTCATGCCTGGAATTCAATGAGCCATGCGCTGGGGAACATGGGAACTGCGCAGGACACCTCCATCGGCGGTACCCGGGGGGAGGCTCCCAAGCAGCATGCCTGAGCCTTCACCTAACTAAAGATGGGGGTGCATCGACGGCCGCGATGGTGTCAGCTCTGCTAGTGGTCTGCGCAGCCGATCCGTGCGCTCAATACCGCCTGCCCGGAGAGGCCGCGCCACATGGCGAAGCCCGGCGGAATCGAGTACCGGCATCGGCCGGGCGGACCAGCCGCTACCTTCGCTCGGCGCTGGCGCCTCGGGGTAGCGTTGCCGGTGGTGGCGGCTTGTGCGCTGTCTCCATCATCAGCAGTATGGCCGTTCGGCCTGTATCGCCGGCCTTGCGGCGGTACGACCGGGCGGGCCTTGAAGGGATGCGAGCGGTCGGGTGCGAATGCCAACAACAAACAAGCACGAATCATTGATCTCCCTGCGGGGGATCGGCAAGGGCTACCTCCTGGGGGGCCAGCCGTTGCAGATACTGAAAGACGTCTGCCTGGACATCTTTCCCGGAGAAAGCTGCGCGATCGTCGGCGCGTCGGGCTCGGGCAAGAGCACCCTGCTGAATATCCTCGGCCTGCTCGACCGCCCGGACAGCGGTGCCTACCGCTTCGCCGAGCACGACATCTTCAGCGTCGACGGGGACCGACTGGCGGCGATCCGCAACCGTCTGATCGGCTTCGTCTTCCAGAGCTTCAACCTGTTGCCGCGGCTGAACGCGCTGGACAACGTCGCGCTGCCCCTGAGCTATCGAGGGGTGTCGCGCCGCGAGGCGCTGGAGCGGGCCGAGGCGATGCTCGCCCGGGTCGGCCTGGCCGAGCGCGCCGGCCATCGTCCGGCGGACCTCTCCGGCGGCCAGCGACAGCGCGTCGCCATCGCTCGCGCGCTGGTCGGCGAGCCGGCGCTGATCCTCGCCGACGAACCAACCGGCAACCTCGACGCGAGCACCGCGAAAGAAGTGCTGGAGCTGCTCCTCACGCTCAACCGCGAGCGCCAGGTGACCCTGGTGGTGGTCACCCACGATCCCGGCCTGGCCGCCCGTCTCGGGCGCCAACTGACAGTGCGGCATGGCGAGGTGCACGAGGACCTGGCGGAGGCCTGCCGGTGAGCGCCAGCCCGTCGCCCCGGCAATTGCTCCACGAGGCCCTCGCCAGTCTTCGTGGGCTGGGGCGCCGCTCGCTGCTGGCGTTGCTGGGCATCGTCATGGGCTGTTCGTCGGTGATCGCGATGCTGAACATCGGCAGCAACGCGACCGACGAAGCGATGAGCATCTTCAAGGACATGGGCACCGACACCCTGGTGGTGCAGTTCCCGTTCGCCCCGCAGGCGCCGATGCCGATGCCGGCGGCGCTCGACACCGGACCGCTGCTCCGCGACGTGGCCGGCCTGGAGCACCTGGCGGCGCTGGGCCTGTACTCGGCCCCGGTGACCTTTCACGGCCGCACCAGCAACGCCAGTATCGTCGGCGCCAGCGCCGGGCTCGCGGCCGCCGCCAGGCTGCGGTTGCGCGAAGGACGTTTCCTCTCGCGCTTCGACGATCACGACACCTACGTGGTGGTGGGCGCGACAATCGCCGAAGCCCTGGGGGCGCCCGGCGATCCGCTGCGCCTCGGCGAGCAACTGACGGTCAACGACTATCTGTTCCGCGTGATCGGCATTCTCCAGCCGCAGGCCAGCGCCGCCCTCTTGCCGTTCGCCGCCAACGACTCGCTGTTCGTGCCGGCGCCGGGCATGCCGCGCCTGCAGCCGGCCGCCGAGGTCAGCCACGTGGTCGCGCGGGTCACGCCGGGAGCGGACGTCTATAGCGTCGGCGCGGCCCTGGGCGCGGCCCTGACGGCGCGGTTGCCCGGTCACGAGGCGCAGGTCCAGGTCTCGCAGCAGGTGCTCGATGGACTCAAGCGGCAGACCCGGACCTTCACCTACCTGCTGGCCGGACTGGGGATCATCTCTCTGCTCGGCGGCGGCGTCGGGGTGATGAACGTGATGCTGATGAGTGTCGCCGAACGCCGCCGGGAAATCGGCGTGCGCATGGCGCTGGGCGCGCGCCAGCGGGACATCCGCAACCTGTTCCTGATCGAGGCGGTGACCCTGACCGCCGCGGGCGCGCTGTCGGGCGCGGTGCTCGGCGTGGCGGCTGCGTATCTCTACGCCAGGTTCTCCGGCTGGACCTTCTCCCTGGCCTACGCGGCCCTGCCGCTGGGGATGGGCAGTACCCTGCTGGTGGGGCTGTTCTTCGGGCTCTATCCGGCGGTCTCGGCGGCTCGCCTGCAACCGGTCGAGGCGCTGCGCGATGAATAGGTGGGGCCTGGGCGTGCTGTGGCTGGTCGCCGTTCTTCCGGTGGCGGCCAGCGTCAACCCGGCGCTGAGTCCGGACGTACCGAGCATGGCCCGCGAGCAGGGCAGGTCGATACTGCTCAGCGAGCAGGTGATCGACCTCAGCCTGAGCGACGCGGTCTATCTTGGCCTGCGCAACAACCGTGGAATCCGTAGCGCCTACCTGCAACGGATCGCGCAGAAGTTCGACCTGCGCGTCGCCGCCGACGCCTTCAACCCGAAGCTGGTGGTGCGCGGCGACTATCGCGCCAACCGCGCCACCGAAGACCGCACGAGGAGCAGCAATGTCTCGCCCACCGCGACCCTGCTTGGCGAATATGGCACTCGCTTCAGCCTGGCCTGGGTCAAGCAGTTCCGCACCGCCGACGAGGCCGGGCGCTACCGCAGCGATGGTCTCGACCTGACCGTCGTCCAGCCGTTGCTGCGCGATGCGGGCTGGGACGTCACCACCGCGCCGCTGCGCCTGGCACGTCTCTCCGAAGACGCCAATCGCCTGCAACTCAAGGCCAGCGTGTCGCAGACCATCAGCCAGGTCATCGGCGCCTACCGGGAGCTGCTGCGCGCCCAGGAGCAGGCGCGCATCGCTCGCGAAGCCCTGGCGCGGACCCAGGAGCTGCTCGAGGTCAACCGGGCGATGATCCGCGCCGGGCGAATGGCCGAATTCGAGATCGTGCAGACCGAGGCCGACGTCGCCAGCCAGGAGCTCAACGTCGAGGAGTCCGCCAACCAGGTCGACAGCGCACGCCTGGCCCTGCTGCAACTGCTGGCACTGGACCTGTCGACGCAGATCCGCGCCAGCGATGCGCTGGCCGCCACGCCGATCGAGGTCGACCGCCAGCAGGCGATCAGGACCGCCCTGCAGCAGCAGCCGGAATACCTGCAACGCCTGATCGGCAGTCGCCAGGCCGATCTCAACCTGGTGCTGGCGAAGAACCAGCGACTGTGGGATGTCTCGCTGGTGGGCGGCGCCAGCCAGATCCGCGACCGCTACAGCGAGGGCGGCGGCGACAATTCACGCAGCTGGGACAGCTACGCCGGGGTACAGGTGGAAATTCCCATCGGCGACCTCAGCCGCCGGCAGGCCGAGGTGCGCGCCCAGGTCGACGTGGAGAACCAGAAGATCCTGATCGAGGATGCCCGGCAGACCCTGGAGCAGAACGTCATCGATGCGGTGCGCGACCTCGGCACGCGCTGGCGCCAGTACCAGATCGCCCAGCGCGCCACCGCGTTGTCGCGGCGCAAGCTGGAGATCGAGCGGGAAAAGCTGCGCGTCGGGCGTTCGAGCAACTTCCAGGTGCTGAGCTTCGAGACCGACCTGCGCAACGTCGAGAACACCCAATTGAATGCCCTGATCTCGTTTCTCAATGCGCAGACGCAGCTCGACCTGATCGTCGGCATGACTCTGGATAGCTGGGAGATTTCGCTCAATGACCACTGACCGGTTTTCCTTCCTGCGCCGGCCGGCATTGCCGCTCGCCGCCGGCCTGGCGGTTGTCGCGGCGCTGGCCTGGCTGGTCCTCGCCGGCGGCACCGCGAAACGCACGCAAGGGGAGCGCTGGGTCGCCGTGCGGGCGGCCCCGCTGGTGCATCAGATCGGCCTGGTCGGACGCCTGGAGCCGGGGCGTGTGGTGACCCTGGCGGCGCCCTTCGCCGGCAATGTCGAGGCGCTGCTGGTGGAGCCGGGACAGCGGGTCGCGGAAGGACAGGAGCTGCTGCGCATGGACACCCGCGAGATCGCCGTGCAGGTGCGCGAGGCACAGTCGGCGCTGCTCAAGGCCCGTCGCACCCTGCAGGACCTGCGCGACTGGGAGCGTGGCGAGGAGATGGCGCGGGTCCGTCGTGCCCTGCGCAGCGCGCAGCTGGCGCAGAGCAGCACCGAGCGCAAGTTGCGCGAGACCCGCGAACTGTTCCAGCGTGGGATCGTCCCGCGCAACGAACTCGACGATCTCGAACAACAGGCCAGCCAGCAGCGCATGGACCTGGAGGCGGCCCGGCGGGAAGTGGAGTCGACCCGCGCCAAGGGGCAGGGCGAGAATCGCCAGATCGCCGAAATGGACCTGGCCAACGCCAGCGTGAAATACGAGACGCTGCAGGCCCAGCTGGATGGCCGTACGGTGCGCGCGCCCTTTGCCGGTATCGTCGTCGCGGCGCCCGGCCTGGCTGGCGAGCAGGGCAGCCGCGAACCGGTGCAGGCCGGTAGCAAGCTGGGGCAGGGGCAGGCGTTGTTCGGCCTGGCCAGCGTCGAACGGCTGAAGGTATCTGCGAAGGTTTCCGAACTGGATATCAACCAGTTGCGCGAAGGGCAGGCGGTGGAAATCAGTGGTGATGGCTTCGAGGGCACCACGCTGGCGGGCGTCATCGCCGCCCTCGGTGGACAGGCTCTGCCCGGCATGGCCCAGGGAGGTAGCCCGCAGTTCGAGGTGACGGTATCGGTAGCGCCGCTCGATCCCCGCCAGTTGCAGAAGATTCGTCTGGGAATGAGCGCCAAGCTGACGGTCACCACCTATCGCAACGAACAGGCCATCGTCGTGCCGCCGGAGGCGATACGCCACGAGGGCGACCGGCTGTTCGTGGACTTTCGCCAGGCTCCCGGCGCCAGTGTGATGGCGCAACAGGTCAAGATCGGACGCTCCACGCCGGAGGGCGTGGAGGTGTTCGAGTTGCAGCCGGGTCTCGTTCGCGTGCCGTCCTCGTCCGACCGATAGTTGGCAACCTAACTTTGGGTTGGCCTGTTCGCTTCGCGAGCTGCCAATTCTGGTAGGTATGCCCCGTCATGGTGCGTTTCTTCCCGACGCGGATGTTGACAGAGGTATCAGGATTCCTTCGTGGCGACGCTTCGTCCGCTCTCCACGGCATTCACCGACCTTCCTTCGGAAGGGCAACCCCCTTCTTTCGCTAGGCTTTTCCAGAGCCGCGCTGACCGTACTCTGGCCCCCGTCGTTGACTGGTCCACTGCCCCCTCGCGGTGTTTGTCAGCCCTGTCAGGCCTGCGTTCGCGGAGGTCGGCCAGGCGGGCATTCCGAGGCGCGGCGGGTTGGCAAACCTATCGGATCTTTCCGATATCCGGTCTGTCCCGGCTCGTCGTGGGGACCGTCAGCGTCGGCACCGGATAGGACTCATGAGGTAAAGCCTCTCCCGAATCCCGGTACGCACGGCCAAGGCGGGTGGTGTGGTTCGCCTGGCAGGTGGATCGGACGGGAAGGCACAAGGTGGTCGTGGGGGCGGGTCGGCGACGATCCTGCCGCATGATCAAGGCTCGGCAACCGCGGGTGTTGCCAACTCACTGGAAGGATACAAAACAATGAAATCCATCAAGTCCCTGCCGTCCTTTGCTGCTCTTGCTCTCTGCCTGAGCGTTTCGTCCATGGCCAGCGCGGCCACCATCACCCCGGTCAACTCGGCCTTCACCGCACCCGGCACCATCAGCGTGAGCTCGCCGGCGTCGCTCAATCTGCCAGTGACCTGCAACATCACCTTCAAGGGCACGACCGCCGCCGATGGCTCCTATGCCTCGATCGACAGCGTCACCGTCAGTGGCAGCAACACCCTGTGCAGCGTGCCGCAGATGACCGGCCTGCCGTGGAAGCTGACCGTTTCCAGCACCACCGCCGGCAAGGTCGATGGCGTCGGCTTCAAGATTCTCTCCTCTACCTGTGGCCCGAGCACTGTCAACGGTTCCTGGAGCAACGCCACCAACACCCTCAGCGCCAGCAATCAGTCGCTGGCTGGCAACTGCAAGATCAACAGCCTGAGTGTGCAGCCGACCCCGGCCTTCGTAGTCAACCCGTAATCCGGGCTGCCGCTGGCGCCCTCGGCGCCAGCGGTTTCGCGCTCCCGCTGCCAGGCGTCCTTCGCGGGCCGGCAGGTCCGAGGGAGTTTCCGCCGGAGGCGGCGCAGAACCTCGTTCGCACATGGAAAACGGTCTGGGGGTGGGTGTCCGCCAGGACGCTCAAGCAGGCCGACCATCGTGCCCCGTGCACTAGCAGTCCACCAGGGGTGAAACCTTGAACAACAAAAACGATATTTCCTGCCTGTTTGCCAGAAAACCATTGCCATTGCTCTGCGCCCTGATCGTCGGCGGACTGTTCGGCACGTCCCAGGCGCAAGCCGGCGGCTTCATGGTGCCGACCACCAACACGGCGGGCTGGGGCCGTGCGATGGCCGGCGGCTCGCTGTTTCCCAACGATCCGAGCGCCGCGTTCAACAACCCGGCGGCCATGGCTTTCATCGACAAGCGGATCGCCCAGTTGACGGTCAACTACGCCGATATCGACATCAAGTACAACGGTGATGCCTACGACTACCAGGGTAATCCCATGACCGGTGGCTACCAGGACGGGCCCGGCACCCCCGAGCTGGGTACCAACGATGGCGGCCAGGCCGGATTCGGCGCGTGGCTGCCGACCGGCTTCCTGGTCGTACCGATCAACGACCGCTTCGCCTTCGGTCTGAGCCAGGTCGTTCCGATGGGAATGCGCAGCACCTGGGACCCGAACTGGAAAGGCCGCGATTTCGCGGTGGACACCAAGATCGAGACGATCGGCCTGACCGGCTCCCTGTCGTTCAAGGTCAACGACAACTTCTCCCTGGGCGCCGGGGTGATCATCCAGCGCACCTCCGGCTTCGTCAGCCAGAACCTCGATCTCTATGCCTCGGCCGCCAACTCCCCGGGCATGGGCGGGATTCCGTTCCCGGCCTCGAACTCGTCCGCGCTGATGCGGGTCAAGGTGGACAACACCTCGCCCGGCTTCTTCGCCGGCGCGGTGTGGAAGCCGACCGACCGCGACACCCTGGGCTTCGCCTACCACGCGAAGATCCGCAATAAGCTGAAGGGGCACTACAACCTCTACGACCACGACGGTGGGCTGACCGAGGGCGCCATCGAGGGCGGCACTCCGGGCCTGGCCTATCCCGGCCTGGACCTGCGGATGGGCGCTTCCGCCTCGGCGCGCCTGGATATCCCCGCCTACGCCTCGCTGGATTGGGTACACCAGTTCAACGACCGTCTGAGCCTGGGCGCCAGCGCCACCTGGACCGAGTGGTCGTCGTTCCAGGACCTGACCCTCAAGTCCCACGGCAACACGATCGTCTCCATCCCCTACACCTACCGGAACACCTGGACCCTGGCGGTGGGCGGCGACTACAAGGTGACCGACCAGTGGACCATGCGCGCCGGGGTCGCCTACGACCAGACGCCGACCCACAATGCCACCCGCGACCCGCGGATTCCCGACGGCGATCGCTACTTCGCCTCCCTGGGCGCCGGCTATCGCTTCCAGTCGATGCCGGAGTTGTCGATCGACGCGGCCTACTCGCGGCAATTCGTCAAGGAGGTGCCGTTGAAGACGGTCAACCAGGATCGCCTGGGCGGCGGGCGCCTGGATGGCAGGGCAACCAGCAAGGGACAGGTGTTCAGCCTGTCCGCGACCTACGACTTCTAGACCCGGCCGTAGGTAGAGGAAGGGTCTCCCCCTGGCGGGGGAGGCCCTTTCGCATCTGGCGCCGGGTGCACGCAAACGGTGCTTTCGTCGCCCGTCAACAGTGCGTGGCCTGCGCGGGAGGCAGCCTGGTTCCGGGCGCGCGCTCTGGCCCGAGCCGTTCTGGCGGACCCGGAAAGTTTCAGTTTTGCACCATAAAGATTCATCAATGCGTCATTTCGCACTTTCTAGGTGCCGCCTGGCTTGTTAGAGTCACGCGCAAAAAATTGTTCACAAAACTAGAAACCGGTGAGAAAAATGACGCAATCCGTCGACGCTTTCCTCGAGCGCCTGAAGCGGCGCGATCCCGATCAGCCCGAATTCCACCAAGCGGTGGAAGAGGTGCTGCGTTCCCTCTGGCCGTTCCTCGAGGCCAACCCGCACTACCTGGAAGCCGGCATCATCGAACGCATCGTCGAACCCGAGCGGGCGATCCTGTTCCGCGTACCCTGGGTCGACGACCAGGGCCGGGTACGGGTCAACCGTGGCTACCGGGTGCAGATGAGCAGCGCTATCGGCCCGTACAAGGGCGGCCTGCGCTTCCATCCCTCGGTCAACCTCGGGGTGCTGAAGTTCCTCGCCTTCGAGCAGGTCTTCAAGAACTCCCTCACCACTCTGCCCATGGGCGGCGGCAAGGGCGGTTCCGACTTCGATCCGAAGGGCAAGAGCGACGCCGAGGTGATGCGTTTCTGCCAGTCGTTCATGAGCGAGCTGTACCGTCACGTCGGCGCCGACCTGGACGTGCCGGCCGGCGACATCGGCGTCGGCGCGCGTGAGATCGGCTACCTGTTCGGCCAGTACAAGCGCCTGTCCAACCAGTTCACCTCGGTGCTGACCGGCAAGGGCCTGAGCTACGGCGGCAGCCTGATCCGCCCGGAGGCGACCGGCTTCGGCTGCGTCTACTTCGCCCAGGAAATGCTCAAGGATCGTGGCCGCGGCTTCGACGGCCAGCGGGTGGCGATCTCCGGCTCGGGCAACGTCGCCCAGTACGCGGCGCGCAAGGTCATGGAAATGGGCGGCAAGGTGATCTCGCTGTCCGATTCCGAAGGCACCCTGTATGCCGAGGCGGGGCTCTCCGACGAGCAGTGGGAATACCTGATGGAGCTGAAGAACGTGCGCCGCGGGCGCATCCGCGAGATGGCGGAGCAGTTTTCCCTGCAGTTCCTCGAAGGGCGCCGGCCCTGGGGCCTGGCCTGCGATATCGCGCTGCCCTGCGCGACCCAGAACGAACTGGATGCCGAGGATGCGCGGCGCCTGTTGGCCAACGGCTGCGTCTGTGTCGCCGAAGGCGCCAACATGCCCTCGACTCTGGAAGCCGTCGACCTGTTCCTCGAGGCCGGTATCCTCTACGCGCCGGGCAAGGCGTCGAACGCCGGCGGGGTGGCGGTGAGCGGTCTGGAGATGTCGCAGAACGCCATGCGCCTGCGCTGGAGCGAGGGCGAGGTGGATACCAAGCTGCACGGCATCATGCAGTCGATCCACCATGCCTGCCTGCTGTACGGCGAGGAGCAGGGGCGGGTCAACTACGTGAAGGGGGCGAACATCGCCGGCTTCGTCAAGGTCGCCGATGCGATGCTGGCGCAGGGCGTGGTCTGAGGTCGTCCCATAGAGGAAAAACGGGGCTCCAGGGAGCCCCGTTTTTCCTTGTGGCGGTTATTCCGCGGGACGCGGCGTGGTCTCCGTGCTGGCCGGCAGAAGCGGATATTCGACGCGCGGCTGCTGGCCGCTCAGGCTGTGCAGGAAGGCGACGATGTTCTCCACGTCGTCCGGCGCCAACTGCTTGCCGAGCTGGGCGTTGCCCATGATCGCCACCGCGTCCTTGAGTTCCCAGACCTGGCCGCTGTGGAAGTACGGCGCGGTGAGGGCGACGTTGCGCAGGGGCGCGGCGCGGAATACGTACTCGTCGCTCTGGGTCTTGGTCACGGCGAAGCGGCCCTTGTCGCCGCTGGGCAGGACGCTGGCGTCGGGCTTCTTCACCAGGCCGAACGGGAAGTAGGCCTGGCCGCCCAGGTTGATGCCGTTGTGGCAGGCGCTGCAGCCACTGTCCATGAATGCCTTGAGGCGCCTTTCTTCTGCTGTGCGTCGAGCGCCTTGTCGTCGCCCTTGAGATACAGGTCGAAGGGCGAGTCCGGAGTCACCAGGGTCGCCTCGTAGGCCTCGATGGCCAGCGCCATGTTGTCGAAGCTGACCGGCTTGCCGGCCTTGGGGAAGGCCTTGCGGAACGCGTCCACGTATTCCGGGATGCTGCCCAGGGTCTGTTCGACCAACTGCGGGGTACTGTGCATCTCGACGCTGTTCTGGATCGGGCCCTTGGCCTGCTCCCCCAGGTCCTTGGCGCGGCCATCCCAGAACTGCGCGGCATTGAACACGGCGTTGAAGACCGTCGGCGAATTGCGTGGCCCCTTCTGCCAGCCGTGACCGACCGACGTCGGTACGTTGTCGGCGCCGCCGGTGCCGACGTTGTGGCAGGTGTTGCAGCTGAGCACATGGCTGCGCGACAGGCGCGGGTCGAAGAACAGTTTCTTGCCGAGTTCGCGCTGTTGCTCGCTGATGGGCTGGCCGCGTAGCTCGGTGACCTGCTCGGGGATGGGTTTGAACAGCGCGCTGGCCTGGTCGTGCAGGGCATCGGCCAGGGCGAGGGGCGTGACGAACGACAGCAACAGGCTGCCAAGCGGGAGCAGTTGCGAGGACTGCATCTTTTTTTCTCCTTATCAGGCGTTACAACCGGTCCTGTGAGGAGAGGCCAGCGGCGCGCTGCCCGGCTTGACGTGGATCAAGTGCACCGGGATCGGTGCTGTGGATGGTTGTCGCAGCGTGCATCAGCGCTCGCGCAAGGCCCTGGCCAGCGCGCGGTCGCGGTCGCGCTGCCAATCGTCGTCGCGGTCGTTCCACTGGCGTTCCTCGAAACGCCGCCGCTCTTCGCTCCGCGCCATCGACCTGCATTGCTCGAAGCCGTCGCCCCAGCCGCTGGCGTAGGTCGCCTCGCGCAGGTAGCGGAGAACGTCCTTGCGGAATTCGCCGCTGATCGAGCCGGCCGCCTGGCGGCCGCTACCGCAGCCGTCGTCGAAACCGTCGGCATAGGCGGGCGGGTAGCCTTGGGCGAGCAGGTGCTGGTGGGTGCTTTCGCAGCCGCCGAGCAGGGTGGCGGTGAGCAGGAGCAGGGCGAGGACAAGCACGCCGAGACGCGAAGAAGACATGGCTGGGACTCCTCGACCGCCGGGACGGGGCTCCCGGAGGTTCGCGCCGGGCCCGCTGGCAGGTCCGGCGCGAGTCTAGGTCGGCATTGGTGAGGAATTCGTCAAGCCGATGTGATGACGATGCGATGACCGCCGCCGTCCAGCGCCTGGTCGCCGATCCTTACCGGCAGGAAGCGTTGGATAACCCGGCGGTTGCTTTGCAGATGGGCGCTCAGCGCAGCGCGTCGATGACGATCTGCCGGGAGAGCAGCCGCTGTTCCTGCAAGGCCTGGAGATGCGCCAGCAGTTCTTCGCGGCGCGCCGCCGATGTGGCGTAGTCGATGGCGCTGCCGCGCCGCTCGCGCCAGGCGAACAACAGTCGCTGCCAATCGTCCGCCGCCAGGCCGGGGCGGGCCCGCAACAGGTAGTCGAGCTGCTGCCAGTACGGTTTGAGCGCCAGCAGGAGGTCGGCCCGCTCGAGCCGGCCGGAGTCGAGCAGGCTCCGCAGCTCATCGTCCAGGCCCTGCGGGCGTTCCTGTGGCGCAACGTTGCGCAGCCACCGCAAGGCGCTGGCGAAGACCTTGGCGGAGGGATCGTGCAGGGCTGGCAGGCAGGCTTCGCCGAGGTTTTCGGCGTGCAGCGCGGAAAGGCTTTCCAGCGCTGCGCCGCGCACCTGCTGTGACGGGTGGCGCAAGGCTTGCCGGGTCAGCGGCAGGACCGCCCGGGCCTGCCGCTCGCGGGCCAGGCCGAGCAGGCCCAGCCACTCGCGCTTGGTTGCCGGTGTCGAAGCAAGCCGTTCGGCGAGGACCCGGTCGACGTCCGTTCCGGCGTTTTTCGCCAGGTACTGCGCCAGGCCGCGCACGCTCGGCGAAGCGTCGAGCAGCGCCCTGGCCATGATCGGTTGCGGCAGCGAGCCGGCGCCCAGCGCCCGCTCGTACAGGTGCAACGCCTGGGCCCGAAGGCTGGCGCTGCTGTCGACGAGCCCGCGCTCCAGCAATCCGGTCGCGCTGGCCTGCGGCAGCTCCGCTGTCGCCAGCAGGGCGAGGCGGCGGACGCTCGGGTCCTGGCTGCGCAGCGCCCGTTCGAGGACCCCGAGCCGCGCGTCCTGCTCCAGGCGCAGCAGGCTCTCCAGGAGAAAGCGCGCAGCGGCGGCACGTTCGTGCAGTAGGGCTTCGAGGACCCCTTCGCGTTGTTCCGGGGCGGCCAGCAGCGCACGCACCTGCTCCAGCAGGGCGGCATGGTCGGCCCGGCTTTTCCTGCCCAGGGCGACCAGTTGCGGCAAGGCACCGAGGAGGGCGGGTACCTGCTCGGGAACCAGGTAGTCCGCCAGGCCCGCCATGGCGGCGGTCCTGACCGGGCCGACCCAATCGTTGACCCGCTCGATCAGCGCCAGCAGCGCCCCCGCCGCGGGGTTGGCGCCGAGCGCGAGGACCGCGGCTTCGCGAACGAAGCCGTTGTGTGCGCGGCTGAGTTCGATCCAGTCGGCGTCGTTTTCCCACAGCCGGCGTTCGACCAGGGCCAAGGCCTCGCGGCGCTGACGCTCGCTCCAGGTGTCCGTGAACTGGGCCTGGCGTTGGCGCTCCAGCCAGAGCTTCAATCGTTGCATTTCTCTCATCCTTTCACGCACACCACCTGACGCAGGGTGTGCAGCACTTCCACCAGCTCGCGCTGGGCTTCCATGACCCGGTCGATGTCCTTGTAGGCCATCGGGATCTCGTCGATCACGTCGGCGTCCTTGCGGCATTCGACGTGGGCGGTGGCACGCGCCTGGTCGGCGACGCTGAAGACCTTCTTCGCCTTGGTCCGGCTCATGGTCCGCCCGGCGCCGTGGCTGCACGAGCAGAACGCTTCCTGGTTGCCGAGGCCGCGGACGATGAAGCTCTTCGCCCCCATCGAGCCGGGAATGATGCCGAGCTGGCCCTTCTGCGCGGACACCGCGCCTTTGCGGGTGACCAGTACCTCCTGGCCGAAGTGGCGCTCCTTCTGCACGTAGTTGTGGTGGCAATCGACCGCCTCCAGGTTGGCTTCGAACGGCTTGCGGATCACCTGGCGCGCCGCCTCGATCACCGCGTGCATCATCAGCGCGCGGTTCTGCCGGGCGAAATCCTGGGCCCAGCCGACCGCTTCCACATAGTCGTCGAAGTGCCGGCTGCCTTCCTCGAAGTAGGCCAGGTCCTTGTCCGGCAGGTTGGCGATGTGCTGGCGCATGTCCGCCTTGGCCAGTTCGATGAACAGGTTGCCGATGGCGTTGCCGACCCCACGCGAACCGCTGTGCAGCATGAACCAGACGCGGTCGGCCTCGTCCAGGCAGACCTCGATGAAGTGGTTGCCGGTGCCGAGGGTTCCCAGGTGCTGGCGGTTGTTGGTCTTCTCCAGCCTCGGGTGCTTGTCGGTGATCGCCTTGAAGCGACCGGCGAGCGCCTTCCAGGCCTGGTCGGCCGCCTCCGGTACCTCGTGCCAGGCGCCGCGGTCGCGGCGGCCGAAGGTCTTGCCGTGGGGTACCGCCTGCTCGATGGCGCTGCGCAGGCCGTGCAGGTTGTCCGGCAGGTCGGCGGCGACCAGCGAGGTGCGCGCGGCGATCATTCCGCAGCCGATATCCACGCCCACCGCGGCCGGGATGATCGCGCCGAGGGTAGGGATCACGCTACCGATGGTCGAGCCCTTGCCCAGGTGTACGTCAGGCATCACCGCCAGGTGCTTGAAGATGAAGGGCATCTTCGCCGTGTTCAGCAACTGCTGGCGCGCTTCCTCCTCCACCGGGACGCCCTGGGTCCAGAGCTTGATCGGCTTGCCGCCGGCCACTTCGAGGATATTCATGTCTTTCATCGTGCTTTCCTTGTGCTCCGCGCCGTCTTGTCGACGGCGCGGCTATCGTTCGTGATCAGGCCTGCTTCAGCGTGACCAGTCCGTTCAATACCTGGTCCAGGCCACCGAATACCGAAATCCGGTCGATGCGCTCGGCCACCCGCTCCAGGGTTTCCAGTTCCTTCAGACGCAGCGCGGTCGGGTTTTCCTCCATGACCTTCGCGGTATTCAGCAGCGAGCGGGTCGCCGAGGTTTCCTCGCGGCGGCGGATCACATTGGCCTGGGCCGCCTTCTCCGCCTCCACCACCTGCGCCAGCAGGGTCTTCATTTCGCCCGGGAGGATGATGTCGCGCACGCCCAGGCCGCTCACTTCCAGGCCGCTGTCTTCCAGCTTGGCGGCCAGGTGGGCGCTGACCGCTTCGTCGATCGACTGCTTGTTCTCCAGCAGTTCGTCGAGGGTGCGGGTGCCCACTGCCGCACGCAGGCCGAACTGCAGCTCGCGGTACAGGTACTCCAGCGGCTTGCTCAGCCGCGAGAAGGCGGTGAGTACGTCGTTGTAGCGCCAGTTGGCGGCGAGGTTCAGGCGCAGGCTGACCTTGTCGCGGGTGAGGATCTCCTGGCCGCTGACCTCCAGCGCCTGGATACGGGTGTCGACCAGTTCCACGCTGACTTGCCGGTTGTAGCGCCAGAAACCGTATTGTCCGGCTTGCAGCAGGCCGGCAAGGGCGCCGTCGACCTTGAGCACGCCGACCTGGAACGCCGGCACCTGGACCAGCAACACTGCGTCCAGGCCCGCCAGGGCGCGGTCGCGCAGGTTCGGCTGGTGCAACTGGGCGACCAGCGCGGCGGACAATCGATAGTCCTGGGTCAGGTCGATGCGCTCCAGGCGCTGCTCGGTCTGGCCTTTCCAGTACAGTCGGCGGCTGCCCGGTGCGAGCAGCTCCACCAGCACGCCGTCCTCGTAGCGCAGGCCGGCCTCGTTGTCGCCCAGGTCCATCCGGGTGAAGTAGCGCTCCACCAGTTGCGGTTCGCACTGCCGCAGGTAGCCGGCCAGGCGGTGTTCGAACTGCGGGGTGTTCAGGCTGAAGCTTTCCAGGCTCAGGCGGTCGTACGGATCGAAGCGGCGGTAGGTGCCCGGTTCGAGCACGGCGAGGAAGTCGCCTTCGGAGTACAGCAGGCCGCGTTCGTTCTTCTTCACGATAAAGCGCTTCAGCATTTTCATCTCTTCATTCCTTTCATTCTTCCGTGGTGCCGGTGTTGCCGGCCCGTCGAGCGTCGCGGGTGGAGCGCGGAGGAGGTTGGCCTGGCGGACGTCCTGTCCATACGATCGATTCCCTCGATCCCCGGCCTGCCTTGCCCCGTGCCCGAACCGCGGGCCGGACGGGCCGGCGGCGGCTTCGGCTCCCTTGCGTTCTCCGGCCTTCCTGGCCGCTTGTGCAGTTCGCCTCGGCCACACCGGCGGGTGTTGCCATTGAGTGATTGCCGTTAAGGCAACGTTCGAGCGGGAGTCGAACCCGCGACAGACCATTTCGTGGATGGTTGCTCTACCAGGCTGAGCTATCGAACCGCGAAGCGGCATTGCCGTCATTCGCGAATGACCGTCGTTGTTGCGGGCGGCATGCACGACGCCGACACCAGGGGTGGGCTCGGGCACCGGCGGGACTGGAGTCCCGACCCGTCGGCCTGCATGGGCGATGCGGTCGAAATCGATATAGCGAGCGGCGTGCCAGGTTTTTCTCGATGAACCTGTTTTTTGTTTAACTATTTGATTTTAAAGGTAAATAAATTTTTTATTGCGCTTCGTCGGCGAATTCGATGGAGAGATGCCTGGCTATTTCTATATATTTTCATATCGTTATTTATCTTGAAGGATAAGAAGTGATGAAACGCACGGTCGCCATCGGCTTCATCGGCGCCACCCTCGACCGTCTCGGCAAGGGCGCGGCGCGCTGGCAAAAGTGGCGGCCGAGCATCGGCCTGTGCCAGCAGCCGGACCTGCCGATCGATCGCCTCGAACTGATCCACGGCAACGACGCCCGCGACCTCGGCCTGGCCGAGCGGATTCGCGCCGACATCGCCGCGGTGTCGCCGCATACCGAGGTCCGCCTGCAGCAGATGGAACTGCGCAACCCCTGGGACTTCGAGGAGGTCTATGGCGCCCTGCACGATTTCGTCGGCGCCTACCCCTTCGACACCGAGCGCGAGGATTACCTGGTGCATATCACCACCGGGACCCATGTCGCGCAGATCTGCTGGTTCCTCCTTACCGAGGCGCGCTACCTGCCGGCCCGGCTGGTGCAGACCTCGCCGTCGCGGCGCAAGGACGAGGCGCGCCATCCCGAGGGCTCGGCGACGCTGATCGACCTCGACCTGTCCCGCTACGACCGCATCGCCTCGCGGTTCCGCCGCGAACAGGAGGAAAGCCTGGCTTTGCTCAAGTCGGGAATCGCCACGCGCAATGCCGCTTTCAACCGCTCCATCGAGCAGATCGAGCGGGTCGCCGTGCGTTCGCGGGCACCCATGCTGCTGGTGGGGCCGACCGGTGCCGGCAAATCGTTCCTCGCCCGGCGCATCTATGAACTCAAGCGCAGCCGGCACCAGCTCGACGGGCGTTTCGTCGAGGTCAACTGCGCCACCTTGCGCGGCGACGGCGCGATGTCGGCACTGTTCGGCCACGTCAAGGGCGCCTTCACCGGCGCGCAGAACGCGCGCGAAGGCCTGCTGCGCGCAGCCGACGGCGGCATGCTGTTCCTCGACGAGATCGGCGAGCTGGGCGCCGACGAACAGGCGATGCTGCTCAAGGCGATCGAAGAAAAGCGCTTCTTCCCGCTGGGTTCGGACCGTGAGGTAGAGAGCGACTTCCAGCTTATCGCCGGGACCCACCGCGACTTGCGCGGACGAGTGGCCGAAGGCCTGTTCCGCGAGGATCTGTTTGCCCGCATCAACCTGTGGACCTTCGAGTTGCCGGGCCTGGCTGGACGCCGCGAGGACATCGAGCCGAACATCGACTTCGAACTGGAGCGGCACGCCCGCGAGCAGGGGCGGCAGGTGCGTTTCAACCTGGAGGCCAAGCGTCGCTACCTGGCCTTCGCCGGTTCCAGCGAAGCGCGCTGGGCCGGCAACTTCCGCGAGCTGTCGGCTTCCATCACACGGATGGCGACCCTGGCCGACAGCGGGCGGATCGACGAGGCGCTGGTCGAGGAGGAGATCCTCCGCCTGCGCCAGGCCTGGGGGCTCGATGCGGGCCGGGAGCCACTGGCTGATCTGCTGGGGCAGCGGGTGGAGGCCCTGGATCTGTTCGACCGCCTGCAACTGCAGGCGGTGCTGGAGGTGTGCCGCGGGGCTAAGACCCTTTCCGAGGCGGGACGCCGGCTTTTCGCCGTTTCGCGCCAGGACAAGCGCAACCCCAACGACGCCGACCGGCTGCGCAAGTACCTGGCGCGTTTCGGCCTGGACTGGGCGCGGATACGCGCCTGAACACCACTTCGGGATATCCTTGGCGTCTTTTCACGGGCTCCAGGGACGAATGCCGATGAGCGAGATAATGGACGTCGAGCGGCTGCGCCAGCGCTGCGCGGCCGGCGAAAGCTTCAAGTACCTGTATTTCTGGGGACATCGCCCGGCGACGGATGACAAGGTCGGCAAGAGCTGTTTCAGCCAGTGGTACGAGGCTTCGTTCAAGCTCGACGGGGTGCGCTACGCCAGCGCCGAGCATTACATGATGGCGGCCAAGGCACGCTTGTTCGACGACCCTAGGCTGCTCGAGCGCATCCTGGCGGCGCGCAGCCCAGGCGAGGCGAAGGCCCTCGGCCGCGAAGTCGCCGGCTTCGACGAGGCACGCTGGAACGCCGAGCGGGTGGGAATCGTGATCGAAGGCAACCTCGGCAAGTTCGGCCAGAACGCTTCGCTGAAGAAATACCTTCTGGGCACCGCCGACCGGGTGCTGGTCGAGGCCAGCCCGGTGGACGCGATCTGGGGCATCGGCCTGGCCGCGAGCGATCCCCTGGCAGCCGAGCCGGCGACCTGGCAAGGCCTCAACCTGCTCGGCTTCGCCCTGATGGAGGTGCGCCGGAGGCTGGCTCAGTAGTAGTACCAGCGCAGCTCCAGCTTCACCTCGTTGATCGGCTTGCCGACATGGCTGAACTCGCGTTCGGCGCTCAGGCGCAGGCCGAGGTCGCGGCCCAGCTCGACCTGCTGGACGAAGCCCAGGCTGCGGCGCACTTCACCGTTGTGGAAGTAGTCGCCCTTGGCCTCCAGGGTCAGGTTGCCCAGCGGGTTGCGCCACAGCAAGCCGCTGTCGAAGCCCATGGCCGGGGCGATGGCGGCGGCGAAATCCCTGTTGTTCTCGATCCGCGCGGTGCCCATGGCGTAGAGCAGCAGGTCGTCGCCGAACATCCAGCTGCCGCCGGCGCCGCCGTTGAGGTGGCTGACCAGGTTTTCGTCGCCGTCCTCGCCCGGCACCCGCTCCAGGCCGCCGGCGACCTGCCAGGACAGCGGCTTGAGCAACTGGTTGCGCGGGGTCAGCGAGCGGATGGTGACCAGATCGAGATTCTGCAACTGCCAGCGGTTGCCTTCGTACTGGCGCAGCTTGAGCTGGCCGATCTCGATCTGCGCGCCGAGGGGGAAGCCATAGGCGTTATCGGCGAGGTCATGGTAGGCCATGCGCAGGCCGTACTCGGCGAAGGCTCGGTCATCGCGGCTGCCGACGCCGAACTGCCAGGTCCGTGACTCGTGGCCGTCTTCCGGCTGGCCGGGGCGCTCGACCTGGAGGTCCGGCGGTGGGTTGCGGTTGATCGCTCGCAACAGGTTGTAGCTGCGCGAGGCGATGCCGCTGTCACGCGCCTGGCCGGTGGCGCGGTAGCGCACCAGGCGGAAGGCGGCGTCCTGGATCAGCGCCTGGCGCGGCATCGGCAGGGCCTTGAAGTCGGGAGCGTCGAGCAGGCTGTCGTCGTCCGCCAGGCGCTTGGCCCAGTCGCGTTCGGCATGGTCGAGCGGTTCGGCGCGGGCGAGCAGTTCCTTCTCGCGCGACGGCCGGTAGTCGATGCGCTCGATCAGCCCGGCGTTCTTCACCGCGCGGACGGTATCGGTGGGGATCGCGGTAAGCGGGAACTGCTCGGTCAGCTCGATGCCCGGGCGGGCGATCTCCATCAGTTCGAGCAGACGGAACGAACAGTTCTCGTCGAAGAAGTAGTAGTCGAAGCGGACCTGCTTGAGTTCCCAGACGTGCTCGACCATGCGCCCGGTCTCCTCGGGCGTCAGGTTCAGCTTGTATTCCCAGAGGTCGCGGTTCTCCAGGCGGCTGTATTCGGCCAGCTTCTCCCGGTACGGGACCAGCGCGAACAGGCCGGGATAGCCGCCCATCAGGCCTTTCCAGGCATAGAGGATACTGTTGTCCATGCCTTCGATGTAGGCGCCGAAGTTCAGCGCGTAGCTGAGCAGGGCGGTGTTGTTGCTGGTGACGTCGGCCTGGTCGATGCGCAGCAGGGTGTGGCCGAACATCGACGACGGGCTGTTCAGGTAGGCCGCGGGGAACACCAGCACCGCACTGTGCGGGTTGATGTCGCGGTACCAGTTGTCGTATTCGCCGCACTGCGGCTGCGGCAGGTCGTCGAGTTGCAGTTGCTGGCGCAGCCAGCGGGTGCGCGCCGGGTAGACGCACTGGGCATGCTTGTCGCCAAGGCCGGGCGAGGCATAGAGCGCCTTTAGCGTGGCCGCCAGTTCGGCGTCCGGATGGCTCTCGCCGTTGTCGGCGAGGAAGAACCGCTCGTCGTCGACGTAGCTGCGCCAACCGCCGAGCTTGCCGCGTTCGTAGTGGCCGAGGGCGATCCAGTAGGGATCGGCGGCCAGTTGCTGGAGGCGGGCCTCGGGAACCGTGGGCGCAGCCAGAAGGGGGGAGCAGGCGCACAGCGCCATCCAGGGCAACAGGCGTTTCGGCATCGGCAAGGCTTAATGCTTGGGGAAAGGGGCCTGCCCGCGAGCGGGCAGGCGGCGAGGCTCAGGCCTGCTCGGCGTACTTGGCCAGGCGGGCATCCTGTTTCAGGATCGCCTGGGTGTTGGCATAGACGTCGGCGGCAGTGGCGTCGGACTTGTTGAAGATCTCGGAGAAATGCTCGTGGGTGACGGCGGCGAAGTGCTCGCGGTCCTGCGGTTGCACGCCCAGCACCACGGCATAGGTGGTCAGTGCTTCGCCATTGCCCTTGGCCATGTCTTCGGACAGCTCGTCCATCATGCTGCCGAGCACCAGCAGGGGCTTGCCGCCATAGGACAGCGCGCCGTTGGTATGGCAGCCGTTGGTGCCGGTGGTCATGCCGAAGGTGTTGTTGCCGGAAGTGCCGTTGGTGGTCGCCGCGACCACGTGGGTGGCCACGCCGCGCTGGCCTTTGAAGAGCATGTTGCCCCAGCCGCAGCCGGCGCCGCCGGGAGCGTCGGCGAAAGCGTTGAAGGAGGCGGCGGCGAACAGGGTACCGAGCAGAATCCGTTTCATCGTTTGTTCTCTCTTGAGGTGGATCGGAGCCATCTGGAGCGGGCCAGCGACGCCGTGAGCTTTTCGGAATGCCACCGGGGTGTCAAGGCACCGAATGGGTGGCAGCGCGCAATGCCGGGCGAAAATTGACCGGCGTCAGCGGCAATCCGCTTGGAACCGTCCAGACTTGGGAAAGTTCTGGTCGGTCTGAGCGAAACCGGCCTTGGTCAGCCGTTCCTCATGCAGGAGGTGGATATGAGCGCTTTCGACCCCGCTACCGCCCTGGAAACCCTGGCGGCCGAGTACGCCGCACGCGCCGCGGCGATCCGCCGGGACCTGGCGCGCAGCCATTCGCCGGACTTCGCCGAGCAGGCGGTGCAGCGCCAGAACGACGAAGTGCTCGAAGGCCTGCTCGCCGAGGCGGAGGCGGGGATGCGCCAGGTCGGCCTTGCCCGCCTGCGCCTGGCGGAAGGTCGCTACGGCCAGTGCGAGCGCTGCGGCGAGGCCATCGAACCGGCGCGCCTGGCCGCCCTGCCTGCGGCGGAATACTGCCTGCGCTGCGCCGACCTGGTACATCGGTGAGATAGCGCCATCCGCGCCTTGTCAGTGGCGCGAGGCTGGGGGGAGAATGCGGGCGACGACACCCCGCGGCGATCTGCCGCCCGATGCAAGGATTCCCGATGCCCGATTCCGTCGCTGCCGGCCTGCGCCTGGCGCCAGAAGAACTGACCCGCCCGTTCGCTCCCGAGCAATTCGCCTTCGATACCACCGATGACCTGGAGCCCTTCCGCGGCGTGCTGGGCCAGGAGCGTGCGGTCGAGGCGCTGCAGTTCGGGGTGGCGATGCCGCGTCCGGGTTACAACGTATTCGTCATGGGCGAGCCGGGCACCGGACGCTTTTCCTTCGTCAAACGCTACCTGCAAGCCGAGGGCAAGCGCGTAGCCACCCCCTCCGACTGGGTCTACCTGAACAATTTCGACGAGCCGCGCGAACCTCGGGTGATCGAGCTGCCGCCGGGCAGCGCGACCGAATTCAGCGCCGACATCGACCGTCTGATCGACAACCTGATGTCGACCTTCCCGGCGGTCTTCGAACATCCGGCCTACCAGCAGAAGAAGAACGCCGTCGACCGCGCCTTCAACCAGCGCTACGACCGCGCCCTGGACTCGGTGGAGCGGCGCGCCCTGGAGAAGGACGTGGCGTTGTACCGCGATAGCGCCAACGTCGCCTTCACCCCGATGAAGGACGGCAAGGCCCTCGACGAGGCCGAATTCGCCCAGTTGCCCGAGGCCGAGCGCGAGCGCTTCCACAAGGACATCGCCGCTCTCGAGGAGTACCTCAACGAGGAACTGGCGAGCCTGCCGCAGTGGAAGCGCGAGTCGAGCAACCAGTTGCGCGAGCTCAACGAGGAAACCATCACCCTGGCCCTGCAGCCCCTGCTGGCGCCTCTGGTGGAGAAGTACAACAACAACCCGGGTGTCTGCGCCTACCTGCAGGCGATGCAACTGAACCTGCTGAAGACCGTGGTCGACCAACTGGTCGACGACAGCCGCACCGACGCCCAGCGCAAGCAAGGGCTGATCGAGCAGTACGCGCCGAACCAGGCTATCGTCCACCACGCGACCAGCGGCGCGCCGGTGGTGTTCGAGTCGCACCCGACCTACGACAACCTGTTCGGCCGCATCGAGTACAGCTCGGACCAGGGGGCGCTCTACACCAGCTACCGGCAGTTGCGTCCGGGGGCGCTGCACCGGGCCAACGGTGGCTTCCTTATCCTGGAAGCGGAAAAGATGCTTGGCGAGCCGTTCGTCTGGGACGCGCTGAAGCGTGCCCTGCAGTCGCGCCAGTTGAAGATGGAGTCGCCGCTGGCCGAACTCGGCCGCCTGGCTGCGGTTTCCCTGACCCCACAGGTGATCCCGCTGCAACTGAAGGTGATCATCATCGGCTCGCGGCAGATCTATTACACCCTGCAGGACCTCGACCCGGACTTCCAGGAGATGTTCCGGGTGCTGGTGGACTTCGACGAGGACATCCCGCTGGGCGAGGACAGCCTCGAACAGTTCGCCCAGTTGCTCAAGACGCGCACCTCGGAAGAGGGCATGGCGCCCCTCAGCGGCGCGGCGGTGGCGCGACTGGCGACCTACAGCGCGCGCCTGGCGGAGCACCAGGGGCGGCTTTCGGCACGGATCGGCGACCTGTTCCAGTTGGTCAGCGAAGCCGATTTCATCCGTCAGCTGGCGAATGAGGAGGTGATTCAGCTCGGCCACATCGAGCGTGCCCTCAAGGCCAAGCAGACCCGCACCGGACGGGTGTCGGCGCGGATCCTCGACGACATGCTGGCGGGGATCATCCTGATCGACACCGCTGGCGCCGCGGTCGGCAAGTGCAACGGACTGACCGTGCTGGAGGTGGGCGACTCGGTGTTCGGCGTGCCGGCGCGGATTTCCGCGACCGTCTATCCGGGCAGCAGCGGCATCGTCGATATCGAGCGCGAGGTCAACCTCGGCCAGCCGATCCACTCCAAGGGCGTGATGATCCTTACCGGCTACCTGGGTAGCCGCTACGCCCAGGAGTTCCCCCTGGAAATCTCCGCCAGCATCGCCCTGGAGCAATCCTACGGCTACGTGGACGGCGACAGCGCCTCGCTCGGCGAGGTCTGCACGTTGATCTCGGCGCTGTCGCGGACGCCCTTGAAGCAGTGCTTCGCCATTACCGGCTCGATCAACCAGTTCGGCGAGGTGCAGGCGGTCGGCGGAGTCAACGAGAAGATCGAAGGCTTCTTCCGCCTCTGCGAAGCACGCGGCCTGACCGGCGAACAGGGCGTGATCATCCCGCGCGCCAACGTCACTACCCTGATGCTCGACGAGCGCGTGTTGCAAGCGGTGCGCGCCGGGCAGTTCCACGTCTACGCGGTGCGCGAGGTGGACGAGGCGCTGGCGCTGCTGGTGGGCAAGCCGGTCGGTGCCCAGGACGAGAAGGGACGCTTCCCGAAAGGCAGCGTGAACGATCTGGTCGTGGCGCGCTTGCAGGAGATATCCGAACTCGGCATGGAAGAGGACGACAAGGAAAAGGACAAGCCGGCGGAGAAAGAGACCGTCGTGGCGAAGGACAAGGCCGCGGCGAAGAAGGACTGAGCCTGGCGCGCTGTCGGAACCTGTCGAGGGCGGGGCTGGAAAGCCACGCCCTCGTGCGTTTCAGCCCTGTGGACAAGTTCCCGCCGGCGCTATGCGGAACCTGGCGGCAGGTGTAGGCTCAAAACTGGGAACCCCCGTGAGGATGCCGCCATGCCGCGTAACCTCTGCCTCATCCGCCCTTGTCTGGGGCTGACCACGCGAATCGAATGCGTGGTCAGGCCGCTGGCCGGAGAGAACGGACTCTGGACCCTGCTTTGCGCCGCCGGCATGTCCGGCTCCCAGCCTTCGGCGATCAAGGCCCAGGGCCCCTTCCACGGACCGCTGGTGGCCGAAGGGGTGTTGCAGGCGATTGCCGACTGCCTGGCCCAGCAAGGCTATATCGAAGCCGTCGACCCGCCGATCTGGCGGCTGCACCTGCAGGGCGAACTGCGCCGACTCAATGGCGAACGACGGCCGCATGTCGGCGACTACCTGTTTCGCCCGGAATCCTGAGCGGCGCCTGGGCAAAGCCTGAGCAATCCGGCCGAGGCCCCGTGCCATCATCGCTGGCGGGATCCATCCCGGCTCGGTGCACATATTTATCCACAGATTTTCTGGATAAAAACCACCGGCCGCTGCGTTATACTCGCTGCCCCATTTTCCCCTGCACATACACACAAGAGACCATGGAACGCTTTTTCGAAAACGCCATGTACGCCTCGCGCTGGCTGCTGGCTCCCATCTACATGGGCCTGTCGCTGGCGCTGCTGGCGTTGACCATCAAGTTCTTCCAGGAAATTTTCCACGTCATCCCGAACATCTTCGCGATGGCCGAGGCCGACCTGATCCTGGTCCTGCTCTCACTGATCGACATGGCTCTGGTCGGCGGCCTGCTGGTCATGGTGATGATCTCCGGCTACGAGAACTTCGTTTCGCAACTGGACATCGACGAAGGCAAGGAAAAGCTCAGTTGGCTGGGCAAGATGGATTCCGGCTCGCTGAAGAACAAGGTGGCCGCCTCCATCGTGGCGATCTCTTCGATCCACCTGTTGCGCATCTTCATGGATGCGAAGAATGTGCCGGACAACAAGCTGATGTGGTACGTGATCATCCACATGACCTTCGTGCTCTCGGCGTTCGCCATGGGCTACCTGGATAAGCAGACCCGGCACTGACGCCCCTCTCCAGCGCTTCGCTCGCGCCGCCCGGCCGTTGCAAAACGGACGGGCGGCGGCGTTTCCGGCTTGCGTTGCCTGGTGCCTGGGCAAGACTTTCCTGTGATATCGGGCGGGCGCCGGGAGCGGGCGTCCTTCGCATCGTCGGGGCCTGGCGGCCGGACGATGCCGGGAATCGGGCCGGCGCTGTCGGGACCGAAGCGGTTGGCGGAAACCTGGAGGCTTCCGCTGCCTGCGCAACCTCGAGAGGTTCGCGATGAACATGCAGGATCTCGCCGGCCGGGTCCAGGCCGGACATATCGACGCCTTGCACCTGGTGTCGCTGGAGGGCGGCATCTATGTCCTGGAGGCGCAGATGGGCGACCGTGCCTATCCGGTGGAGGACGATCTCGGCCAGCCGGTCAGCCTGCGCTCCGTGGAGCATGCGCGCCAGGTACTGCGCGGGCTGGACAGGGTTCCGGTGGAGTTGGTGTGCGCCGATGTCGATGACGAGATGTGTGGCCTCCTGGCCGAGTCGGGTTCGTTTATCGGCGGGCTGCCGCTGTCGATCCGCCAGGGTTGAGCACAAGCGGCTGCGCCGTAGGGGGAAAGGGCCTTCTGTGCTAGGCTGGCCGCCCTTTTTCGACCCCACAGCGGAGCAGCGCCATGAGCGAACTCAACCTGACCACTGACGAAGCCCGTGTCAGCTACGGCATCGGCCGTCAACTGGGCGACCAACTGCGCGAGAACCCGGTTCCGGGCATGACCCTGGACGCGGTCCTGGCCGGCCTGTCCGATGCGTTCGCAGGTATCGACAGCCGGGTTTCCGGAGAGGCGCTGTCGGCCAGCTTCCAGGTGATCCGCGAACGCATGCAGGCCGAAGCCCAGGCCAAGGCCGAAGCCGCCGCTGGCGAAGGCCGCGCCTACCTGGCCGAGAACGCCAAGCGCGAAGGCGTGACCGTGCTGCCGTCGGGCCTGCAATTCGAAGTGCTGAGCACTGGCGAGGGCGCCAAGCCTTCCCGCGAGGATACCGTGCGCACCCACTACCACGGCACCCTGATCGACGGCACCGTATTCGACAGCTCCTACCAGCGCGGCCAGCCGGCCGAGTTCCCGGTGGGCGGCGTGATCGCCGGCTGGGTCGAAGCGCTGCAACTGATGAACGCCGGCTCCAAGTGGCGCCTGCATGTCCCGAGCGAGCTGGCCTATGGCGGCCAGGCGGTCGGCAGCATCCCCCCGCACAGCGTGCTGGTGTTCGACGTCGAACTGCTGGAAATCCTCTGAGGCGCATCGGCCCCAGGAAGGAGCGAAACGCCCCGTCGACGCATCGACGGGGCGTTTTTCATTGCGGCATCAGTAGCGGGCATCCACCGGACGCTTGTCCTTCGGCCAGTCCTTGATCTTGTCCGGGAAGTCAGGGCGCGGCTGGTGCGAAAAGTACTCCGCGACGTCCACTGCGTCCTGGTCGCTGAGGCCGCCCTGGCCGAGCGGGAAGCGTTCCTGGAAGCCGATCGGCATGTTGTGCTTGACGAAGGCGGCAGCGGTGAAGGTCCGTGCCATGCCGGCGCCGATATTGAACGACTCGTCGCCCCACAACGGGGGGAAGAGCATCTCGCCGGCGCTGTTCCTCAACCCCTCGCCATTCTCGCCATGGCACACCGCGCATTGTCGGGCGTAGACCTTGCGGCCGTTCTCCGGGTCGGGTTTCAGCGCCGGGTCGACCTTGCCGACGCCGCGGCCGGCGACCTTGTCCTGCGGCCGGGTGTTGTTCTTCATCCAGTCGAAGTAGGCCACCATCGCCTGCATGTCGGCAGAGTCCGGCGGCAGAGGCTTGCCGTTCATCGAGCGCCGGAAGCAGCCGTTGATGCGTTCCTCCAGGCCGATGACCTTGCCCGCCCGGGGCGCGTAGCTGGGGAAGAACGCCGAGACGCCGACGAAGGGCGAGCCGTCGGCTACGGTTCCGGCGTTCAGGTGGCAACTGGTGCAGTTCAACTGGTTGCCGACGTTCGCCGGCAGCAGCTCGCGGGTCTCCAGGTGCAGGCGCATGCCGCGTACCACCTGTTCGGCGTTCGGCGCCGCGAGCATGTCCGCCAGGCGCGGAGAGACGAAGGTCGTGGCCGGGCCGTTGCCGGCCTCGATCTGCTGGCGCAGTTTCTTCACCTGGCCGGCATCGATCGACGAACCCTGGTTGCCCCAACTGCTGCGGACGAAGCTGAGGATTTCGGCGATTTCGCGGTCTTCCAGCTGGGCGAAGCCGGGCATGGTGTAGACCCGCGAGTGGGTTGCGGTCTCCGCGGTTTTCCAGCCGGTAAGGGTGATATGCAGTAGCGTGCTCGGGTTGGCCGAAGCGACCGTGGGGTTGCCGGCCAGCGGCGGGAACATGCCTGGTACGCCGCTGCCGTCCTTGCGGTGGCAGTCGGAGCAGAACTGCGCGTAGCCGAGACCGCCCCGCGAGCTGTACAGGTCGACCGGTGCTGCCAGTGGGCGTTCGCTGTCGGGCATGGGCAGGTCATCCTTGCCGGCCGGCAGGGACTTCAGGTAGCTGGCGATGGCCAGCAGATCGTCATCGCTGAAGTGCTGGGTGCTGTGGTGGATGACATCGGTCATGCTGCCGGACACCGTGGCGAAGCGGTTCTGCCCGGTCTTCAGCAACTGCACGGTGTCCTCCACCGTCCACAGGTTGCGCAAGCTCAGGGCTTGCCATTGTTCGACGGTTTCGCCGGCGAGGTAGAACTGCCCGGAACGGCCGGCTTCGCTCATGGCTTTTTCCTGGAAGGCGATGCCGCGCGGAGTATGGCAGGCGCCGCAGTGGCCGAGCCCCTGTACCAGGTAGGCGCCGCGGTTGATCGCCGGGTCCGCGTCGCTGGAGGGGGTGAACGGCGCGTCGTCGAGGAACGCCCAGTTCCACAGCGACAGGCCCCAGCGCTGGTTGAACGGCCAGCTCATCGCGCTCGGCGTATTCGCCTGGGTGACGGGTTGCACGCCGTGCATCAGGTAGGCGTACAGCGCACGCATGTCTTCTTCGCTGATCTTGGCATAGGACGGGTAGGGCATCGCCGGATAGAGATTCACCCCCTCGGCGGTCACCCCCTTGCGCATGGCGCGGTCGAACTCTTCGAAGCTGTAGCGGCCGATGCCGGTCTCCCGGTCGGGAGTGATGTTGGTCGAGTAGATGGTGCCCATTGGCGTCTTCAGCTCCAGGCCGCCGGCCATCGGCGCGCCCTGCGGGCCGGTATGGCAGGCGATGCAGTCGCCGAGCTGGGCCACGTAGCGGCCTTTTTCGATGAGCGCAGCGTCCGTGGTCGGTTCGCTGGCATGGAGCAGGGGAACGATGGAGCACAGCGCGCCGAGCAAGCCGAGGCGCGGGAAAGAAGCAGGCATTTCCTCATCCTTAGGCGTAGGCCTGGGGCGGTCCCCTCGGCCACGGTCCATTCTTTTTTTCGTTATGCGGCCGTCGACAGGACGACGGTCACGCCGCTGTTGTAACGGCTTTCAGGCGAGGTCGGCTTGATGTGGATCAGGCAGGAATCCCTATCGCGGCGAGGGGCTGCCGGCGTGCGCGGGCGAGGCGTTGCGGAAGGACCGGGACATGAGGAAAGTGACTCCGGGAAGGTCGTCCGTGACCTTCCCGGAACCGGCCGGAGGCGCCTTTGCCTCCGTTCGTGCGATCCGCCTCCCGGGCAGCGGCGCACGGATGACGCGTCCTGGCGTCATCGCAAAGGCTCAGCGCAGGGCGCGGGCGTAGCAGAAGAGGAACAGGTTGCGTACCAGCTCCTTGAGGATCAGCGGTTCGCTCGAGTTCAACTCGTGCAGGTCCAGGCCGCCCTGGTCACGCAGTTCGTCCAGCGCGTCTTCTTCCAGGACTGCGCAGATTTCCCCGGTTTCTCGGTGCAGGATCCGCAGGTAGGGGTGTGGCCGATCAAGCCAGGCATCGATCAAATAAGTCATGGCGCTCATCTCCGTGACAAGACTGTGAGATGAGAATAATTCTTATTATCGTAATAGCAAGTCTTGATCGTGCCTTTCGTCGCAAAACGAAAACGCCGCCGTGAAAACGGCGGCGTTCGTCACAAGTCGAGCCCGGTTCAGTGGGTACGGGCGACAGCGAATTCGCTGAGTTCGACCAGGGCGGAGCGGTATTCGTTGTCCGGCAGCGTATCCAGGCAGGCGATGGCGCGGGCGGCGTAGTCGCGGGCGAGGTTGGCGGTATAGTCCAGGGCGCCGGCTGCCTCGACGGCGGCACAGACGCTCTCCAGGTCCTGGCTGCCGCCTTGCTGGATGGCCTTGCGTACCAGCGCGGCCTGTTCCTCGGTGCCGTCGCGCATGGTGACGATCAGCGGCAGGGTGGGCTTCCCTTCGGCGAGGTCGTCGCCGACGTTCTTGCCGAGGGTCGCGGCGTCGCCGCGGTAGTCGAGCAGGTCGTCCACCAGTTGGAAGGCGATTCCCAGGTAGTCGCCGAAGCGGCGCAGTGCCTCGGACTGTTCCTCGCCGGCCTGGCACAGCGCGGCGGCGCTGTGGGTCGAGGCCTCGAAAAGCATCGCGGTCTTGCCGCGGATCACTTCCATATAGGTCTCTTCGGTAGTGCTGGCGTCGCGTACCTTGGACAATTGCAGCACTTCGCCCTCGGCGATCACCCGGGTGGCCTGGGATATGATGCGCATGACCGGCATGGAGCCCAGCTCGACCATCATTTCGAAGGAGCGGGCATAAAGGAAGTCGCCTACCAGCACGCTCGGCGCGTTGCCCCACAGGGCATTGGCGGTGGAGCGGCCGCGGCGCAGGCCGGAGGCGTCGACCACGTCGTCGTGCAGCAGGGTGGAGGTGTGCAGGAATTCGATGGTAGCGGCCAGCAGGCAGAGGTCGTCGCCCTTGTAGCCCAGGGTCTTGCCGGCGAGAAGGACCAGCAGCGGGCGCAGGCGCTTGCCGCCGGCGGAGATGATGTAGTCGCCGATCTTTTCCACCAGGGGAACGCGGGAGGTGAGTTGGCGACGGATGATCCCGTCGACGGCGGTGAAATCTTCCGCCACCACGCGGTAGAAGGCCTGGGGTTGCATCAGTGACAATAGCTCCACAAAGATTGCGCGGCATGCTAGGTGGCAGGGGGGGGACTGTCAAGGAAAGGCCCGTGGCACTTGCCTCGGCCTGGACCTTTCCGTACAATCGCGGGCCCTGAACTTCCTTGGCATACCCTGCCTTACGCAATTGCACGGGCGTCCGATCCGACCCCATGCAGCCATGCCGGCCGATTCCTACTTCTATAAAGCGTCGGGTGAGCAGGTTTAACGGAGATACACATGTACGCAGTGATTGTTACCGGTGGCAAGCAGCACAAAGTCACCGAAGGCGAATTCCTCAAGGTCGAGAAACTCGACGTCGCTACCGGCGAAGCGATCGATTTCGACCGCGTCCTGCTGGTTGCCAATGGCGAAGACGTGAAAATCGGCCTGCCGGTCGTCGAAGGTGCGAAGGTTACCGCTGAAGTGGTTTCCCACGGCCGTCACGACAAGGTCCGCATCATCAAGTTCCGCCGTCGTAAGCACCACATGAAGCGCCAGGGCCACCGCCAGTGGTTCACTGAAATCAAGATCACCGGCATTCAGGCCTAATTCCTTTCTGGAGGATATGACTCATGGCACACAAAAAAGCTGGCGGTTCTACCCGCAACGGCCGCGACTCAGAAAGTAAACGCCTTGGCGTGAAACTGTTCGGCGGCCAGGCTGTAAAGGCTGGCAACATCCTGGTTCGTCAGCGCGGCACCAAGTTCCACGCCGGTTACGGCGTTGGCCTGGGCAAGGACCACACCCTGTTCGCGAAAGTGGACGGCGTGGTCAAGTTTGAGACCAAAGGCGCCTTTGGTCGCAAATACGTGAGCATCGTTGCTGCCTAAGCAATAGCTCGCTGAAAAAGCCCTGTCTCGCGACGGGGCTTTTTTGTTTCTGCGCCGGCTTCCGGCCATGCCCTGCTTTCGGGGCATCCTGTATCCTATGTTTTTTTCTGTTAACCCGCCCTCGTGGTGGGAGGCATATCCATGAAATTCGTCGATGAAGTATCAATCCACGTGAAAGCCGGTGACGGCGGCAATGGCCTCATGAGCTTTCGTCGCGAGAAGTTCATCGAAAAGGGCGGTCCCAACGGCGGCGACGGTGGCGACGGCGGTTCCATCTACCTGGAAGCCGACGTCAACCTGAACACCCTGGTCGACTATCGCTATACCCGCCGTTTCGATGCCCAGCGCGGCGAGAACGGCGGCAGCAAGGACTGCACCGGGGCTAAGGGCGACGACCTGATCCTGCCGGTGCCGGTCGGTACCACCGTGATCGACGCCAATACCCAGGAGATCATCGGCGACCTGACCGAGCCCGGTCAGCGGCTGATGGTCGCTCAGGGCGGCTGGCACGGCCTCGGTAACACCCGTTTCAAATCCAGTACCAATCGGGCGCCGCGCCAGACCACCCCCGGCAAGCCGGGCGAGGCGCGCGACCTCAAGCTGGAACTGAAGGTGCTGGCCGACGTCGGCCTGCTGGGACTGCCGAATGCCGGCAAGAGCACTTTCATCCGCGCAGTGTCCGCGGCCAAGCCGAAGGTGGCCGACTATCCGTTCACCACCCTGGTGCCGAACCTCGGCGTGGTCAGCGTCGGTCGCTACAAGAGCTTCGTGGTCGCCGACATTCCCGGCCTGATCGAAGGTGCCGCCGACGGCGCCGGGCTGGGCATCCGTTTCCTCAAGCATCTGGCGCGGACCCGTATCCTCCTGCATCTGGTGGACATGGCGCCGCTGGACGAAAGCGATCCGGCCGATGCCGCCGAGGTCATCGTTCGCGAGCTGGGTCGCTTCAGTCCGGCGCTGACCGAGCGCGAGCGCTGGTTGGTGCTGAACAAGATGGACCAGATCCTCGATCCGGCCGAGCGCGAGGCGCGCAAGCAGGCGGTGATCGAGCGGTTGGGTTGGGAAGGCCCGGTCTATGTGATCTCCGCCCTGGAGCGCGACGGCACCGAGGCGCTCAGCCAGGACATCATGCGCTATCTCGACGAGCGTACCCTGCGCCTGGAAGAAGATCCGCAGTATGCCGAGGAACTGGCCGAACTCGACCGGCGTATCGAGGACGAGGCGCGGGCCCGTCTGCAGGCCCTGGACGATGCGCGCGCGCTGCGGCGTTCGGGTCTTAAGAACGCCGGTGCGGTGGATGACGATGATTTCGATGATGAGGAAGACGACGGCGACGGTCCGGAGATCTTCTACGTTCCCTGATGGCGTGATACCCCGCCGGGCGGGCCGGCGGGGCTGAAGAGTCGAAGCCTGGGCTTCTAAGGTTGAGGGTATGCGGGACAAGGTGACTGGCGCGCGGCGCTGGGTGGTGAAGATCGGTAGCGCCCTGCTGACGGCCGATGGCCGTGGGCTGGATCGCAATGCCATGGCCGTTTGGGTCGAGCAGATGGTGGCGCTGCATTGCGCCGGCATCGAGCTGGTGCTGGTGTCGTCCGGCGCCGTCGCTGCCGGTATGAGTCGCCTGGGCTGGGTGTCCCGACCTAGTGCGATGCATGAGCTCCAGGCCGCTGCCTCGGTGGGACAGATGGGGTTGGTGCAGGCCTGGGAGTCCAGCTTCGCCCTGCATGGCCTGCAGACCGCCCAGGTGTTGCTGACCCATGACGACCTCTCCGACCGCAAGCGCTACCTGAACGCTCGCAGCACCCTGCGGACCCTGGTCGAGCTGGGCGTGGTCCCGGTGATCAACGAGAACGACACGGTGGTCACCGACGAGATCCGCTTCGGCGACAACGACACCCTGGCGGCGTTGGTGGCCAACCTGGTCGAGGCTGACCTACTGGTGATCCTTACCGATCGCGACGGCATGTTCGACGCCGACCCGCGCAGCAATCCCGATGCGCAGCTGATCTACGAGGCGCGTGCCGACGATCCGCAGCTCGATGCGGTGGCCGGCGGCAGTGCCGGCGCCCTGGGTCGCGGCGGAATGCAGACCAAGTTGCGGGCGGCTCGTCTGGCGGCGCGTTCCGGTGGGCATACGGTAATCGTCGGCGGGCGCATCGAGCGTGTCCTCGACCGCCTGCGTGCCGGCGAGCGCCTCGGCACCCTGTTGACCCCTGATCGCAGTCGCAAGGCGGCGCGCAAGCAATGGCTGGCCGGCCACTTGCAGATGCGCGGTACCCTGGTGCTGGACGATGGGGCGGTGAAGGCGGTAAGCCAGGATCACAAGAGCCTGTTGCCGGTTGGGGTCAAGGCGGTCCAGGGCAGCTTCCGTCGCGGCGAGATGGTGGTTTGTGTGGACCAGGGCGGGCGCGAAGTGGCGCGCGGCCTGGTCAACTACAGTGCGCTGGAGGCGCAGAAGATCCTCGGTCAGCCGACGGATGCCATCGAGGCCTTGCTCGGCTACGTGGATGGGCCGGAGCTGGTGCATCGCGACAATCTGGTTCTGGTCTGAGGAGAAGGCGAATGCGCAAGCTCGCGGGGTTGCTGGGTGGTCTGCTGCTGTTGCCGGTACTTGCCGGGGCGGAGGAGATCGGCGAGGTTTCCACGGTGTTCAAATGGGTCGGGCCGAACGACAAGATTGTCGTCGAGGCCTTCGACGATCCCAAGGTGCAGGGCGTGACCTGCTATCTGTCGCGCGCCAAGACCGGTGGGGTCAAGGGCGGCCTGGGGTTGGCGGAGGATCGCGCCGAGGCGTCGATCGCCTGTCGCCAGGTAGGGCCGATCCAGTTCAGGGGCGAACTCAAGGACGGCGAAGAGGTATTCAAGCAGCGTACTTCGCTGGTGTTCAAAAGCATGCAGGTGGTGCGCTTCTTCGATCGCAAGCGCAATGCGTTGGTCTATCTGGTCTACAGCGACCGGGTGATCGAGGGCAGTCCGCAGAACGCGGTGACGGCGATTCCCCTCATGCCATGGCCGGCCGCTCGCTGAGGCGAGCGAGTCGCGGGCAATAAAAAACCGGCCATTGGCCGGTTTCTTATTCGAGCAAGGCGTGCCTTAGGCGGCAGCGGTGCTGAGGGCCTTGATGTGGCCGCTCAGGCGGCTCTTGTGACGAGCAGCCTTGTTCTTGTGGATGATGCCTTTGTCAGCCATGCGGTCGATCACCGGTACAGCGGCGGTGAAGGCGGCTTGGGCTTTTTCCAGGTCCTTGGCGTCGATGGCTTTCACGACGTTCTTGATGTAGGTGCGCACCATGGAGCGCAGGCTGGCGTTGTGGCTGCGACGCTTCTCAGCCTGTTTGGCGCGTTTTTTGGCGGAAGGTGTGTTGGCCACCGTCGAGCTCCTCGAAAAAAACTGGGTAAATAGCGAACAAATTAAGGCCGCGAATAATGCCGTCGCCTCCAGGGGTTGTCAAGGGGCTGCGCATGCGGCCGGAAAGATCGGCGACGGATGTCGCCTGCTTTCTTGCGGGTGATTTATTCCGGCGCGCATTCTACACTCGGCGCGCCCTCGCGGACGGCCGTTCGGCGGCGAGGGCGCATTCGCGCGATGAACCGGCCCGGCCGGTCGCGGTCTTGGACAGGATCAATTTCGACATGCCGGCAGCCCGACATCCATGAATCTTCTCAAATCATTGGCGGCGGTGAGTTCCATCACCATGCTGTCGCGGGTCCTCGGCTTCGTCCGCGATACCATCCTGGCGCGGATCTTCGGTGCCGGCCTCGCCACCGATGCCTTTTTCGTCGCCTTCAAGCTGCCCAACCTGTTGCGGCGGATCTTCGCCGAAGGGGCGTTTTCCCAGGCTTTCGTGCCGATCCTGGCAGAGTACAAGAGCCAGCAGGGCGAGGAGGCGACGCGGACCTTCATCGCCTACGTTTCCGGCCTGCTCACGCTGGTGCTGGCGCTGGTCACGGCGCTCGGCATCCTCGCCGCGCCCTGGGTTATCTGGGTCACCGCGCCGGGCTTCGCCGATACCCCGGAAAAGTTCGCCCTGACCACCGACCTGCTGCGGGTGACCTTTCCTTATATATTGCTGATCTCGCTGTCGTCCCTGGCCGGCGCGATCCTCAACACCTGGAACCGCTTCTCGGTACCGGCCTTCGTGCCGACCCTGCTGAACGTCGCAATGATCGGCTTCGCGCTGTTCCTCACGCCTTATTTCGATCCGCCGGTCATGGTGCTGGGCTGGGCGGTGCTGGCCGGCGGCCTGTTGCAGCTCCTCTATCAACTGCCGCACCTGAGGAAGATCGGCATGCTCGTGCTGCCGCGCCTGAACCTCAGGGACAGCGGCGTCTGGCGGGTGATGAAGCTGATGCTGCCGGCGATCCTGGGGGTCTCGGTGAGCCAGATCTCACTGATCATCAACACCGTCTTCGCCTCGTTCCTGGCAGCCGGTTCGGTGTCCTGGATGTACTACGCCGACCGCCTGATGGAGCTGCCTTCCGGCGTATTGGGCGTGGCGCTGGGGACGATCCTCCTGCCGATGCTGTCGAAGACCTATTCGAACAAGGATCGCCATGAGTACTCGCGCCTGCTCGACTGGGGGCTGCGCCTGTGCTTCCTGCTGGTGCTGCCCTGTTCCCTGGCCCTGGCGATCCTCGCCGAGCCTCTGACCGTCTCGCTGTTCCAGTACGGCAAGTTCACCACGGTGGACGCGGCGATGACCCAGCGCGCGCTGGTCGCCTACTCCGTCGGCCTGCTCGGGATCATCCTGGTCAAGGTTCTGGCGCCGGGCTTCTATGCCCAGCAGAACATCCGTACGCCAGTGAAGATCGCGCTCTTCACCCTGGTTTCCACCCAACTGATGAACCTGGCCTTCATCGGCCCGCTTCAGCATGCCGGCCTGGCCCTCTCCATCGGCCTGGCCGCCTGCCTGAATGCCGGACTGCTCTACTGGCAACTGCGCAAGCAGCGTCTGTACCTGCCGCAACCGGGCTGGGCGAAGTTCCTGGTCAAGCTGGTGGTCGCGGTACTGGCGATGTCGGCGGTGCTGCTGGCCACGATGCACTGGCTGCCGGCCTGGGAGCAGGGCGCCATGCTGGAGCGATTCCTGCGCCTCGGCCTGCTGGTGGTTGCCGGTCTCCTGGCCTATTTCGGTATGCTCGCGCTACTGGGTTTCCGCCTGCGCGACTTTTCCCGTCGGGCGGTGCTGTGAAGCGCGTCCGGGCTGGCGGCGGGATCATGCCGTTTTGCCTGTTGTCCGGCGCCCGGTACGCGTATAATCGACCACTTTCTGAGCAATAAGCGTGCTATGCAGCTGCTTCGCGGACTACACAACCTGCAGCCCCTGGCCGGGGGCTGCGTCGCCACCATCGGTAACTTCGACGGCGTCCACCTCGGGCACCAGGCTATTCTGGCGCGTCTGCGCGAGCGCTCGCTGGAGCTGGGCGTACCCAGCTGCGTGGTGATTTTCGAGCCGCAGCCGCGCGAGTTCTTCTCCCCCGATTCGGCGCCGGTGCGTCTGACCCGCCTGCGCGAGAAACTCGAGTTGCTGCGTGGGCAGGGCGTCGACGTAGTGCTTTGCCTGGCCTTCAACCGCCGCTTGCGCGAGCTGTCGGCAGCCGAGTTCGTCCGCCAGGTCCTGGTCGATGGACTGGCGGTGCGGCACCTGGAAGTGGGCGACGATTTCCGTTTCGGCTGCGACCGTTCCGGTGACTTCGCCTTCCTGGTGAACGCCAGTCGCGAGCAGGGGTTCACCGTCGAGGCGGCCGCCACCGTCGAACTGGATGGCGTGCGGGTGAGCAGCACGCGGGTCCGCCAGGCCCTGGCCGAGGGTGACCTGCATCTCGCCGAGCGCCTTCTGGGGCGTCCCTTCAGCCTGAGCGGACGGGTCCTGCATGGACAGAAACTCGGCCGGCAACTGGGCTCGCCCACGGCCAACATTCAACTGAAACGGCGCAAGGCGCCGTTGAACGGGGTCTACCTGGTCAGTACGCTGGTCGATGGCCAGCGTTGCCAGGGGGTGGCGAACATCGGCACCCGCCCTTCGGTGAACGGCGACGGCCGTCCCCATCTGGAAGTGCACCTGCTCGATTTCGCCGGCGATCTATACGGCCGGCATCTACAGGTGACCTTCCACCAGAAGCTGCGCGACGAGCAGCGTTTTGCCTCCCTGGAGGCACTCAAGGCGGCGATTCTCGCGGATATCGCCGCCGCCCGGGCCTACTGGCTGGGCCAACCGCTTGATTGAAGAGATCCTGAACAGGCCCTGAGATGACCGACTACAAAGCGACGCTAAACCTTCCGGAAACCGCCTTCCCAATGAAAGCCGGCCTGCCCCAGCGCGAGCCGGAAACCCTGAAGTTCTGGAACGACATCGGTCTGTACCAGAAGCTGCGGGCCATTGGCGGCGACCGTCCGAAGTTCGTCCTGCACGATGGCCCCCCGTACGCCAACGGCAGCATTCACATCGGTCACGCGGTCAACAAGATTCTCAAGGACATCATTGTCCGCTCCAAGACCCTGGCGGGCTACGACGCGCCCTATGTGCCGGGCTGGGATTGCCACGGCCTGCCGATCGAGCACAAGGTCGAGACCACCCACGGCAAGAATCTTCCGGCGGACAAGACCCGCGAACTGTGCCGCGAATACGCGGCCGAGCAGATCGAAGGACAGAAGGCCGACTTCATCCGCCTGGGCGTGCTCGGCGAGTGGGACAACCCCTACAAGACCATGAATTTCGCCAACGAGGCGAACGAAATCCGCGCCCTCGCGGAAATGGTCAAGCAGGACTTCGTGTTCAAGGGCCTGAAGCCGGTCAACTGGTGCTTCGACTGTGGCTCGGCGCTGGCCGAGGCCGAGGTCGAGTACGCCGACAAGAAGTCGCCGACCATCGACGTCGGCTTCCCGGTGGCGGATGCCGACAAGCTGGCCGCGGCCTTCGGCCTGGCGGCCCTGGACAAGCCGGCGCAGATCGTCATCTGGACTACCACGCCCTGGACCATCCCGGCCAACCAGGCGCTGAACGTGCATCCGGAGATCGACTACGCGCTGGTCGATGCCGGCGATCGCTACCTGGTGCTGGCCGAGGCCCTGGTCGAGTCCTGCCTGGCGCGCTACCGGCGCGAGGGCAAGGTGGTCGCCACCGCCAAGGGCGAGGCACTGGAACTGATCAACTTCCGCCATCCGTTCTACGAGCGCCTGTCGCCAGTCTACCTGGCCGACTACGTGGCCCTCGACGCCGGCACCGGTATCGTCCACTCGTCGCCGGCTTATGGCGAAGACGACTTCTACACCTGCAAGCGCTACGGGATGAGCAACGACGACATCCTCAGCCCGGTGCAGAGCAACGGCGTCTACGTCGACTCGTTGCCGTTCTTCGGCGGCCAGTTCATCTGGAAGGCCAACCCCAACGTGGTGGCCAAGCTGGAAGAGGTCGGCAGCCTGCTGGCCCACGAAACCATCAATCACAGCTACATGCACTGCTGGCGGCACAAGACGCCACTGATCTATCGCGCCACCGCGCAGTGGTTCGTCGGCATGGACAAGCAGCCCAGGCAGGGTGCCTCCCTGCGCGAGCGAGCGCTGGAAGCCATCACCCAGACCGAATTCGTCCCGGGCTGGGGCCAGGCGCGCCTGCACGGAATGATCGCCGGGCGTCCCGACTGGTGCATCTCGCGCCAACGCAACTGGGGCGTACCGATCCCGTTCTTCCTGCACAAGGCCAGCGGCGAACTGCATCCACGCACCGTCGAGCTGATGGAAGAGGTCGCGCAGCGAGTCGAGAAGGAAGGCATCGAAGCCTGGTTCAAGCTCGACGCCGCCGAGCTGCTCGGCGAGGAGGCCGCGCAGTACGACAAGATCAACGACACCCTGGACGTCTGGTTCGACTCCGGCACCACCCACTGGCACGTGCTGCGTGGCTCCCACCGGATCGGCCATGCCAGCGGGCCGGTCGCCGATCTCTACCTGGAAGGTTCCGACCAGCACCGCGGCTGGTTCCACTCTTCGCTGCTGACCGGCTGCGCGATCGACAACCATGCGCCGTACCGCCAGTTGCTGACCCACGGTTTCACCGTCGACGAGTCCGGCCGCAAGATGTCCAAGTCGCTGGGCAACACCGTGGTGCCGCAGACCGTCATCGATACCCTGGGCGCCGACATCCTGCGCCTGTGGGTGGCTTCGACCGATTACTCGGGCGAGATCGCGGTATCCCAGCAGATTCTCCAGCGCAGCGCCGATGCCTACCGGCGGATCCGCAATACCACGCGCTTCCTGCTGTCCAACCTGAACGGTTTCGATCCGGCCACGGATCTGCTGCCGCCCCAGGAAATGCTGGCCCTGGATCGCTGGGCGGTCGATCGCGCCCTGCTCTTGCAGCGCGAGATCGAAGAGGCGTACCGCGAGTACCGCTTCTGGAACGTCTATTCCAAGGTGCACAACTTCTGCGTACAGGAGCTGGGCGGGTTCTACCTGGACATCATCAAGGACCGCCAGTACACCACCGGCGCCAACAGCGTCGCCCGGCGCTCCTGCCAGACCGCACTGTTCCACATCGCCGAGGCCCTCGTGCGCTGGATCGCCCCGATCCTGGCGTTCACCGCCGAGGAAGTCTGGAAGTTCCTGCCCGGCGAGCGCGCCGAGTCGGTAATGCTCGCCACCTGGTACGACGGCCTCAGCGAACTGCCGGCCGACGTGACGCTGAATCGCCAGTACTGGGAACAGGTCATGGCGGTGAAGGCCGCGGTCAACAAGGAGCTGGAGAACCAGCGCGCGGCCAAGGCCGTGGGCGGCAACCTGCAGGCCGAGGTCACCCTGTATGCAGAAGACGCGCTGCAGGCCCAATTGGCCAAGCTGGGCAACGAGCTACGCTTCGTCCTGATCACCTCGACCGCGACCCTGGCGCCGCTGTCGGCGGCTCCGGCCGACGCGGTGGACAGCGAAGTCGCCGGCCTCAAGCTGAAAGTGGTCAAGTCGACCCACGCCAAGTGCGGTCGTTGCTGGCACCATCGCGAGGACGTCGGTCAGCACGCTGCGCATCCCGACCTGTGCGGTCGCTGCATCGAGAACATCGAAGGCAGCGGCGAGGTTCGCCACTATGCCTGAGGTCGATCGTTTCGGGCGCTTGCCCTGGTTGTGGATCACCGTGCTGGTGTTCGTCCTCGACCAGGTCAGCAAGGCGTTCTTCCAGGCCGAACTGAGCATGTACCAGCAGATCGTGGTGATCCCCGATCTGTTCAGCTGGACCCTGGCCTACAACACCGGTGCCGCCTTCAGCTTCCTGGCCGACAGCTCGGGCTGGCAGCGCTGGCTGTTCGCCCTGATCGCCATCGTCGTCAGCGCTATCCTGGTGGTCTGGCTGAAACGCCTGAAGAAGGGCGAGACCTGGTTGGCCATCGCCTTGGCGCTGGTGCTCGGCGGCGCCCTGGGCAACCTCTACGACCGCATGGTTCTTGGCCACGTGGTGGACTTCATCCTGGTGCACTGGCAGAACCGCTGGTACTTCCCGGCGTTCAACCTGGCCGATAGCGCCATCACCGTCGGCGCCGTCATGCTGGCGCTCGACATGTTCAGATCGAAGAAATCCGGAGAAGCCGCCCATGGCTGAGTCGACCCGCATTGGCCAGGAGAGCCGCGTCACCCTGCATTTCGCCCTCAAGCTGGAGGACGGCAATGTCGTCGACAGCACCTTCGACAAGCAGCCGGCCTCGTTCAAGGTCGGCGACGGCAACCTGCTGCCGGGCTTCGAACAGGCGCTGTTCGGCTTGAAGGCTGGCGACAAGCGCACCCTGAGCATTCTTCCCGAACAGGGCTTCGGCCAGCCGAATCCGCAGAACGTGCAGATCATGCCGCGCGACCAGTTCCAGGACATGGAGCTGGCCGAGGGCCTGCTGGTGATCTTCAACGACGCGGCCAAGACCGAACTGCCGGGCGTGGTCAAGGCGTTCGATGAGCAGCAGGTGACCGTCGACTTCAATCATCCGCTGGCCGGCAAGACCCTGGCCTTCGAAGTCGAGATCATCGACGTTCAGCCGGCCTGAACCGCCGGTCGCTGCGCCCTTCCCAAGCGGGAAGGGCGGTAGCAAGGTTCATTCGTCCAATCACCGCGTCGCCCACGAGACCGCCATGCAAATCAAACTCGCCAATCCCCGCGGCTTCTGCGCCGGCGTGGATCGCGCCATCGAGATCGTCAACCGTGCCCTGGATGTCTTCGGCCCGCCGATCTACGTGCGTCACGAGGTGGTGCACAACAAGTTCGTCGTGGACAACCTGCGCCAGCGCGGCGCCATCTTCGTCGAGGAACTCGATCAGGTGCCGGACAACGTCATCGTCATCTTCAGCGCCCACGGCGTTTCCCAGGCGGTCCGCAAGGAAGCCGAGGGGCGCGGCCTGAAGGTTTTCGACGCGACCTGCCCGCTGGTGACCAAGGTGCACATGGAAGTGGTGCGCTACAGCCGCGACGGCCACGAATGCGTGCTGATCGGGCATGAAGGGCACCCCGAGGTGGAAGGCACCATGGGCCAGTACGATGCCAGCAACGGCGGTGCCATCTACCTGGTGGAGGACGAGGCCGACGTCGCCGCGCTGGAGGTGCGCAAGCCCGAGGCCCTGCACTACGTGACCCAGACCACCCTGTCGATGGACGATACCTCGAAGGTCATCGATGCCCTGCGCGCCAAGTTCCCGCAGATCCAGGGGCCGCGCAAGAACGATATCTGCTATGCCACCCAGAACCGCCAGGATGCCGTGAAGGAACTGGCCGACCAGTGCGACATGGTCCTGGTGGTGGGCAGCCCCAACAGTTCCAACTCCAACCGCCTGCGCGAACTTGCCGAGCGGATGGGCACGCCGGCCTACCTGATCGACGGTGCCGAGGACATGCAACGCGGCTGGTTCGACGGTGTGCGTCGCATCGGAATCACCGCAGGCGCTTCCGCGCCGGAAGTGCTGGTGCGCGGCGTGATCGCCCAGCTACGCGAGTGGGGGGCGTCGGAGGAACAGGAGCTGGACGGGCGAGAGGAGAACATTACCTTCTCGATGCCCAAGGAACTGCGGGTCAAGGCTTTGTGAACCGTGCGCAATGAAAGAGCCCCTCTCGTAGAGGGGCTCTTTCGTTTCAGCGCCAGCAGTCGTTGACGGTGCTGTTGTTGCCGGTCTTGCCGGCTGCGCCGCGTTCGCCGAGCTGATTGAGGGTCAGCTTGCCGCAGGTCTTGTCGCGGGTCTGCGAGTTGATCGGCGTGGCGGTCAGGGTATAGGTGGTGCTGGTGGGCGTCGCTATGGTGAGGTTGTACAGGTTGTTCGGCGAGTTGGCCGAACTCATGCCCAGCTTGGCCACGTCCTTGGTGTAGCCGACCCCGGGGTTCTGCGAATAGTAGCGTTCCTGGCGCGCGGCCGCGTCCGAGAGCAGCGCCTGGCCCTCGGTGCGGTTGGAGCGGATCACGTAGTTCTGGTAGCTGGGAATGGCGATGCCGAGGAGGATGCCGATCACCGCCACTACCATCACCATTTCCAGCAACGTGAAGCCCTTCTGTCTTGTCCTCATCGGGGCTGCTCCTCCCCGTCCTGGCGGGGCTGTTCTTTCTCGATCATCTCGGCCAGCTCCTGTTCGCTCATCTGTTTGTGAATGTAGATATCGGTGATGGTGGACCACGGCTGGCTGACGGTGCCAGAGTAGGACACCACGGAGCCCGGCTTGACCTGGAACAGGCTGGGCATGCCGTTCCTGACGGTGCTGTTGGGCAGGCGGTAGAGCCGGTGGTCGATGTCCACCAGGTTCTTCTCGACCTGGACTTCTAAGACCACGCCAGCGCCTTCGAAGGTCTGGGGCTCTTCGGCCCAGCAGAGGCCGGGAACGGCCAGGGCCAGCAGCATAGGCAGCACTTTCATATCAGTTCTTTCCTTCGATGGGGCGCCAGTTCTGGCGTCCACGGGTGTTCGGACCGGGGTTCACGGTCAGGCATTCGCCCGAGGAGCAGACTTCCGGATTGCCCTGTTCGTTGGTGCTCAGCGTCAAGCCTCCCAGGCCTTTCTGCTCGGTACCGGATACCGCGACGTTCTGCTTGTTGTAGCTGTAGTCGGATTTCGAGTCCACGACGCCCTGGCGTGCCAGGTCGAACACGGTGAAGCTGGTGCGACCGCCGGTATAGGGATCGAGGCCATAGGTCCAGTTGCTGGCGCCGTCGGCACAGGGGTCATCGTTCGGGGTGATGGTCTGCAGCAGCACCACCTGGCCGATGGCGATCATGTCCTCGATCAGCATCTCGCCCTTCAGGGTGCCGTTGACCATGAAGTCCAGATACCAGCCGGACTGCTTGGTGCTGCCGTCATTGTTCAGCCAGTTGACCGGGTTCTGACTGGCGATGCGAATGGTGCGAGCGGTCGAGGCGAAGGTCGAGTCGGCCTGCAGGTCCAGGGTCTGCTGCTGCAGGTTGCCGCGCGTCAGTCGGGGTGTACTGCCCGCGGCTTCGCCCTTGGTCTGCTGGTCCCAGATACCGTAGAGCGTCTGGGCGCGGCTGGTATCGGCCCGGGCGTCGCTGTTCTCGAAATACTTGCCGGTGCCGAAGATCACGATGTAGCCCTTGCGTGTCGGATGACGAACCAGCGAGGGCGCGGCGGTGATCGCTTGCGCCGCGCCAGCGGAGTCGACCGCCGAATAGAGCGGCTGGCCACCGAAAGACACCTTGAAGCTCGAGGCCACCGCCGGGCCGTCGTTGGCTCGGCTGAACGGATCGTCCTGGTTGACCTTGCCGGCGATCAGGTCGAAGCGCCAGAGGTTGCCTTGCAGGTCGCCGGCGTAGGCGTAGTCGGCTACGCCGTCGCTGTTGTTGTCTGCCAGGCGAGGGCTGGATAGACCGTTGGGTACGCCGGTCCTGCCGGTGACTTCCAGTTTGCGGGTGATGGCCCCGGTCTCCAGGTCGATGATCAGCAGCGCGGCCTTGTCGTTCAGGCTGGAATAACCGTTTCCGGTGACCACGGCCCACTTGCCGTTGTGCAGCCGGGCGACCGTGGGTTTGGGGAAGCTGTAGCCCAGGTCGGGCTCCTGGTCCACGCCGATTTCCCAGAGCAGCTTGATGTTGGCGGGGTCGGTCACGTCAAGGGCGAACAGGCCCTTGCCGCCGGCGCGCAGGCTGCCGATCAGCACGGTGTGCCAGGCGCCGCCGAAGAAGGCGTCGGCGACCACCGGCGAGCCGTCGACGTAGAACTGGTGGGCGCCGCCCTGGTAGCCGCGGGCGGTCAACTTGTGGAGCTTCTCGAAGACCGCGCTTGGGATGAAGGCAAAGGTCTCGTTACCGTCGGTATCGAAACCGTGCAGCATGCCGTCGTTGGCGCCGACGTATACCCGCGGGGCACGGGTTTTCTGTGCTTCTGCGAACGTGGCGTAGTTGCCGCTGGGCTCGATCGGCTGGGCCAGGTAGGTCAGGTACTGGGCCTTGCCGACCGTCGCCGGTGAGGAGTTGATGATATCGCCGAGGATCGAGTTGCGGGTGCGGAAGTTGTCGCTGTTCTCCTTGCTGCGATCGCCGCGCAGGAAGGCCACGCGGTCCTGGCCCTTGGTGTCGGCGACGTCGTTGCGGTCCGGGTCGCGGTTCAGTTGACGCTGCTGGTCGGTGCTGAGGCTGCCCCAGGTGAACTCCTTGAGGCCCGAGGTACCGGATCCGGCCATCATGATCTTGCGGCCAGCTCCCCCGTTGGGCATCGCGTCGAGAATGGTCTGCGCGCTCCACAACTTGGTTTGCACGGTGGCCTTGTCCTGGGTGGTCAGGCTGTAGCGGGTCAGGTCGCCGGCCCAGTTCTTGTCGCTGGCGAAGCTGGTCTGGTAGGCGAAGCGGGTCAGCTTGTCGCCGGTGTCGTCTTCCTGCAGGGACGAGCTGATGGCAGGGCGGGATGCCGGCAGGTCCTTGCCCGAGATGCGGTTGAGGATGTCCTGGAAGGCCGCGACCAGTTGGTCCGGCGAGTCGGCGCTGAAGAACTCGCCACGGGAGTTCACCGCGGCGTGCCACAGGTCGTAGACGTTGTTGCCGCTATTGTCCGCGGCGTTGGGCCAGTTGAGTCGCCCCGCGGCAATTTCATCGTAGCCGCCGGAGTAGGTGGATCCTCCCCACTGTGGGTTGGTGAGGCTGGTGGTCAGGCCCAGGCCCAGGGTGTAGGTCACCATGTGTTGCCAGGTCGCGGGGTCGTTGCGCGGATTCCAGTATTCGTTTGAGGGAGTGGTCTTGTCCGGGTAGGGGATGTACGGCTTGATGTTGTTGTCGATGTCGCTCCGTGCGTCGTTGGCCCAGTAATGGAAGGCCAGGTCGGCGAGAGTGTTGGAGGCACTGTCCTTGTAGGGGGCCTGGCTATTGTAGCGTTGCCCGTCGGGAAGATTGCGCGCGGTGCTGTCGGCATTGCCCACGCTCGCAGAATCGCTGTTCCAGAGACCGTCGGTCATCAGGATATGGTAGGAACCCCGGCAACTGTACTCCGGTGCGGTCTGGACGCCGGGACGGTAGGCATAGGGGCCGTTCACCCCGGTCTTGCTGAGGAAGTCGCCGGCGCGGATCATGGCTCGCCGCAGCGGGGTACCACCATTTACCGACAGGTTTTCCAGCCAGTTGAAGAAGTTCACCCGATGCTGGCCGGTGAAGTCCCGCAGGTAGTTGTTGAAGCAATTGCCATAGCTGGAGCCGCTGCCTATCTGGTTACAATTCGAATTGTTCAGCAGTTGCCAGCTTACCCGGGCGTTTTCAGGCAGGCTGTAAAACGCCAGGTTGGCGGCGGTCTGGGTGGCGAGGGCGCGGGTGCGGTAGAACGAGTACCAGTTGGCGAAGTTCTGTCGCTGCTCTGTGCTTACGGAGCGTCGGGTATAGCAGTTCTGGTTGGTGCGGCTGCAACTGGGCGAGCCCGTGAACTCGTAATAGTAGGCTGCGCTGGCACCGATGGTCGACTCCCTGTCATAACCTCGGCCGTACTCTATGGTGACCTTGTAGTAGCGCGATAGATCGATGCCTCCCGTGCGTGTGAAACCGTTGCGCCAGGCGTAGGTGAAGCTGGGGGCTGGATAGTCCTGTATCTGTACCTGGCCGTTAACCAGCGTGAGCTTCTTCGGCAGCTTGTATTCGGTGTTTGGATCGAAGTACATCGGGTTGAAGCTGTTCGAAGCGAAGAACGTATAGTTTCCGTAGCTGGAAATGCCATCTGGCGCATAGGCGAACGCCATACTGCCCGAGTCGTCGAGAGTCACCAGCATGTTCGGGGCGACGCCCTGGATCAGCATCAGCGGCTGCTGGCTGACCGACAGGGCGGCGGCGTGGGTGGTCTGGGCGGAGAGCAGGACGGCGCCGCTGAGCGCGGCTGCCAGCGAGGTCTTGCCGATCTGGTGGAGTGCCGATTTCATGCGAGGCTCGATCAGTTGGTATAGAGACGGGCGAGAACGGTCTGCAGGACGGTTTCGCTGTTGGTCTGGTTGCGCGCGACGCTATTGGTCTCGTAGTAGAAAGTGCCGATGCCGCGCATCAGGTTGCCGTATTCGGGGCTTTCCGCTTCGTTGACCTGGCCGCCCGAGGGGATCGGCAGGTTGTTCCACTGGACCTTGTAGAGCGTTCCGGCGGTGGTCGCGTTGGCGACGTCGCTGCCGCGGTAGTCCATCCAGGCGTTGGCAGTGTTCTTCAGCACGCCGACCGGGTCCTGGTGCGTGTCCTCCAGCTTCATGTTGAGTGCCGCGAGGTTCAGCAGGCAGGGGCGGGCGATGTTGTCGACCGTGCAGCCGGTGCCGGGCTCGGGCGGGCGCAGGGTGTTGACGAAGCGCCGCTCACCTTCGCGGAGTCCGGACTCGGCGGCGTTCTGCAAGCGAGTCTGTTCGATGACGTTGCCGGTGATGCGGCTTTCCAGTACCACTTCGCGCATGCTCGAGACCGCCAGCAGGGTGACGATCACCAGGATCGCCAGGGCGATGACCAGCGTGGCGCCGCGCTGTTGTGCAGGGAAGTTGTTCATGGCACGAGATTCCTGAGTGTCTGGCTGCCCTTGGCGATCTGGTAGAGGCGGTCCTTGTCGTTGCCTTGCAGGCTGGTCTTGGAGGAGGGGTAGAGCGTGATCCAGTCGTCCAGGGTCTTGCTGTCGCCCTGGCGCAGGTTCTTGTCGCTGGCCATCAGAGCGGAGTAGCGCAGGGCACGCACCGGACGGTCGGCGATGTCGGCCTGTTCGACGAAGCTTTCCACCTCGCGTTTGCCGGCCATGGTCGGGCCGACGCCGTACTCGAGCTTGAAGTCGACCAGGCCGCTGACGATCTCCTGGCCTCTGTCCTTGAGGCTCTGCGCCGAGCAGGTAAGCGTTCCGGGAGCATCGGCGGTTGGGGGAATAAAGAGAATGCGGGCGATTATGGCGTCGGCAGTCCCGAATGGATCGCTGGGGGTGGTGATCGAGTTGCCTTCGCAGTCGTAGGCTTCACCTGGCGCCGGTTGATAGCGGTAGCAGAATCCGCTCTGGCCGGCCTTGACCACGGCGGGCACCAGGGTCGAGCCGGCTTTGAATGCCTCGCAATAGGCGGTTTTCTGCTGCACCGGGAAGGCAAACTCGTTGGGATCGTCCGCACGCCTACGGAAACCCACCTTGGCCAGTTGCTGGTCCAGGAACATCATGGCGAAGCGTCCGTTTTCCTGGTTGCCTGCCTGCCCTTGCTGGAACAGGTAGTTGCGCTTGTTGTCCAGGTAGATCTGGGTAATCCCGAGAATCAGGAAGCTGCTGATGGCGAGGGCCACCAATAGTTCGATCATGGACAGACCCGATTGCCGTCGGGAGCGGTTGTTCGTGCTCATGGCTCGACCCTGAGGGTGTAGTAGCAAAGGGAGGTATCGGCGCTGCTGTCGGCGGCGTTGACGCAGGCGCCTTGCTTGCCGCGCCAGGCCAGGCGGATTTCCAGCATGGAGCCCTTGCCGTCGCAGTCGCCCGGCTTCGAGCTGCGGCAGATGTAGTAGTCGCTCTTCAGCAGGTCGCCAGCGCCTGGCAGTTCGTTCTTCACCTGTTCCGCCCAGCATCCCAGGCGGTCCTTGATCGCGTCGGGCAATGGCGTACAGGAGGACGGCGCGGTGGGGAACGCCGACCCCTTGGCCTTGAAGAAGTCGGATTGCGTGGCCATCTGGTCCTTGACGTCGTACAGCGCCTTCGGGCTCGCCCGCATGCTTTCCAGCAGGTTGCTGCCGAGCATGGCTGCCTTGTTGCGCTCGACCGAGTCGGCGGTGTACTGGATGGTCTTGCCCTGCATGGCGATCATGCCCAGCACGCCGATGCTGATCAGCAGCAGGGCGACCAGCACTTCGATCATGCTGAAGCCGGATTGGTACAGCGACCTGTGTCGCGATTTCAATAGCATGACTGGGGCGCCTTGGAGGAAGGTTCGAGTTGGATCCGACCGGCCTGGCTGATGCTCAGCACGCGGCCGCCGTCGGTCTTGCCGTTCTGGCAGATGGCGAAGGTTCGTTCCGTTGGCGGTACGAGGGTACCGTTGGCCGTGAAGGTCAGATGTTCCACGGCGCTCTTTTCCTTCGCTGTCAGCGTGGCGGCACGGAAGCCGTCGTGTTTGCGCAGGGGCGCGGCGATCGAGCCGGAGGCCAGGACACCTATGCTCAGGCCCTTGCCCCAGTCCTTGTCCTTCAGCGCCTGGATGGTGATCGCGCGCCTCTGGGACACGGCTTCGCTGCGAGCGTACTGCAGCATCGCATTGAGTTCCTCGGCGGCGCTCTGCAGTTCGTTGCGTTCTGTCAGCTGCTTGAAGTTCGGAATGGCGAAGCTCGCCATGATGGCCAGCAGGACGACGATGATCAGCAACTCGATCAGGGTGAAGCCGGTCGAGTTGGAACGATATGACATGCGGTTGCTCCAGGGGGTCTACGCCTGGAAAGCATGCCAAACGGGCCTGGGAGCGTCTTGCGGTCGTTGACGGTCGGCCCGTGGGGCAGGACAACTGGTCCATGATCATCCGGAAGTGCTGCATAGCTCACGTTTCTCCCGGTTCTCCCTGGCGCTAGCGGTACGGAGCCGGCCCTGCCGGTTGAGGAGCAGTTGCCAGGCAACGGTATGCTTTCCGCAGAGCAGAAACCGCCCGTTGTGAATGTTGAGCTGGCCGCTGGGGAGGAACCTGAGGCGGTTCGAACGGTTCCAGCGGAGCCTTTCCTTCCTTGCAAGCGCACGTCCCACGAGAAGCCGTTCCCCACCGTCTTCCGCAAGCAGCCAGCCCTCTCCCCAGTCGCTGCCGCAGTGGCGGCCATCGGTCGACGGACAGAGCGTCACCGGGCGTTGGTAGGCGACGGCATGCGCTCTGCCCAGCTGGATGCTCGCGCTCAGCTCGTGCAACACGCTTCGCTGGCGATTGCCGTCCAGCCAGGCTGCCATCCCGGGCAGCGCCAGGCTTCCCAGTATCCCCAGCAGAACCAGCGCAAACAGCAGCTCGGTGAGCGTCAACGCTCTCTGCGACCTTTCGACCATGGCAGGCGGTCCTTTTGCTCGTATCATTCCGCGATGGTCGTATCTCGCCGGATTTTCCCCGTTGCCTCAATCAGCAGCGGGATGAGGCGTATGACCGACTTTTCTGCAACCCCTGTGTGATCGTGGAGGCCCTGGTGTCGGAAAGAGTTGTGGTAGTGGGCGCTGGCGTCATCGGCCTGTTGACCGCCCGGGAGCTGGCGCTCGCCGGACTGCGGGTGACCCTGGTGGAGCGGGGCGAGAGTGGGCGTGAGGCGTCCTGGGCGGGAGGCGGGATCGTCTCGCCGCTCTATCCGTGGCGCTACAGCCCGGCGGTGACCGCCCTGGCGCACTGGTCGCAGGACTTCTACCCGGCCCTGGGGCAGCGTTTGCTCGACGAGACCGGGCTCGATCCCGAGGTCCATACCGTTGGCCTGTACTGGCTGGACCTGGACGACCAGACCGAGGCACTGCAGTGGGCACGCAACCACACCCGGCCGTTGAAGGAAGTGCCGATCGAGGAGGCCTACGCGGCGGTGCCCGGGCTGGGCGCAGGCTTCCAGCGGGCGGTCTACATGTCGGGCGTGGCCAATGTGCGCAATCCTCGCCTGGCGCGCTCGTTGCGGGCATCCCTGCAACAATTCGCCAATCTCGAACTGCATGAGCAGACGGAGGTGCGCGGCTGGTTGCGCGACGGCGATCGAGTGGTCGGCGTGGCGACCTCGCGTGGCGAGATCCGGGGCGACAAGGTGCTGCTGGCGGCGGGCGCCTGGAGCGGCGAGTTGTTGAAGCCGCTGGGCCTGGAACTGCCCGTGGTACCGGTGAAAGGGCAGATGATCCTCTACAAGTGCGCGGCGGATTTCCTGCCGCGCATGGTGCTGGCCAAGGGGCGCTACGCGATTCCGCGGCGCGACGGCCACATCCTGATCGGCAGCACCTTGGAGCATTCGGGCTTCGACAAGACGCCGACCGACGAGGCGCTGGAAAGCCTCAGGGCGTCTGCGGCAGAACTGTTGCCGGAACTGGCAAACATGCAGCCGGTGGCCCACTGGGCAGGGTTGCGCCCGGGCTCTCCCGAAGGCATCCCCTATATCGGTCCGGTGCCTGGCTTCTACGGGCTCTGGCTGAATACCGGGCACTACCGCAACGGGCTGGTCCTGGCGCCGGCGTCGTGCCGTCTGCTGGCGGATCTCATGAGCGGGCGGGAACCGATCATCGACCCGGCGCCCTATGCCCCGGCTGGTCGCCTCTGAGGAGCGTGTCTAGTCCTGAAATAGGTTTACACCTGCTCAGGTAGGCCGGTAGGCCTCAAAACGTCCGATGCACCGCATCGGGCGTTTTGTTTTTCAGGGCCATGTGAGGCCGCTCTGTGTTGTAGATCTGCACGGCTTCAGCAACCATCTTCCTTGCCTGCTCCAGATTTTCAGGGCTACTCAGCAGCAGCTCTGTTTTGAGGATTCCGTTGATGCGCTCAGCTAGCGCGTTCTGGTAGCAGTCATATCCGTCAGTCATCGAGCACTGGACGCCATGTCGTGCATGCAGTGACTGATACAGTGCCGAGCAATATTGAATACCGCGATCCGAGTGATGGACCAGTGACTGGCGACGCTGCCGTTTGCGTAGGGCCTGTCTAAAGGCTTGTGCAACTGACTTGGCATGCAGGCTTTCATGCACATGGTGGCCAACAATTTTTCTGGAATACGCATCCGTTACCAGGCTTAGGTACAGCGGGCCGCTACTGGCTGGCAGGTAAGTAATGTCCGCCACCCAAACATGCTCCGGCCCTGACGGGACAACCAGGTTCGGGCCTGACTTGAGTAGGTTCGGGTGGCGGCAGAAGCGATGAAAGCTTTGTGTTGTCTTGTAATACGCCCGCTTGGGCAACACCAGCAAACGGCGCTCTCCCAGGACCTGAAATAGTCGGTCTCGGCCAACTTGGAGCCGCCTATCAGGCTGGCAATGCAGCAGATAGTGCAGCTTTCGTGTGCCTAGTCGTGGCTGACGCATCCGGACTTGTTGAACAAATTCGACAACCCGATCTGCCTGGCGTGCTTTGCTATCAGCAGCTCGATTGCGCTTGTAGTAAGCCTGTCGGCTCATGCCAAGAAACTGACAAGCCCTAGCAATGCTCAGTCCTGCGACCTGACCTTGCGAGAGGACTTGCCGGATCGCTTTTTTACGACCGATACACCGTAATCATTTTTCAGGACATCAACGACGGTCTCGAAGAACTGAGCCTTCTGGCTCATCAACTCAAGCTGCTGCTCAAGCTCTTTGATCCGCTGCTCTGGAGTGAGCGTTTTGGGGTCAGACATCGCGCAACTCCTCTCGGCCCGAATCGACGCCCCTTGGCTCCAATCCTGCCGACCATGCTTGCGCAACCATACCAGAACCGTCGACCGGCCCTGGATGCCATACCGCATCTGGGCCTGCTTGTAGGTCAGTTCGCCTTTTTCGATCTGATCAACGACGGCCAATTTAAAAGACAGTGAGTAATCTCGCTGCGTGCGCTTTACACCTTGCTCCATCTAGCTCTCCGGAAAATCGGCATGGGAGGTGTAAACCTTATTCAGGACGGGACAGCGAAAACCAAAAGGCCTGTCTTCGGACAGGCCTTTTCACTTTCAGTCGATGCCCAGCTTTTTCAGGCGGTAGCGCATCGAGCGGAACGTCAGGCCCAGGCGCTGGGCCGCGGCGGTGCGGTTCCAGCGCGTCTCCTCGAGTGCCTGCATGATCAGCTTCCGCTCGATGTCTTCCAGGTAGTCCTCGAGGTTGTCGATTTCGCTCAGGCTCGCCGCGCCTTCCTGGCTGGCACCCGGCGCATCGGCCAGGCGCAGGTCGTGAGGCTGGATCTGGTCGTCTTCGCACAGGGTGTAGGCGCGCTCCAGCATGTTTTCCAGCTCGCGGACGTTGCCCGGAAAGCGGTAGTTCTTCAGCTTCTCCTGTGCGTCGCCGGTCAGTCTGGCGGCCGGCAGGCCGGTGTCGCCGGCCAGGCGCTTGAGGATGCGTTCGGCGAGCAGCGGGATGTCCTCGCGGCGCTCGCGCAGCGGCGGTACGCGCAGCTCGATGACGTTGAGGCGGTAGTAGAGGTCTTGGCGGAAGCGCCCGGCGCCGACTTCGGCTGCGAGGTCCTTGTGGGTGGCGCAGAGGATGCGCACGTCGACGGTGACCTCCTGCTGGCCGCCGACCGCGCGCACGGCCTTTTCCTGGATCGCTCGGAGCAGTTTGACCTGCATGGCCATCGGCAGGTCGGCGACTTCGTCGAGGAACAGGGTGCCGCCACTGGCGGCCTGGAACAGGCCCTGCTTGTCTTCGATAGCGCCAGTGAAGCTGCCTTTCTTGTGGCCGAAGAACTCGCTTTCCATCAGTTCGGAGGGAATCGCGCCGCAGTTCACCGGCACGAACGGCCGCTCGATACGTGGCCCCTGCTCATGGATCAGGCGCGCCACCAGCTCCTTGCCGCTGCCGGACTCGCCACTGATGTAGACCGGCGCCTGGCTGCGCGCCAGCTTGCCGATCTGGTTGCGCAGGGCGCGCATCGGCGGTGATTCGCCGAGCAGGCGGTTGTCCACCGGCGCTTCCTCGGCCTCCGGGTTGCGCAGGCGCAGGGCGGTTGCCACCAGCTCCCGCAAGCGACCGAGGTCGACCGGTTTGGTGAGGAAGTCGAAGGCACCGGCCTTGAGCGCCTGGATCGCGGTGTCCAGGCTGCCGTACGCGGTGATCATGGCCACCGGGGTCTGTGGATGGCGCTGCTGGATGTACTGGACCAGATCGAGGCCGCTGCCGTCCGGCAGGCGCATGTCGGTGAGGCACAGGTCGAACGGCTCGCGGGCCAGCAACTCGCGGGCCTCCTTGACGTTGCGGGCGCTGCGGGTGTCCAGCTTCATGCGGCCGAGAGTGATTTCCAGCAGCTCGCGGATATCCGGTTCATCGTCGACGATCAGGGCTTTTTGTCGGCTCATGCGTGCGGCTTCCGTCAGCTGAGTTTGCGCGGGTGGGCGAAGGTGATGCGGAAGCAGCCGCCGCCTTCCTCGCGATTGCGGTAGTCGATCCGTGCCTGGTTGCTCTCGCAGAGCTCGCGGGAGAGATAGAGGCCCAGGCCGGTGCCTTTGCTTTCTGTAGTAAAGAAGGGTTCGAACAGGTTGTTCAGTTTGTCCGTCGGTACGCCGGGACCGTCGTCGATGACTTCCAGCACCGGCAGGTCGCTCTCCGGGTCGCGCACGAGGCTCAGCCAGACCTGGCCGCGCCCGTGCGCCTGGGCGCTGTAGCGAAGACCGTTCTGCACCAGGTTGCTCAGCACCTGGTTCAACTGGTGTGGGTCCATGCGGGTCTGGATGTCGTCGGCACCGAGTTGCAGGTGCAGTTCGCTATCGTTGCGCAGCCTGCCGGGGTATTCGTCGACGAACCGCTGAAGCCACTCCTTCAGGTCGAGCTGCTGCGGTTCGGCCTGGCGGCGACGGGAGAGCTGCAGGACGTTCTCGATGACCAGGTTCATCCGCTTCGACTGGTCCTGGATGATCTGCGTCAGGCGCCGGTCCGGGGCGTCCAGCTCCTCGGACTCCTGCAGCAGCTGGGCGGCGTGGCTGATCGCGCCCAGCGGGTTGCGGATCTCATGGGCGATGCCGGCGGTCAGGCGGCCGAGACCGGCCAGCTTCATCTGCTGCGCCTGCTGGGCGATCTGCGAAATGTCTTCGAGGAAGATCAGCACGTGCTGGTCGTCTTCGCGGTTGAGGCTGATAAAGCTGGGTTGCACCGTCGGGCCATCCGGCAGCACCTTGAGCGTCGGTGGACGGAGGCTGGGATTCAGGCGCCATTGCTTCATGCAGTGCATCAGCATCGGGCTGTGGCGGCCGAGGCTGGCGCCCTGTACGTCGTCCTGCCTGAGCAGGCCGAGGGCGGCCTGGTTGGCGAGGAGGATGGCCTGACGGCTATCGACCACGAGGATGCCGGTGCGCATACGCTGCAGGATCAATGCGTTGAGTTCTTCCAGGTTGGCGACCGTCTCGGCGCGTTCTTCGGCCAGCGTTTCGGTCTGCTCCTGGCGCCGTACCAGGGCCTGGATCACCAGCGCGGCGGCGAAGCACAGGGTGCCGAGGCCGCCGGCCTGGACGTAGTGGTTGGTGGCGTCCGGGCTGCTCAGGCTGAGGAAGAAGGTCAGGTAGAGCAGGCCGAGGCTGGCCGCTGCCGCGATGACCAGGCCGATGCGCCCGCGCAGCAGGATATTGGCAATGGCCACCGCGACCACCAGCAGGCTGCCGATGCCGCTGGGCACGCCGCCACCTGCGTAGAACAGGCCGCAAAGCATCAGCACGTCGGTGAGCGCGAGGATGAAGATCGGCAGCAATTGCCGCGACGGCGGCAGGAACAGCGCGACCAGGATGTTGAAGACCAGGTAGCACCAACTGCCGACATGGAACAGTTCAGGGTGGACGAGCTTGAGGACCTGATCTTCCAGTTCGCTGGAGATCAGCAGGACCAGTACCAGGCCTATGGTCAGGCGGTACAGGTGGTACAGACGGAGGATGCGTTGCCCCTGCTCCTCGCTCAGCCGTAGCCGTTCAGCGCGCACGGTCGCCCTGGTCCTGGCGCAGGTGCGCCTGGCTGCAATACCAGCGTTGTTCGTGGGCGAGGGCGTTGGCCTGCGGCACGTGGACGCCGCAATGGGCGCAGCGGACCATCGGCGATGCGCTCGGCTCGTCCTGCGGACGTTGCTGTTGGCGCGGAGTGGGACGGGTAAAGCGACGCCATAGCCAGAACGCGATGGCGATCAGGGCGATCCAGAACAGGAGGCGGAAAAGGCCCATGGTGATCTCGGAGGCTGGAGAAAGCTGCAGTTTAGCCAAGCCACCGGCTCGATCCCAGCCGGGAAGGTCCAGGCTGTGCGGCGTTTGGCGCTGGGAGAGGCATGGCGACGGGCAAAAAGAAGGGAGGCCTGCGCCTCCCTCCGGTGTTTCGTGCGATCAGTCGAAGAGACCGAAGGTCATGTAGCTCCACCAGGAGCGACCGGAGTCCTCGTCGTCATCGTTTTCCGGCTTCTCGTCGTCGGCGCTGTGATCCTGGTTTTCCGGCTTCAGTTCGGCGGGGATCTCCCGCTCGGCATCCTCGTACTGCTTGATCACGTCCTTGGCGGCCTGGGTTTCCATGTGCGGCGGCGGCTCGCCGCCCTCGATCAGGCCCAGGGTGGCCTTGGCCAGCCAGGAGCGGGTGTCGGCCTCGCTTTCGCGGGCGACGAACTCGCCATCCTTGAGGCTGGCGTTATCCGGATAGTTCAGCTTGAGGGTTTCCAGGCTGGTGCTGGCCAGGTCGTCGAGGCCCAGGCGACGGTAGGCTTCGACCATGATCGCCAGGCCATCGCCGACGGCCGGGGTTTCCTGGAAGTTCTCCACCACGTAGCGACCGCGGTTGGCGGCGGCGACATAGGCCTGGCGCTTCAGGTAGTAGTGGCCGACGTGCACTTCGTAGGCCGCCAGCAGGTTGCGCAGGTACACCATGCGCGCCTTGGCGTCCGGGGCGTAGCGGCTGTTGGGGAAGCGGCTGGTGAGCTGGGCGAACTCGTTGAAGGAGTCGCGGGCGGCGCCCGGGTCGCGCTTGGTCATGTCCAGCGGCAGGAAGCGCGCCAGCAGGCCACGGTCCTGGTCGAAGGAGGACAGGCCCTTGAGGTAGTAGGCGTAGTCGACGTTGGGGTGCTGCGGATGCAGGCGGATGAAGCGTTCGGCGGCGGCGCGGGCGGCTTCGGGCTCCATGTTCTTGTAGTTGGCGTAGATCAGCTCGAGCTGGGCCTGCTCGGCGTAGCGGCCGAAGGGATAGCGCGATTCGAGGGCTTTCAGCTTGGTGACGGCGCTGTTGTAGCTCTTGTTGTTGAGGTCGTCCTGCGCCTGCTGGTACAGCTGGCTCTCGCTCAGGTTCTCGTCGACAGTCTCCTTGTTCGAGGAGCAGGCTGCGGTGAGGGCGAGGATGGCGATCAGCAGCAGGTGTTTCACTTGCATGGCGGCTTGCGTCCCTGGGACGGTCGGCTTGGCCTCGACCGTCTGTTATGATTGGCGCCCCAGGCACCCCCTGGGACAAAGACCCCGTATTTAACCACAGCGCGTAGCCGATTCCAAAAGCCGCGCTGAGCATCGTCTCCTACTCATGTCCGATATGATTCAACGCGCGGCCGAGGTGCCGTTCGAGCTGGGTGGCCAGCGTCTCGACCAGATCGCCGCCCAGCTTTTTCCCGAACACTCCCGCTCCCGTCTGGCCGGCTGGATCAAGGACGGTCGCCTGACCGTCGACGGCGCCGTGCTGCGCCCGCGCGACATCGTCCACAGCGGCGCGCAACTGGTCCTGGAGGCCGAGCAGGAAGCCCAGGGCGAGTGGCTCGCACAGGACATCGAGCTGGAAATCGTCTACGAGGACGAGCACATCCTGGTGATCGACAAGCCCGCCGGCCTGGTGGTCCATCCGGCTGCCGGCCATCAGGACGGCACCCTGCTGAATGCCTTGCTCTACCATGTCCCGGACATCGCCAATGTGCCGCGCGCCGGGATCGTCCACCGGCTGGATAAGGACACGACCGGCCTGATGGTGGTGGCCAAGACGCTGGAGGCTCATACCAAGCTGGTGGCGCAACTGCAGGCGCGGTCGGTCAGCCGCATCTACGAGGCGATCGTGATCGGCGTGATCACCTCCGGCGGCACCATCGATGCGCCGATCGGACGGCATGGCGTGCAGCGGCAGAAGATGGCGGTGGTCGACGCCGGCAAGGTGGCGGTCAGCCATTACCGCGTGCTGGAACGCTTCCGTGCGCACACCCATACCCGGGTCAAGCTGGAGACCGGGCGTACCCACCAGATCCGCGTGCACATGAGCCATATTGGCTATCCCCTGGTCGGCGATCCGGTCTACGGTGGGCGCTTCAGGATTCCCCCGGTGGCCAGCCAGACCCTGGTCCAGACTCTTCGCGAATTCCCCCGGCAGGCGCTGCACGCGCGCTTCCTCGAACTGGATCACCCGGCCACCGGCGTGCGCATGAAGTGGGAGTCGCCGCTGCCGGAAGACTTCCTCTGGCTGCTCAGCCTGTTGCGCCAGGATCGCGAGGCGTTCGTCGGATGAACGCCTGGCTGACCCCCGACTGGCCGGCGCCGGCCCGTGTGCGGGCCTGCGTGACCACGCGCAGTGGCGGGGTCAGCCAGGCACCCTTCGACAGTCTGAACCTTGGCGCCCACGTCGACGACGATCCGCGCGCCGTGGAAGAAAACCGCCGACGCCTGACCGAGCGCCTGGAATGCCGGCCGAGCTGGTTGGAACAGGTGCACGGAGTGACGGTGGTGGAGGCCGACCCGAACCGGGTGCCCAGGGCCGACGCCAGTTGGAGCGCGATGCCGGGCGTCGCCTGTACGATCATGACCGCCGACTGCCTGCCGGCATTGTTCTGCGATCGCTCGGGCACCCGCGTGGCCGCGGCCCATGCCGGCTGGCGCGGGCTGGCGGCGGGCGTGCTGGAGGCGACGGTGGACAGCCTGGGCGTGCCCGGCGACGAACTGCTGGTCTGGCTGGGGCCGGCGATCGGCCCGCAGGCCTTCGAGGTCGGCGGCGAGGTCCGCGATGCATTCATCGCTGCGCACGCCGAGGCGCGGTCGGCTTTCGTACCTAGCGCCAATCCGGGCCGCTTCATGGCCGACATCTACCGACTCGCGCGGATCCGCCTGGGCGCCCATGGTGTCACCGCCGTGCATGGCGGCGGCTGCTGTACCTTCAGCGATACCGAGCGCTTCTATTCCTACCGCCGCTCGTCGCGTACCGGCCGTTTTGCCAGCCTGGTCTGGCTCCAGGACTAGGCACGCGCAGGTTATCCGGCGCCAACTGACCGATGTCACGGCCCGGTCGCTTGAACCGCGGAAAATCGCCCTTATCTATTGAGTCATCTCGGCGGGCTTTTCTTCATCAGGGACACCCATCGTTCCGGCCCGCTCTATAGAAGGAAGGACGACCCATGCGAATAGACCGTTTGACCAGCAAGCTGCAACTGGCGCTCTCCGACGCCCAGTCCCTGGCCGTTGGCCATGACCATCCGGCCATCGAGCCGATGCACCTGCTTTCCGCCCTGCTCGAGCAGCAAGGCGGTTCGATCAAGCCCCTGCTGATGCAGGTCGGCTTCGATATCGCCGCCCTGCGCAGCGGCCTCAACAAAGAACTCGACGCGCTGCCGAAGATCCAGAGCCCGACCGGCGACGTGAACCTGTCCCAGGATCTCGCGCGCCTGCTCAACCAGGCTGACCGCCTGGCTCAGCAGAAGGGCGACCAGTTCATCTCCAGCGAGCTGGTATTGCTGGCCGCGATGGACGAGAACACCAGGCTCGGCAAGCTGCTGCTCGGCCAGGGCGTGTCGCGCAAGGCGCTGGAGAATGCCGTGGCCAACCTGCGTGGCGGCGAGGCGGTGAACGACCCGAACGTCGAGGAGTCGCGCCAGGCGCTGGACAAGTACACCGTCGACATGACCAAGCGCGCCGAGGAAGGCAAGCTCGACCCGGTGATCGGTCGCGACGACGAAATCCGCCGGACCATCCAGGTCCTGCAGCGGCGGACCAAGAACAACCCGGTGCTGATCGGCGAACCCGGCGTCGGCAAGACCGCCATCGTCGAGGGCCTGGCCCAGCGCATCATCAACGGCGAAGTACCGGACGGCCTCAAGGACAAGCGCCTGCTGGCCCTGGACATGGGAGCGCTGATCGCCGGCGCCAAGTTCCGCGGCGAGTTCGAGGAACGCCTGAAGGCGGTCCTCAACGAACTGGGCAAGCAGGAAGGTCGGGTCATCCTGTTCATCGACGAACTGCACACCATGGTCGGCGCCGGCAAGGCGGAAGGCGCCATGGACGCCGGCAACATGCTCAAGCCGGCTCTGGCGCGCGGCGAGCTGCACTGCGTCGGTGCTACTACCCTCGACGAGTATCGCCAGTACATCGAGAAGGATGCCGCGCTGGAGCGCCGCTTCCAGAAGGTGCTGGTGGACGAGCCGAGCGAGGAAGACACCATCGCCATCCTCCGTGGCCTCAAGGAACGCTATGAAGTGCACCACGGGGTGAGCATCACCGACGGCGCGATCATCGCCGCGGCCAAGCTGTCGCACCGCTACATCACCGATCGGCAACTGCCGGACAAGGCCATCGACCTGATCGACGAGGCCGCCAGCCGCATTCGCATGGAAATCGACTCCAAGCCGGAGGAGCTGGATCGTCTCGACCGTCGCCTGATCCAGCTGAAGATCGAGCGCGAGGCGCTGAAGAAGGAAGACGACGAAGCCACCAGGAAGCGCCTGGCCAAGCTGGAGGAGGATATCGTCAAGCTCGAGCGCGAATACGCCGATCTCGAGGAAATCTGGAAGTCCGAGAAGGCCGAGGTGCAGGGCTCGGCGCAGATCCAGCAGAAGATCGAGCAGGCCAAGCAGGAAATGGAGGCGGCGCGGCGCAAGGGCGACCTCGAGAGCATGGCGCGCATCCAGTACCAGACCATCCCGGACCTGGAACGCAGCCTGCAGATGGTCGACCAGCACGGCAAGACCGAGAACCAGTTGCTGCGCAACAAGGTGACCGACGAGGAAATCGCCGAGGTGGTTTCCAAGTGGACCGGTATCCCGGTGTCGAAGATGCTCGAGGGCGAGCGCGAGAAGCTGCTGCGCATGGAGCAGGAGCTGCATCGGCGAGTGATCGGCCAGGACGAGGCGGTAGTCGCCGTGTCCAACGCCGTGCGCCGTTCGCGTGCCGGCCTCGCCGATCCGAACCGGCCGAGCGGCTCGTTCCTCTTCCTCGGCCCGACCGGGGTGGGCAAGACCGAGTTGTGCAAGGCGCTGGCCGAGTTCCTCTTCGATACCGAGGAGGCGCTGGTGCGGATCGATATGTCCGAGTTCATGGAGAAACACTCGGTGGCTCGCCTGATCGGCGCGCCTCCGGGCTACGTCGGCTTCGAGGAAGGCGGCTACCTGACCGAGGCGATCCGCCGCAAGCCTTACTCGGTGGTGCTGCTGGACGAGGTGGAGAAGGCCCATCCGGACGTATTCAACATTCTCCTCCAGGTGCTCGAGGACGGACGCCTGACCGACAGTCATGGGCGTACGGTGGACTTCCGCAACACCGTGGTGGTGATGACCTCCAACCTCGGTTCGGCGCAGATCCAGGAGCTGGCTGGCGACCGCGAGGCGCAACGTGCCGCAGTGATGGACGCGGTCAACGCGCACTTCCGTCCGGAATTCATCAACCGGATCGACGAAGTGGTGGTATTCGAGCCGCTGGCTCGCGAGCAGATCGCCGGCATCGCCGAGATCCAGCTCGGGCGCCTGCGCAAGCGCCTGGCCGAGCGCGAGCTGAGCCTGGAGCTGAGCCAGGAGGCGCTGGACAAGCTGATCGCCGTCGGCTTCGACCCGGTCTATGGCGCACGCCCGCTGAAGCGGGCCATCCAGCGCTGGATCGAGAACCCGCTGGCGCAACTGATCCTGGCCGGCAAATTCGCGCCGGGTGCCAGTATCTCGGCAAAGGTGGAAGGCGACGAGATCGTCTTCGCCTGACCTCTTCCGGGATGGACAGGGAAAGCCCCGCTTCGGCGGGGCTTTTTCATGGGCGGCTGGTGACGGCGAAGGGAGGAGGCGGGTTGTTTTCCCGCTCATGGAAAAAGAAGAAAAACTTTTTGGATCAGAGGGTTGACATACCGTCGCGCATCCGTAAAATGGCGCGCCTCTGAGACGCGAATCCAGCAACAGCGGAAGCGTCCAGGGTTGGAAGACAGACGTTCCGCGATAGCTCAGTCGGTAGAGCAAATGACTGTTAATCATTGGGTCCCTGGTTCGAGTCCAGGTCGCGGAGCCAACTTCCAATCGGGGTATAGCGCAGTCCGGTAGCGCGCCTGCTTTGGGAGCAGGATGTCGGGAGTTCGAATCTCTCTACCCCGACCACCTCACACATGGGTCGTTAGCTCAGTCGGTAGAGCAGTTGGCTTTTAACCAATTGGTCGTAGGTTCGAATCCTACACGACCCACCATTTTCAGAGGGGCGAGTTGCACAGGCCTAGGAAGGGGTGTTGCACCTTTTACTTGTCCAGCAGCCGTCTGGGCCGAACATTAGGCCCGCATTGACGTGATGTCAATATGGAATAGCCCGCCTATTTAGGTGGGCTTTTCTGTTTCTAAGGCCCTGAAACCATTCTGCAGGCGTAGCAATGTGCCCTCGACGTAATCAGCGATTACAGAGGGTACTGCGGTTTCGGCCTTGAAATTGCGGGGCTTTGCCAGCATGCCGGCACTGGAATCCAGGCGCTCTCGGTAATTCCAGATTTTTCCTACAGGCCTAGCGAACTGCTGGGAGGCGCGGCTACCTTTCGTCCGGTAGCCGGCCCCTCAGTACCGGTATCGCTAGGCGAGACTGCTTCGGGCAGTAGATCCCCATCCACCAGGTCCGCTTGTTGCAGCGGGAGGCGCGGATGCCGAGGCGGCACGGTTCGATAAGTGTTGAGCCATCAGAGTGAACAGCATGCTTTGGTCGAAGGTGTCAGGTGGCTGTGGTAGCGCTTCTTCCCGCACGCTTGGACCTCCCTGAATGCCTGTCCCCGGTGTGTGCTCCCTTGGTTCTGAAGGTTCTGTCCTGGCCTCCGGCGGCGGTACTTCACCCATTCGAGCGAGAGGTTGCCCGCATGGCTTCGGTTTGGCAGAGGCTTGCGGGGAGCCGCTGTAATCCACCTTCCTGACGTTCTCCAGCGCTCCTTGGGCCAGGCTCCTAGCATGCAGCACGGCACGCATGTGGTCGTAGTCGGCCTCGATGTAGCTCATCGTGGTCTGGATATTCGAGTGGTTGAGCAGGCACTTCGTGAGATGGATGTTCCGCTCGGGTGCCTTCATCAAGTCGGTGGCCAGGGTGTGCCGGAAACGGTGCGGGGTCATCCGCACCCCAACCTTCTCGGTCAACTTCCGGTACATGGCTTCGACCTGGTCGGAGTTCATCACCTTGCTCTTGTAGTGCGGTGAGAACCGGTTGACGTTGAACAACTGGTCGTCATCGGCGAATCCGGCTCTATCGGCCTCCTGCAGGAGCCGCGATAGGTGAGGCACAAGCCCCTCCGTTATTGGCACTACGAATTCTTTATGAGTTTTCTCTGTCTCGCCGCGGATGAGGATCAGTTGATTATCCCAGTCGATGTCGCGCTTGCGGATGCACAGCAACGCGTTCAACCGGATGCCGGTGTAGTAGAAGACCTCAAACGTGCAAAGCCAGAACCAGGCGGGAGTGATGCGTGCGCGATCGCCGGTGCAGCGCTCGGCGCCGACCTGCATGTTGAGCCAATTGCGGGCGCGCAGGATGGCTTCGGCTGCGACGGTTTTGCTTGCTCGCCTGGGGGGGATGACGGTGGTCTTTCTGAACGGGTTGACTTGGGAGTGCGTCACCAGCTCGTGCTCGATGGCATAGCCCCAGATCGTTCGCAGATGATTCGAATACGTGTTCCAGCTCCGCTTCGACAGGCCTTGTTCCAAGACCTTGCGCCGCCATCCCAGCACAGACCTGTGGTCCACCTCCTGTACGGTTGCCCTAGGGCCGAAGTGCTTGAGCAGCGCCTTGGTCGCGGCGCGGTAGATCTTCGTGCTGGCTTCCCGGAGATCGTGCGCGAAGATGTACTCCTCGGTGAGCTGCTGCGGCGTCATTCCATACCTCCTTCGGCATCGGTGATGACCGTGAGGCTTGGGTTGTCCAGAGGCTGCTCAGGGAACAGCAATTTGGGATCCTGGAGCAGGTAGGCCTTGAGCTCTTTCGTCTTGCGAGGACCAGAAACCTTGATGGTCCAGATATTCAGGTTCTTACTGGTCTTTCGGTGAAGACCCTGTTTCTCGAACGCGCGCTGCACCAGCTTCCAGCCGGTCGTATCCTTGGCCAGGGCCACCTTTTCGAGCTCTGGATGCTCCTGGACATAACGCTTGAAGATTCCTGGCGTGACCAGCATGGCGGTCCCGTCGACGGTATGCACCAAGGCTTTGGTGTCGTTGATGAACAGGCGACGGGTCGCGATACCAGATTTCATCCAGCCAACGAATCCCTGTCCCAGATCAGTGCTTCTGCTAGGCATAAATACATCTTCAACTGCTTCAGGAGCGCAATCTGTTAGCTCCTTGTTCCCTAGTGGCTGCTGTAGGTTCTCCTCCCCGCGAGTGTTCGTAGGAGAAGCAGCCGGTGAGTCGTGGCTAGTGTCTAGCTCTTCTGGTGGCGAATTGATATTACCAAGAAGCGCGTACAAATCGTCTGTTTCTTCCTGATCCTCAGTTGAGGGCTTCGCAATCGCCCGCGTCTCGTTTGCCGGTTTCGCAACGCTCGGCTCAGGTTGATGGAGCGTCATCTTCGTTTCTGGTGCTTGCTGCTGTTCAGCCGGCTCGTTGGGAATTTCACAGGTCGTTTCCGGCTTTTCCGTTGAGGCGGTTCCATCTTCAACGACCAGTGATCCGCTGTAGGGTGAGGGGCGCTCGGCAGCATCTGTCCAGATCAAGGCTGGAGCAATCTTGAGCAGCGTGAACTTGTTTCTCCATCCAGCACCGTTGTCTACCGTGGCCGTCCAGATGGCTTTGTCCTCGGCGTTGGTCTGGATGACGGCCTGATCCTGGAGCATGTTGAAGAACGGCGAGTTGGAGGAGGGCACCCCTTCGATACCCTGGGCCAGCAAGTAGGCTCTCAGTTGATCGGCTGCAGGCTTGCTCACCAGCCAGAGTGCGTCCTGGGTCAGCCATCCATCGGACGGACCGCCAGGTTGATTCAGCTTGAACTTGTCCTTCACCAGGAAGCGAAGGCCGTCTGCCAACTGCCGCTGCAGCGACTGCTTCGGTGCAGCCAGCGCTCGATCCGGATTGCCTCCCAGCTCCTGTGCAACTGAGGCCTGGTCTGCCTTCACGATGATCTCGCCGAGGATCCCGGCGTGCTCGTACTGCCCAGCGAACAGGTAGATCAATTGAGCCCACAGCTCTGGAAAGCGACTGAGCCAATCGAGTGCCGTGCGCGGTAGCAGTTGGTGGATGAGGAGTGCTGAGGCAGCGCCGTGGAGCTGGTATTCGCGGGACTTCACGTACTTGAAGCGGTATGGCTGGTTGATCGGTCCGTTCCAAGGGTGCCAGGTGCTGCCGTCCTGCAGCTCCACCTGCAGGTCTACGACGATCTTGCCTAGGTCGTGAGCCAGGGCACCATAAGCCGCGGCGGCTGACCAGGCTTCAGCCTGGGCTGACTGTGACTCCGGCGCTGCGCCGATCGGGAGCAGGTAGGTCTGCCGTACCTTGAGTGCGTAGGCCACGATCTCCAGGCCGTGATCGATCATCCCGCCTGGATGGGCATGGTGATGGTTTTCCGAAGCAGGGAGCTGCTGGACCAGCTCTGCATAGTTGGCCAGTGGCCGCCGGTAGATCTCCTCGAATTGCTGCTTGGATAGCGAGGCACGTTGCCAGATGTTCTCCAGTAGCTGCCGGCGCCGAGGCGTGCCGAGCAGTTCCATGCTGCTCAGAGGAGGGATGAATCCCCCTGGGGCAGCTTTGGTTGGTGGGGTGGGGGACGGCTTCCTGGATATCCAGGAAAGGAGTTGAAACATGGGAAGCTCCATGACGATTCATGGAGCGGGCTTTTCCGCCAGATCAGGGCTGGCAACAACGATAAAACAACGGTAGCGGGGAAGGGTATTTTGTTGGCAATGTGCCATCCTCATGCAGGGTCTCGCTATCTTTTCGGCATTCATCATTGAGCTACATGGCGATTTCGAGTGCATCTCAATCCGAGACCCTATGTTGACTGGCAGCAAGCGGCCAGAAGCAGCCGCTCAAGCGAATCTAAGAAAGCAGGGAAAACTCACGCCCCATCCATTGTGTTGCAATCCGGCTCAGTGACTCCTACGCGGAGGATGCCCCATTGTCTACCCTCCAGCCTGCAAGCTAATTTGCAATCACGCCAGCATGCTGGCAGATACAGTCATCGGGAACGCTGAGAGCCTCAGCCTAGATACGGATAGCGAGAGGAGCAAGGAATGTTATCTCCACCCTCGTTCGAGGAGCTATGCATCTGTTGGTGTCTATTTATAGGAGATTCCGCATGATTGAGCCGCAATCGCCATACTTGTCTCACCAGCACCGGCTGGCTGACGTGGTCGCTGCCATTCAGGTCATGGGAATTTACAGCTACTCCGCAAGAACGATTGATTCATGGGCAGAAATTCTTGGACAAAAACCAAGGAGCGCGAGTAGCTGGGGCTCCATCTTCAATGAGCACCCCGAGTTTTTTCGGGCGGGACTGGAAGAAGATGGGCTTCACACCCTCGCCTTGCGAAGGGCCCAGCCACGCGTTTACAACACGCAAACCGGCGAAGAGATTACTGTTGCTCAGCTCAAGGCTATTCCACGGGCCGAACGCTCTCATTTCTCCAGGCCGCCACTGTCACCTGAGCAGATGCTCTCGCTCATTGACGTGGCGGTCAAGCTGCACACGCAAGCCGCGGTTCGTCGGCAAGAACTTCGCTGGTGGGTATCCGTTGTTGTCAGCGCTCTCGCTGGCCTCGTCGGCGCTATGATTGGCGCCACGTGGGGCTCTTAGGTGGCTCTAACAATTCATTCAAGCCGACGCCGCTTTGCGACGTGGATTAATTCAGACGTTAGACATTAGGAGAGGTATTCGTGGGCCTTCACGTAAACTCCATTGCAGATCTCCCGCTTTCAGAGTCACGCTCGTATTATTTGTACATATTGGACTACTGCAATTGGGATGAGCCGATCTCAAATATTCTAAGAAAGAATAGTGAAAATATCGCATCTTTTTGCGCAGAGAATGACGCAGTAATGATCAAAGGCTTGCCAGATAGCCATTTTTACTCAGAAGTTCTCTCTTGGGTGAAAATCAATGGGGAAGGCCCCAACACTGTTCTGCCCGCCATATTGATAACAACCATACACCCAAAGTATTTCATTGAGTCGGACAATTCAAAACCGCCGCGCGAAATTTCTGAATCCTTAATTTTCCTAAAGATAAGAGACATATGTAATACCCCGGGAGATGTCATCACTCTCTTGGAGAGAGTATTTAAGGATGTCAAAGAAAAAAAGAAAATCAAGGACTTTACCATTGCTCGCGAGCAGCGCAAGGGAGAGCATGGCGCCTTGGTAGATGCTCTTATTCTTGAGCCAAACATAGCCGGTTTTGGAGTTGATATTAAAAAGGTAATTAACTGGATCAAAGGCAAGGTGCAATCTAATGTCTAGCAATGCACTCGCCTCGTTCACTGGAGCGGGTTAACACCTGCTCCTTAACCAAATGTTAGGCGCTGGAAGCACCTCTTCAGTAATTTTATGTAGATCGGAAGTCAACAGAAAAGGGGAAGATTTATTTCCCTGCTCTAAACATCCCCTATGGGTCGGTAGCTACCTCTCGCCAGCGACAGCTACCGGCCAGAAGCGGACATGGCCCAGTGCAATTTCTGGTCGGTGTATTATTTTTAGAAAGTAATCCTAGGGAACACTCCCGTCTGCCGCCCTTCTTCCATGATGCTATCGAAAGGCTCAAAGAACTCCTCTGGCGTGTTTAGCTCGGCTGTCCAGGTGACAAGCTCAGCGTATCCCATCACATAACATGGACTATCCATCTCATCACTAAGTTTTAATGCGCGGCTTGAATAGCTTTCCCAATCGTATTCGAATGCTTCCTGAACGACAATTAGATTTCTAATACCCTTATCATGTGTTTCAATTTCAATTATCTCATCACCAAAATGAAAATGTAGGTCTTCTTGTCGTCTCAGGTATTTTATGGCTCCACGCGTTTGATCTATTGCTTTGTCTAGCGCCTTAGAGACAGTAGCCCTCTTTCGCTCCATCGTTCTGCTTAACGATCTTTCAGTATTCGGGCTATCTTTTGCCTGAATCAAAAGCAAATACCCTTCATCTGCCACCAAGATATCTACAAACTCTTCATTATTATCTATTCTCAATGGATTCAAGAAGATAGAAGCTGTAGTGGTCTACTGATCCCGGACACCGATTTAGGCGAGAATCCTCGCCGTGAGAGAGGTGTCTGATGAGCAAGCAACGACGTACGTTTTCCGCCGAGTTCAAACGAGAGGCTGCCGCCTTGGTGCTGGACCAAGGCTACAGCCATATCGACGCCTGCCGTTCGCTGGGGGTGGTGGACTCGGCCTTGCGCCGTTGGGTGAAGCAGCTCGAGGCGGAGCGCCAGGGTGTGACCCCGAAGAGCAAGGCGTTGACGCCTGAGCAGCAAAAGATCCAGGAGCTGGAAGCCCGGATCAACCGGCTGGAGCGGGAGAAAGCGATATTAAAAAAGGCTACCGCTCTCTTGATGTCGGACGAACTCGATCGTACGCGCTGATAGACCAGTTGAGTGAGCAGGAGTCGGTGGAAGTGGTCTGTTCAGCTTTCGATGTGGCGCGGTCTTGCTACTACGTCCACCGTCTTCGACGGCGGCGTGTCGATGCTCGCCGTGTGGCGCTACGCAGCCAGGTCAACCAGTTGTTCAGCCAGAGTCGGGGCTCGGCCGGCAGCCGCAGCATTCTGGGCATGCTGCGCGAAGAGGGCGTGACCATCGGCCGTTTCCGAGTGCGTCGGTTGATGCGTGAGCTGGGCCTGGTCAGCAAGCAACCGGGCTCGCACGCCTACAAACAGGCCACGGTTGAGCGGCCGGATATCCCGATCGGCTGAACCGCGAATTCGCGACCAAGCATCCCAATCAGGTGTGGTGTGGCGACATCACCTACGTCTGGGCGCAAGGCCGTTGGCACTACCTGGCCGCGGTGCTGGATCTGCATACCCGGCGGGTGATCGGCTGGGCGTTCTCGGCCAAGCCGGATGCCGAACTGGTGATCAAGGCCCTGGACATGGCCTACGAACAGCGCGGCAAGCCACAGCAGGTGCTGTTCCATTCAGACCAGGGCAGCCAGTACGCCAGCCGCCTGTTTCGGCAACGGCTCTGGCGCTATCGGATGCAGCAGAGCATGAGTCGCCGAGGGAATTGCTGGGATAACTCGCCGATGGAGCGCCTGTTCCGCAGTCTGAAGTCGGAGTGGGTCCCGTCAACGGGTTACCGGACGGCGCAGGAGGCCCAACGGGACATCAGTAATTACTTGATGCACCGCTACAACTGGATCAGGCCGCATCAATTTAACGACGGGTTACCACCTGCGGTGGCCGAAGAAAAACTCAACCCACTGTCCGGGATGGGTTGACCACTACACACCAGCCTTCTGCAAGTAACCGACCTATTATCCAGTTCTGACGAAAGATCGTGAACAGTTTATTAGAGTGACGGCTCCGGAGAGAGATGTTTTAGCAGAAGCTCAAGCTTCTGCTGGAGTTCGTCGAAGGTGATTATTTCAACATCCTTTTGAGCGCACCTAAAAGTTTCGAAAGAACGCAGCAGACTTGACTCAGTGGGCAGTTTACCAGCGATAACCACACAGCGGGTGTTGTCTGGCCTAGTGCCCGCGAGCACCTCGTCTTCGCGATGTATTCCCCATGTCGTCTGCAGCGAGTGGCGCTGGTACAACACCTGACTTACTGCACCGCTTAACTCTGAGTCCGGGGCATGAACACCGCCGCCGCGGCGGTACTCAGTCTTCTGCACCAGAGAAGTGCTTGGCTTCTTGATCTCGACTATTACCAGAACCTGCCCGGCACCCCGAAACAAGTAATCACCTATTTGGGCCCCCGCACCTTTGATTCCACTGGGCTGAGCATGAAACTGGCTGCACACTAGGTGTACTGGCCCACAGAACAGCATGGTTAGGATAAAGATATTCTGGTCGAAGAATTGCTGCCAAGCCCTCTCAGTAAGGTTCTTGCCAAGCATCTCGCTGAACTTATCGATCATTTGCTGAAGGGAGACCCGCTCGATCTCGGCATGCAGCTCCATCAAGGCATGAGGCTGCTCGGTGGCCAAAGCCGGAAGATCCTGGCGAACTTGCACAACTGTGCGTCGCCTGGCTTCAACTGCGGCAGCTACAGCGCGCCGTGGGTTCATGAGATTGCGAGGCGTAAGGTTCACCTGCTCATCCGACCTGGCGCTGGCCGAATACATTTCTGGATCGTGTGTTTCGAGGGTTTCATCAGTAACGATGTGCTGCTTGGTGTGTAAGAGGTGGTCGCGAGCGTGCGTCGTAGCGCGTGCACGATACAGGCGCGCACCTTGTAGTAAAGGCGCCAACTGGGCTGCGAGGGCTCGGTCGCGCACCTGCCACGTCAACGGCGTCGACTGCGTGAACAGCCCTTTCATTTGCCCAGCAATCAACGAACGTTCGACGTCGGCTGCTCGCGCCTGCGGCAGACCGGCACGAGTGCAGATGGTGCGCAGATCTAAAGGAACATCAAGGGAGCCTTGCCCGGCTGCTTCACACAGCGAGGCGCTTACTTCGCAGTGAGGAGCGAGCACATCAAAGGTGCTCAGCAGTTCACTTTTCATTGGCTTCATTGACCACCTCAAGGAAACCGCGGATACGCTGCCCCTTGTGAGTTGAGTCTTCGCGGGGCGGCGGACCGCCTTTCAATACGGCACGAGACAGTAGCTGGTTCTGAGCGAGACAGGAGGTCTCGGGAATCATGATGCAGTCTGGACAGGCTCCGCCAGCCGTGTCGCAAAGTCGACCCGAGTTGCAGCGGTGTGTTGAGGCCTCTAGCAAACGCGAAAGGAATCGATTGTTCTCGTTGCGCCAGAGCGAAGATAGGTTACCCAGATCCATGGTCGTGCCGTTTCGATACACCACGAATGCCAGATCCAGTGGAAAGATGTACTCACCCATAGAGCCTAGATCCAGGCCCGACAGCTCAGCCACGTTTTTCATGAGTGTATGTGCGTAGGTGTGCAGCAACGTGTACACGTAGCGGTAGGTAGACGCATCACCCTCTTTCAAGAGGGAGAAGTAGCGCCCGAACGGCTGCGCGACCTCCAGTAACCTACCGCCCAACTTGACGGAACTGCTATCGTCCCATTTCGGCAGGTCGAGTACTCCGACTGCCTGAAGCCACTTGTAGACAGCGCTCGGGTCGAGTCGAACATAAAGCGCCTCGTTAGCCTGCGTCATGACGTAGATAGGCCGCTTGCCGCTGCTCAACGGCTCGAACAGCCTCAAACGAACAGGCATGTCCTGGTTACGCTTGTTCAGAGTCGGGGTCGCGGAGACACGCGTATATCCGTGGGTGAAACGACACAGGTCAAATTCGCGAACGAGCCCTAAATCGGCAATACCGAGTTTAGCCATCAGACGCTGGGTTTCGGCCTCCTGGGCAGCCTTGGCGCTCGCATCCTTCGGCGCAAGATCGTTATCCAGATGGTTGAAACGCACGAACTTGGCGCGGCCACCATCAGGCGGGGCCGAAAGCTTGCCCCTGTGAAATGCCTCGTGCTCAGTTGCAAGAACGAAGGGGTCGAAACGGCTAGTGTACTCACTGCGTTGCGCAAGTTGCGCACTGACTTTCGGCGGGAGGTCGACACACGATCGCACGAGAGGTGGCTCGCTGGTGGTCCATCTCGTCACGAGCTTCTTTAGCTCGTTTTCCATCATCATTTGACTTGCAGTATCTTCCATCCCGACGGCTAGGTCGCGCATCCGCGAGAAGCTCTCGTAAGATTCCCACTCGCTAACCTTTCCTGCTGCAAGTAAAGCCGACTTCATTTCGTCGGGTGTAAGCTCTAGGCCACCGAACCGAAACTGCCTTCCGATAAATGCTGCGAGCTCTGCCTCTCGTTGCGGCTCAAGCATCGTGATGAGCTGATGCTCAGATTCTGGGAACAGCACAAACTGCTCTGACTGCGCATAATACGCGGATGACGCACGATACGAGATAGGCTCCATGCGGCGTTCACCCACGCGGGCACTGGACTGGCCCCTGAAGATCTCCGTCGTGAACTTGTCATTTTGGCGCCACTCGTTCGATCCCCTGTGCCCGCATGTAGAGTTGGCGCAGTAGAAGTGCCACTGACCGATGCGCGGCGAGTCGGTGTTGAGCTTGAAATCACGCCCGCCGCATACCTTGCACTCTTCGCCATAGAGCCTTCGGGTGTTGTTGCGGTCATCCCACTCCCACCTGCCGGGAGTAACAGGCATCCACTCACCGGACCAGTGCACGAAAATAACGTCGACCTGCCGCCACTGGCACGATCCTTTTGCACCAGCCGCCGTGCAGGGGGTTTTACGCAGCTTGTCCATGTTCTTAGCCAGATCATGGGCTGACTCGAATCGCCTGAAAAGACTGCACTTGTTGCAAACGAAGGTCAGCGGCGAAGGCGCATACCCCATTCGCAACGGACTCAAAAACGCCAAGCGGTCTATGCCCAACGGAACCACAGAGGCCTCCTGAAGAAGGGACTCGTCCAGGCACTGATGAGGGGCTATTGGACGCTCGCTAGTGCCCACCGCATACGCTCGTGCGAACCAACTCTGCCAGATTTCCTGCAGCCTCAGGATGACTTGTGACTTGGTTGCCGGTTGAATGGGGGCGTCGTCCACCACTGCTGAGAGATCTGGGATAGAGATGCACGCCCCCAGACCGCCTTCGAAGGTGAAGAAGGCTCCAGGGGCATAGGCAGCCCCCAATTGGCCTCTTGAGCGCGCCATCGTCGGCGCATTGAGCGTCTTGCCTTCATCATCGTTCGCCAGGAAGCTTCTGCGTGCTGCCATCTCAGTCACCTGTCTGCGCGTTGTCCACGCTATCGTTGTTAGCCACACCGTGGCGAACGAGATCCATCACCAGTTGAACTTCGCCATGCGACTGGTTATTGCCGGCCATGTCACGAGTCGATGCCTGTATTACTCCGCCTTGATCGACGTCGCGCAGCGATGTCATCGGCTTGAGCATCAAGTCCGTCTGGGCTTTGAAGTACCCGTCCATGGTGCCACTGCCCCAGACCGGGCTGCTCCAGGTGTTCACAATAAGGTTGCGGGTCTTCTGATCGATGCGTGCGCGGTAGTGCTCTTCTCCTTCAGGCGAGAATGCCCCACGCAACCCCACGGCGAGCTCGACGAATTTGTCAATTTCATCGATGAAGGCGTCGCCTCGAGACTTGAGTTCCTTGCGGACATTGGGAATAACACTGAAGTCTGGCATCTTGCTTTTCTCGTCCTCTGGCAGCCGAATCAGCTCGCAGCTGGGAACCACACCTAGCAGGTATGCCTGGAGCAGGCTGGGGAACACCCGCTCTACGGCGCGCTCCGCCCAGCGGTCTATAGCTGCCGGCTGAACCATACGCTCCAGAAAACGATGAAAAATGTCGAACACATGAACGATATGCCGGTCACGACGACGTTGAGGCGTTGGCACTAGCACGACGAAACCGATATGTGTACGCCCGACGCGCGAAGAAGCTTGGATGTACTCGGCAATATCTGAAGGCATACCGGCGAAGAACATTGAATTGAACTCGTCGACGTCAACGCCGTGCGAGATCGCCGAAGTTGCGATTACCGAACGCAACTGCTCTCGCAACGGAGGTATAGGCTGTCCAGGAGCAACACGGCTTTGCGCAGTATCCACAACGCCTTGGATTTCGCCTTGCTCCACCGAGCCGGTTATAAGCCGGGTGTCCAATCCCCCCAGGTCAATGCCTTCATTGAGATGCCGCTTGCGGGTTTCCTCCGCCTCTGCTGCCATGATCTGGTCGCCGCCCTTCTTGTTGGTGACGTAGGTCAGCGCAATGCGGTGAAGATCGATAAGTGTGATCAGCGACGAAGCACTTGCCGAGGATAGAGCCTGCCTGTGTAGCGCCTCAAGCGCCCCCGGAGAAACATGATCCATCAGCATTTGGCGCGCCGATTGAAACGACTTGTCTGCGTCGCTTACCAGCTTGTCAAACAGACGTGTGATGACCAGGTGAAAGCCTGATAGCACCGCTACGCTGGTCGACGTGTGCGGCTTACCATTGGTCATGAAGGCGGTGTACACACGGGCCTGCCGGCTTGCCACTTCGATGTCAGGATGGGCCTGGCGCTGTTCTTCTTGGGCCAGCGCAGGCGTCGCATAAAAGGACTCATAAAGGGACGGGCCGGGCTCCGGAAATTGGGTTGCTGGAATCGAGCGCTGATACAGGTGTTCCAACTGCCTCTCGGGCTCGGATACCGTAGCAGAGGCGGCGATAACCTTGGCTCTACGCCTGTGGCCTTGTTTGTCTACTGCTACCAACTTACTGAGCGGCTTGGCCAGGTACTCAAAGACCGCATCCAGCGTGGACTCGAACAGGCCGGCAAAAGTACCCAGAGACTCGTCGAGGAGATGTGCCTCATCCTGGATAATGAGGCTCGGGAAAGGATCGTGAAAGATGCGTCTGCCGGAAGCATAGGCCGGGTAGACTCCAACCATGCCCTTCGCTGCAGGCCCCGCGGCCAACTCCCGGCTCTCAGTCGGTACATGCAACCGCCCATTGGCCGGATTGACCCACGGCGCAGCACCGAACATTGCATATATGCGTCGGATAGTCCGACTCGAGTGGCCGATAAGGGCCAGTTTGTCGACTGTGCCCAAGAGGACGGACGGTGCCAAATCGTAGATGTCGTCGTCAACTATGTAGAACGGCAATGGCCTCCACAGCCCCTCATTGGAATCGCAGTGAATGTCGGTGCATACGTGACCCAGCGTCTGGTCTCCGTGGTCGACGAATAGCCGCAAAGCAGTTTCGCTGTTGCAGAACGGGCACTTGGGAAGTTTGCGCCATGCACGCATGGCCGCAGAGTACTTGGCGTCGTTCTCGCGAAGGGCTTTCTCATCAGCCAAGACGGGCGGCGCTGCCGACACAGTCGGGATGCTCCTAACACCCTTGTCACTGTGGCGGTTCGGGGAACCGCCGCTGCCGACCCAAAAGCCGATGGACAGCGAGTCGCCGCCATATCCTTTATCACGGCGGACTCGCTCTCCGTGCGCCAACACGCGCGCGCACCGCTGGGCTTGCTGAATCGTCAGCAACCGCAGTGGGTAGCGAATCAGGGCGGTCACACCACGGTGTTTTCCCCTCAGCCGGTCGAGCATGAGATTAAACACCAGGAGGCCGAAGAACGCCTCAGACTTGCCACCGCCGGTGGCAAAATACAATAGCGTGACAGCGTCATCTCTACACTCGTCGTAGAAGTGTGAGAACTCTGGGATGCGCGAAGCTAGTGCGGGGATTTTGGCGATGATGAAGGCCAGCTGAAATAGGCGCCACTCGTTGTCATCGCCTCCAAAACGGGCCTTCATGAAGTTAGCCATCGTCTCGTTCATGGCGAGCCATGCCTCATAGACAATGGCCTTTGGATTGGCCTGTGGGCCACGTTCACGCCAGGCTGAGCGTGACTCATCCAAGCATTCCAAGCCCGCAGCTACTGCCTTCATCTCGGAGGCCCATTTCTGCAGGTCTAGCCGGAAACACTCCTCTTCGCGAGCAATGCCAGCCGAGTCGGAGGGTGCTAGCCCTTCAGCGGGGTTCACTTGTGCCGGAAGGCCGTCGAGCCACTCCTGCATAGCTGACACCAGAGGTGCTAAATGGTCCAGTCCATCGGGCTGCGCGAGCGAGCGTACTCGACGTTGAACCCCATTAGCGCTCGTAGGAACGATACGAGGCTGTGTGTAACGGGGCGTCCACGTTGTCTCGAGTACCCGAACTGCCGGGTCGGAGTGCACTTGCACGACGCCACAGTTGTGGCCCATAGCCGGATAGGCCAGGTACTTGTTGTAGCGGTAGGACGGGTCGATGCGCTCCAACTTCAGTGGGTGATGAAGCGAAGTTGGAAGCTGTACCCGGAGAGACACGAGGAAGACAGACTCTTCAGTCTCGTCGGCATGCTGGCCAGGCATGTCGCTGATATTCTCAAGCGCAAGGAACAAGCTACGCTTAGATGGGTCGACCCAGTCATTGTGAAGCTCTAGATCCCAGCCCAGTTGAATCTGCGGCAAAGCGACGCGCAGCTGAGACTTGCGCACCATATCGAGAAAATCGGCCCACCTGGTGTATTGGCTGGCGGGAATGGTCAGTTGGTGTCGATATCCCCAAGCCTTGCCACCCGTGTTTGGTTCATCGCTTTGAGCCCAGTCCTGCAGTCGCTTAGCCACCGTCTCATTCATCCGGACGACGTGATCTGCGATGTCGAGCTGAAGAGCTTCGTTTGACTTCGAGGTGTCAAGCTCCAGCGGAGGGAGCTCGACATCCAGCCGCATCCACTTGTGCGGTACAGTTAACGGCTCGAAATGCTCGTCCTTGATAGGCGGCGCTTCCCCTGCGTTGACGGGAACTCCTTCTCTCGTACTTTCGCCAGAAGCGTCAGCGTCGCCTAGCGGTGCATCTTCGGTTTCGGCCGCATCTTGCGGGAAATCCGAGGTCAGTAGTTGCCTTGGGATACTTTTGGCTGCATAGACCTCATCCACGACCTTGGAGCGAATCGCGGCCCAACCAGGATGCTTCCACTTCGAGGGATACTCTCCTTTGACTTTCTCCCATGCTTCATCTAATCGACGGTTGCGTTCGACTTTAATCTCGTCGACCACCGACTGGCGCAGCATGAAGACGGGGCGGCAGTTCGCTCTCCTCAGGTCTTCCTCGCGGGGCAATACTCGGACGTACATGCACAGCCTTGGAAATACCGTCATCACCGAGCCCAAGCCGGCGTTAAGCTGCATCTGCAAACCGTGCGACGAGACCCAGATGGGAGACGTCACCTCGTCGTCTCCGGACGCGCTGTGCTGAGGCAACAAGAAACCGGAACTCAAAAGTGCCCTGGGTCGGGCACCGAAAAGGTACTGACCCGTGGGCCCTTGCCCACTGATTTGTGAGTAAGTCAGGTTCAGGAGGCTATCGACAACCGCCTCTTTAAGGGTGGAGGGAATCTCAACAGGGTCGATACGATTCGTGGGCTGACTCATTGTTGCGATTCCTTGAGGGGGCCGACATACTCGACTATGGCGACGTTCTCGCGCGCCTTCTCGAACAGCTGAGACAATGTTTGCCGCTTGATGCTTGAATTGGCCATGGCGGACTCAGGCTGCAAGAGCATGTATGCATAAATATCAGAGACATGGCGACCGTCCATTCGACGCGAGTTACGCACCGCCATGATCACGCGCTGCCACTGGTAGGCGGCCTCCAGCGCAGAGAATCCAAGTACCTGTGCAAACGACTTGAAAACCTCCTCACGCAATGGTGCTTGCGGGCGAAGCTGCTCGAACGGTGTATCTGGCGAGTGTCCGAGGTCAATCCAGTGACGCATCGCCTGAAGACTTGGCAGCCTACTTTCCAGGTGCGGGTCTAGCGCAAGCATCTCTTCGCGAATCGCTCGTACCTTGTCAGAAAGTGTTGCCTGCATGAACCGCTGCGCAAGGCGCTTTTGCACCTGTTCGTGATAGCTACGTAGGGCCGACTCGAACGTTTTGTCTGATTGAATCGGTACGCCTGCGTCACGCAGCACCTGCTCTACCATCTCGCGTAGCTCGGTCGACATGATAAAAACCCTGTCTCCGACCTCCAGTGAGCAAACCTGACACGTCCTGAATCCAGCATCTGACGCATGCTGGGAAGCAGGGTCGTAAACATACATCTCCGATGTGTCATGGCGGAACTGGGGAACTCCGGTGTCGAACTTAATAAACCAACAGCCTTGCTCTACCTCATGGCTGGACGGCGTGCCATCCGATGACAACTCAACACGGAAAGTGGGGAGCACGTAATCGCCGGTGGAAAGGACTGAGGCGTCCTCCGGCAAGTTCTTCAGCTGTCGCAGGATGGACTCCATCCTGGGCTTGTAGGTCTTGAATTCCGGCATGTGCTCGACAATGGGCTTGAGCGTGGCACGTAGGAACTGACCAGCTCGTTGGGTCAGCAGAAGCACCGAGTGCGCGGGGACACGATTGTCCGTTAACAATAGCCGTAGGCAGTCCTCGTTGAGCCCGGCAAACACAAGTGTGGAACCTAACAGGCCATCAAGGTGCTCTTCGAGATTGGTAGCGGACAGCAGGTGCACGCGCCCTTGGAAGGAGCCGTAAGTCGCACCTTCCGGATACTGGTCATACATAACAAGGAAGCGCTCAGCTAGGCGCAGGTACAGACTGCTGGTAAACACGATGGCCACGCTACGCTTCTTGCTCGTTGCAATGTTCGCGACGAGCCCGGCTAGCTTGTGGGCAAAAGGCGTAGCCTCGTAATAGTTGCCGAATAGCTGCGAGCCGCGCTCGAGACAATCCATAAGAGCGGGTCGCTCTCCTCCCACGCCGACGCTTTGCTCGAACTCATGAACGGCCCCCATATGCCCGGGCCAGTCGAATGCAGCCCGTGTTCGGCCCGATACATCGAGTCCAGCCAGATACTCCGACATGTGCCGAACGCCGCAGGGGAGCGCTGCCAAGCGAGAGAGAAACGAGGCTGCTTCAACGAGCGGTCGAGCGGCTTCCTTACCCCCTGGGGCAGCGCTGGCGATCCGCACGAGCTTATTAGCAGCTTTGGCCGCATCCGCATCTACGATGTGGACGTTGAACTCGCGCGGGACCGGGTGTTGAGCCTCCTGAACGCCCGCTGCAAATAGCCCCGCACCACCTACAGTGCTCGGTATACCAAAAATTTTGAACTCGTGAGGCGTGTGCCATCGGCTAGCTGAGTCACGCTTCTGATTCTGTTCCCAAAGTTCTTCCTTGAGCCTGTAAGCGGTGTGTGGCTCGTCTGTGACAATGATGACCCCTGGGGGGGCGTCGCAAAAAACGTCCTCCAACATTAAACAGAAACGCGCCAGTCGCTTCTTCCAGCCTGGAGCTTCAAGGCGCACAGCTCGGGTGGCTTGTACGAGCACCACCTCTGGGGAACCGAGCTTAGCTAATGCCTTGAGAGCCTGGCGAAGTTCGTTCTCTTGCATCCTCCCATCCAGCGCGAAGAGAGCATCCGGCGCAGTACGGGGATCGCCAATAATGGCGCTGTTCATCTGCAAAGCCTCCTTGGCTTTCCCTCGCCTTGAGAGCTTCGCCCGAATGAGCGCAAGAAGCTGAGAGTCGCAGGGCTTCCACCCAGTGAAATCAGGTGTAGCAAGGTAGTGAGGCAGTAGCTCTCCAATCGTTGGATTGAACCGTTCTCCCTGGATTTGTGGAAGGCCGTGAGCATTCAGCCAGAAGTAAAACGGATCCTTGTCAGGCATCGACCGGATGACGCGTGCGTTGACGTCAACCTCCACCAGATCCTTAACAATGCGAAGGATGCTGGCCCGGTCAAAATGGATGTGGTTGAGACTATGGAAGGCATTGGTTTTGACGGGAAAAAGCAGGCCGCGAACACCTTGTTTGTCACCTTGGTGCCAACGGCTCAACGTGGCAAGCGCATGTACGAGGGGCAACGTTTTGAGCGATGCTGGCCAGACCATTGCAATATGGCGCGAGCGATGCTGGGCCGCGTGCAGATACAGGTCGGCCAACGCCACCAACGCTCTTGAGGGTTCGCTAGGCTGCGTATTGTCGTCCTGGAACAGCGCAATAAGTGCCTCATCGGTACGAGATACGATAGGAGGGGGAGGCACCGTTTCACATGGTGCAGGCGGAGGATGACGCACATGGGATGGCGGCGCAGGCTTGTCCTGTGAGGTAGGCTTACGGGAAGTGAGCAGCTTCACCCGCTCTTCGCGCCTTCGTTTCTCGGCTTCCAACAGCTCGTTGAGCTTCTTCCTTGATGCCATATGTCTTCTTGGGTAGACAGTTTCCAGAGTATTGGGAGGATAAACGAAGTATCTACTCCCCGACCAACACCTTATGTGCTGCACTGGCCATATCGTAGCCCTGCTCGAGGTAGCTCCTTAGCTGATCCGGATCAGGAAGCCGCAGCTGACTGAGTTCGAAAACCGATACATTTGTTGCCCCCGAGATACATCGGAAGTAACGGTCCACCGTAGGTGTCCCGAGTAACTGCGCCAGCTTCTCAGGTGCGAGCGCAGGATTAGGTATCACCTGCTCAAGGATGACCGTATGGTTCTCGCCAACGAATCCGCCATAGGTATCGATAAGTTGAGTCGGAACTGCTGCGGCAACCAGGCGTCGCGGTTGGTCATTGGAGGTCACGCGCTGCAGCAAGACGCTGGGGCCGCGTATGATCGAGCGATGATCCTTCGCTCCCATGTTCACGAAGCACCGCTCCTTGTTAGCCTTGGGCGCACCGGAGAATCGCAGGGTGCCGTCCGGCGCAATGTCGCTGGACCAGAGCAGCGGGACTGCCGCGCCGTCACGAGCACGCGCGGCGCTTTTCGCCGACGCGTACGTCGTGCGCGTATCGCGGTTCCAGACGAAGGCACCGATACGCGTCGTATATCCGTAGTCTGCGAGACTCGCTTGCGACCTGGCAGCGCCCCTTAGCAAAGCGACGTCACTTTCGGTGCGAGGGATGGGCCACGCGGCCCCCGAGCTGGGGAGGACACACCGCCCTACGTCGACGTAATTACCATCTCGTGAGACAACCGAAACTTCTGCCTCGATCGTCGGTGCGTGCCCGGCTTCTTCACGGCGTGCGAGGGTCAGCGCCGTCTCCTGCTCGACATCAATGAACACACCTAGACGGTCGCTCACCATGCCAATGCTAAGCACCGTGGTCTGTGTCATCAAGAACGTCCGCAGCTTCGAGAAGTTTTGACCAGATAGGAAGCTCGTCGGGGTCACCACTGCACAGACGCCTCCGGGGGCCAAGAGCTTGACGCACAAGGCAATAAAGAGTGCGTACAGGTTCGGCTGCGCCTCAATGACATGAGTGAACTCGTCGAAGTACTCCTTTACTTCCGCCGCAGGCATCTTCCTATACGGGGGGTTACAGAGCACCACATCAAGGGTTCCCAACAGGTGCTTTGCCTGCAGGAGAGAGTCACCATTGTGTATCTGGAAATTCGGACGTTTACACGTCGCGATAACCTCATCATGCAACGCCATTAGCAGGAAGTGCTTCGACAGTTCGCATAGCGCAGCATCCTTGTCAAACCCCAGCAAGTGCTTTTGCACGTGTTCGAGTATCTGCGCCGCGCTTGCTCCCTGGTGAAGAAGCCTATCGCGCATACGCATCGCAATAGGCGCTAAGAACGCAGCACCGCCGCATGCGGGATCGCAGAAGTTTCGAGTGGCAAAGTCCACGCCGCTTGTTGACAAGTCGTCGAGCAGACGTCTTGTCAGAGAGGGTGGCGTAAAGAACATCGCCAGCCGCTTGCGGTGCTCTTCTCCTAGAAGTTGGGCGTATGCCGAGGAGAACCAGTAGGTAGACTCGAGCAGATCTTGGCCCTTCACGAAGTCTACAAACGCGCACACCGCTGGCTCGTCCTTCAACGCAGCTAACACGGGCAGGCCGGATCCCGGCAGACCGGGGAAGGAATATTCGCACCACTTCGCCAGTGCACTGCCGATGATCAAATCAGGCCCGTGCTGCGCCTCCTGCATGACTATTCGCAGGCTACGGACAAGGCGATTGAAGCGGGTCTTATATGGTAGAGCCATTGGTGGGTACGAATTAGGTCAGCGAGTAAATTTCCGGAATGTTCGGTATTGGTCCCCATGCAGGGCTGCTTTATATCTCAGAAAGCTAGGTTCGCTCTGTGAGCCGTAGCCAGTAGACTCCCCATCGTCAAACATTCGATTTGCCAAATCAATGGTACCTGAAATGTAAGCTCGAAGGAGCACCGCTCTAGGTAAATTGAAATATCACCGCTAGCGGCCGCTCCTGATCGAAAGCGTACCAGCCTTGGTTATTTACTATGAGGCCAGCGGTATGGACGCATGAGGATGAGTGTTATGAAGTGCTAGCAGCAGAGCGTTCGTACTTTTTCGGTTCAAGGTGTCAACTAAAATCAGCAGATCGTATTAAATTTTCCGGCCCCTGTAGTGAAGCCGTAGCCTTTTCGTGTTCGCTGGTGCGAACGTAGCCATTTCCGCCTTCCGGCAGGCCCTTTCGGGTAGGGCTTTTACCCTTGTGAACCATTCCCTTCACCTTTCAGGCCATTTCCCCTTTGGGCCATTTGCTCCTGCAGAGTCTGCTCATTGGGGGGCAGGTGTCGATCCAGATCCATGGAGTCGTGAAGCACGCGAACCACCTCGAGGACCTGGTCTGCCGCAACCCGGTAGAAGACGAAGTGCCTGGGGCGGATGACCTTGCCGACCTTGGGCATCGAGCGGCAATAGACGAGATGGATGCTGCGCAGGCCGGGCCCCTCTTCTTCGCGGCTGAGGCTGCCGAGCCGCAGTGGGTCTGTCGCAACTGCTTCCAGCGCTGCGCCAATGAGTGCCTGGTAACGTCGGCGCGCGGCATCGCCGAAGCGGTTGTGGGTGAAGCGCAGGATATCGACGATGTCCGCTTGGGCATCATGGGAGATGCGGTACTTGGCCATGCTTCAGTGGCTCGCCTGGTTGCCGAGCTCGTCGAGGTATTGGGCTAGGTCGTCGCTAGTGATCTCGTCGTATTCGCCGCGCTCCAGTTGCATCAGCCCACTGGATGTTGCGTTGCGGAGGGCTTCGAGCTTGGCGCTATTCTGGGCTTCCTGCTGCAGCAGCAGGCGCAAGCCTGCCCGGATGACTTCGCTGCGGTTCTGATAGCGGCCGGTCTCCACCAGCTCGTTGATATCCTGCTCCAGCGGATCGGGAAGGACGACGTTTCGAGTTGCCATGAGGGGCTCCAGTCGGCAGTTAGCTAGTGGCATAATATGCCATAAGGCTTGCCAAATCATCTTTTTCGGCGTATAGGTGCTAGCAGGGTGCCTCCCTCTGGGAGCCAGGAGATTGATAATGGAAGCACACGCTTACAAAGGTTTCGCCTCTCGGATCGGATTTGGTCTGGGTACGTTTGTGTGCTTCTGCCTGCATGATCGTCGGCCTGTCGTGCGCTGGATCAAACGAGCCTGCCTGGTCGTGGTGCTGTTCGTTATCCTTGTTCAGAACTTTACCTGGCTTGCCAGCGCCTTCATGACCTTATTGTCGTTTGGGTTGATTGGGTGGGTGTTGGTTAAAGGTGACTTTTCGATCTTCCAACAGTTGGAAAAAGATGAAGCCCAAGCAGCTCCATATGGCCGAGATGTTTTCGGTAATGAGTTGGATTGGATGGGGCGACGAGATGATGGAGTTCTTTCTCGTGAAGACTAGTAAAAAAGGGGCCTTTTAGCCCCTTTCTGTCAATCCCCTTTGGGGGAGAACGACGATATTGCCTGCTTAGCTACGCTACCACCCTGTACTCCTGCCTGTTGGACCCCTTTGACCCCGTTACTGAGATCGCTGAGGAGAGCTCCAACTTGGACGCCTGCCCAGCCTATAGCAGTTATCCACAGCATGGGTAAAATAACGAACATCGCCCCCATCACAAAGTTCAATATTGCATCTTGAGTCGCCGTATTCAGTCCCATGACCGGGTCGAACGAAAGATGCGGTGATCCCGAACCATAGAAGGCATCAAGTATCGTGCTGTCTATATATCTAGCTAACTGAAACCAGAAGTCGACGAACATCATCGCAAAGAAGACGACCGTCATCGTCATGGCAACCTTCAGTTGATAGGTGCCGATGACCAGGACCATCGGAATGCAGATGACCATGGCCATCTTCAGGAACGACATCACCATCGGCAGTGCCTGGCGGACCATGTCCATCGCCGGGAAGTAGGCCAGACTGCCCAGGGCCACACCGAAGGCTCCAGCGGTTCTCGCGATGCCGTTCCAGACCGTACCGCCCACCTGCCCACCATAGTCGGTATAGACGTTGCCTTTGACCTGGCTGGACGGTGAAATCACCTGGCGGATGACTGCCTCGGTCACCTCGTCCTGGTCCAGCCATTTCGCCCATTTGAGGAAGCTGGTCATCAGGTCCGGATCCACCTGGCCCTTGATCCGATCACGCAAGCCGATCCCTGAGTCAGCCCACCACTGCTTGCAGGTTGGGTAGCCACCACCACCGCCCACCTGGGGCAGCCCGGCGTCGCGGGTGGCGTTGTAGGGCCACGACTGACGGGGACTCTTCGAGTAGTCGGTGTCGTAGTACCCCGGGGTGTTCAACAGGAATCGGGAGCCGATCCAGTTCAGGTCCTGCAGCGCCTTGTTGTCCTCGCCGACGGAGCCCAGATCGGGTTGCCGCATGAACAGCCGCGCACGGGAAGGTCCGTAGCAGTCCCTGGAAAAGTCAGCGATTTCTTGTGCCAGCAGCGGGTTGTTCACGCGCGTATTGTCCACTTCCATTCGCATCTGCCGCAGATCCGTGCCGCACGGAATGGCCGCGACCGCGCCGGCGGTGAAGCCCTTGGACAGGGCGTGCATCATCGCCCACCAGAGCGGCATCTGCGCACTCTTGTCGGCCAGGCTGCTGAAGGAGGTCGACCAGCCGGTGTCTGCCGGCGCTGGCAGGTTGTACTGGCACTGCTGGGCGCGGGCCTGGTCGAACTCGATGGTGTCGAAGCTCACGTTGACGACCGGGATTCCCGCCAGGGCGACCACGATGTAGCCGACGTAGATATGCGTCTCGATGCGGGCCAGAGACAGCACGCCTTTGTTGCCCTCGTCGGCGCCTTCCCCGCGAACTTTCAGCCACTCACGCATCACAATGGCCACGAAGGGCACCGCGAACAGCCCTGTATCCGAGATCATGTTCCAGATCCCGTTGTTGATGATCCAACCGAGGAGGGTGAGGTAATACTCCAGGTAGTCATTGGTCATGAAGGTCATGCTGCGCCTCCCGTGCGGAAGTAGGCTTTGCTGAATTCGATGAGCAGGATCAGCAACAGCACCAGGATCTCGATCCGCCGAATGCGCTGCCGCTCATGCGCGCTCAGCTCCTTGCGCTGCTTGAGCCGGAACCAGGCGATGGCCAGGGCGCAGTACAGCAGCGCCCGCCAGGCGAACAAACTCCAGTAGTTGCTTTGCCGCCAGGCCTCCAGGCCCTGGATGCCGCCGAAGTGGTTCAGGGCGAAGAGGCTGAGCAGCGTACCGACCACTGCCAGACCGACGACGATCATCACTCCGACCAGTAGCTGGCCGAGGAGCTTTCGGCTGGTGAGCGTATCTGCCATCACGGTCTCCCTCCCGACCCCGACTTGCCGCCGGCGGCAGAGGGGGCCTGCAGGCGATCAAGGCGATCAGCATCGGGCGCCGACTCGAACACGCCGCTGGACCCTGAGGCGCGCTGTTGCCCGCGCTCGATGACCCGCATGGGCGAATTGCTGGCCAACTCGCGACGGAGTTCCAGTTCGGTCTTGAGGTTCGAGATCTCCTGCTGCAGGAGGCTGGTCTGCTGATCGACGGCTTGGGTGGCCAGGCCGTTGGCGGCGACGTTGGGCTCCTTGGCGCCGGCGAACATCAGGCGCTGTAACAACAGGGCCTTGCTGAGCACGTCCATCAGGGAGACATCGGACGCCAGGCGGCGCGCCAGGACGTCCTGGTCACGCTCGTCGCGCAGCGCCTCGATGACGCCGCGGGTGATTGGCAGCGCATCGGTGCCGGCCGCAGCCAGGTTCTCGGCGGTCAGTGGCTTACTTTTCGATAGCAGCTCCTGCAGCGACTGGAGCTTCTTGTCGTAGGTCTCTTGGATCAGCGGGGTCAGGCCGACGCCTGCAGCCGTCACCGTCTTCTGGCAGCCTTCACAGGTCTGCTGCTGTTGCTCCCCCAGTACCCGGGTGGCGAATGCAGCGGCTTCTTGGGGGGAGGACCAGGTGTTGCAGACCAGGCCGTTGTTACAACTGGCGGAAGGCACGCTCGATGAGTCTTTCACCGAGCGGCTGGTCAACAGGTTGTAGCCCGCCCGGGTCACGTCGTTGACGATGCGAATGGGCTTCTGGCCGGAGCCGCCGGCCTTGTCTCCACCGACCCAGGTTACGCCATCGTTGCCGCCCTTCTTCTCCACTACTTCGAGGGCGGATACGGCGTCTTTCCCGCCAGAGGCCAGCGTGGCGCCCAGGGCCTGGCCTTCGGCGATTTTCCCCCAGCCGGTCTGCTCCCCAGCGATGTCAGCCATCTTCTCGGCGATCGCTCTGCAAGTCCCTTTCGAGCGGTCGTAGTCGATCCGCGCCTGCAGGATGCCATTGGTGATCAGGTTGTAGAGCTGAGGGTTCGCGCGCTGGATGATCAACGCCGGTAGCGACATGACCGCGCCGGTCGCGTTCTGGATGACTGAGCCCATGATGTTCTGGAAGCCCTGTGTGGCACCGTTGAGCTGGTTCTCCAGGGTGGTGCTCAGGTTCATGTTTCCGCACATCAGGTCGTTGTTCCAGCCGAAACCGACGCCGATCGAGTCCATCTGGCCGGCGCTGCCCATGCTCACCGCACTGCCGCCGCCAATGCTGTATAGGACCTCGTCGCTGAGCACCGTGCCGGTCTTGGACACGTTGATTGGGTCGTCGGCCTGGGCAAGTTGCGCTGCGAGCAGCCACGTCAGCGCGACCGAGGTGATGTTCATTCGCATGATTCGTCTCCGTGTCCTTATTGGAAGTCGGTACTGCCGAGGAAGATCTGCCCCTTGCGCTGGCAGCAGAAGTAGGGACGCCAGAGCGCCCAGGCGTAATCGCCGTCGACGGCTTGCGTCTTCGGCCCTGAGTTGGGAAACACCGCGCAGTTGAGGCTCAGGGACGGGGTCAGCTCCTGCCATTTCCCGGTCGAGGCATCGCCCTCTTTCAGCTCGCCCGCCGGCCAGTAGCCGTCCTTGGGTGCTGCGCGCATGGGGAGGTAGACGTGGAGCTGGCCGATTCGCGTGGTGATGTCGCCGGCGCGCTGGGCGATGACGGCCGCCGTCTTGTAGTCGTCGGTCTGGTGCAGGAATCCGCTGCGCGGATAGAGGTTCCCCCACATGTCGCCGGAGAAGATTCCACCCACCTCGCGCAGCCCTGGGACCAACGCTTCGGGGTACACCTGCTCGGGAATGCCATGCCGCCAGCCAATGGCGTCCAGTGTGCTGAGGAAGTACGGCACCAGCGGGAAGGTGGCGCCAGGGCAAACGTACCCAGAGGCGCTGGCGAACCGGCTGAACGTGGCCCCGCCAGGATGGCCGATCACATCCGCTTCCTTGAAGCGGCCGATGCTGTTCTCGGCCTTGTAGTTGGTGGTCGCGTCATTGCCGGCCTGGGCGAGGGGATTCGGTGTGCCCAGCGCCGACACCTCGGTCCAGGGGTTGCTCCCGGTATTCGCATAGCTGGAGACGACTGCGTCAGGCACGTAGTGGCGGACCTTGACCGACGTCTTCACCTTGCAGCCATGCGGGCCGCAGAGCAGCCAGTAGCAGATCCCGACGACCTTGTATTCGAGGCACTGAGGGGAAAGGGTGGAGGAGACGATGGCGGCGCTGTTGATCGCGGCCGCGGCCGTGAACGAGAGGCTGAAGGTGGCGGCCGCCGCTGCCAGGCGGCGGAGGTTGAGGCTGGTCATCAGCGCGTCCTCCTGGCCTTGGCGATCAGCTCAAGAGCGCGCGGTACGTCCGGTTCGCCGTAGACCACGTACTGCCTGTCGACTACCACGGCAGGGATCTTCTCGACACCGAGACTCCACGCATCGGTGACGTCTTGTTGTGCCTTCACCAGCTCTGCCTGCAGGCGTCGCCCCTCGGGGCTCTGTAGCAACTGCTGAAACGCTACCTGAGCTTGTTGAGGATCCTTGGGCAGAGCGTCAGTCAGTTGCTCCTCAAGGTGTTGCTGGGCATCCAGGAGCAGGACTCGCGATGATCCGGTGGCGGTGACCGGATGGGCCTGGTCAGTGATGACCCAGGTTTCGGCCTGGCTTGCGCCGGTCAGCAGTACAAGTAGTAAGCCAACGGCCAGGGGGCGTGGCCACCAGGCTGGGGGGGAACGATGAAGAGGCATGGGTCTGTACCGGTTCGAATAGGTACAGGTAGGAGACAGGATCGCTTCCGATAGGGCAGCAGGAAATCATCACTACGTCGCCGGGGTATTTTTTACCGCTGTAATGGCGAATTGTTGGCGCATGGTGCAGAGGAGGGAGCCTGGTAACTCATAAGGTAGAAGTGAGCTTCCAAGCCATCTTTTTTTCAGGTGTTTGCGCGGACTGAGCAGTCGCTGTCGAAACAGTCATTTTTGTTGCTAAGAGGCAGGAAGGCTGCGCTGAGATTCATACTAGTAAATTAGATAGTTGTTGTCTTCTGAAACAGAATTGAAGCGAAATTGGGGGTAGGTTTTTCTAGGTGAAGGGTAACTCTTGAGAATTACAAAGGTGTGACGCAAATGTTGTATTTTTCTTGCGGTATGAAGATGGGTGGTTGGGGCGGATATAGGTGCTTTTCTCTATTTTCTTTAATTGCTCTCATCTATGGGTGTGTCGGTGGTGGAGGTGGGGCGGATGAGATTGGGCAGCACTGCTTTGAGAGAGAGCAGAAGATTTCCGGAGTTAATGATAATGAAGAGGGGAGTGTGAGGTTGAATCGGCTGAACTGCGATCCAATTGAGGGGCGTGTTCTTGAATCAGAGAAGCTGATACGAAAGCCGCCCAATGAACTGGGTATTCACTGAATAAATAATTTTTAGCATGGAGAGGTCTTTTGAAATGAAAAAATTACTTTTTATGTCGACTGTGCTTTTGGTGGCTAGCAATTTCGCATGTGCTGATGAGGGCTCAAATGATGGAAGTGAGATATGTCGGGCGCAGGGTGGGGTTGAAATAACAAGTCTAGGGGAAGTCTCAAAGGGTGTGAATGTTGAAGATGTTGTAGTTTGTTCGATTCTTCCAACTAATATGAAGTCGAGTCAAAGGGCGCCTACACTCCCTCCTCTGCAAAGGATGATCATTTCGGCAATGCCTTCACCAGGAACGGTCACTGTTTCTGCCAGCGGAGATAGGAAGTTTACAACATCTTGCCGGGCAAATCTTTATGCTCCACGTTATGCCAATTTATATCCAGACGGTGTTAGCAGGGGAACATCAGATCTACGATGTGTTGGTTACAATACACCCGGGAATTCATCTCAAGGGTGTAATGTGTCATGGGTCGGCCCGACCGACATTCAATTGGGTGTTGAGCCATATGGCGGATCTGTTGTTGTAAACTACAGTTGCACTGCCTTTAAAACAACGATTCCAGTGATAATGAGCTACAGTTATCGTGATGGACGGGCAGTGTATGGTGAGGTCCAGAATGTGTCAGGAATAATAAATGTGGTTTTGAACTAAGGATGCGCTTATAGGCTTTTATTTCAAGGTAATCAGCTTGTGAATGTGCTGCAGGGCACTCTATTGAGCGCCCTGCATAGGCTGGAAGTCGTTTGGCTGAGGGCTAGTCTTTCGAGTTCGATATGGCACGTTGATGAAGGCTGGTAAAAAGTCCTGTCTGTGTGGGTGGCAGGCGAGTGGCGCGTTCAGACGCTAATGTGGAGTTTAAGGTAGGGTTCCGACGCCGAGGATCCTCTTTGGGGGGAGTCATTTGCTGAGCCATGCAGTTGTAAGACAGGCTACGCGCTCCATTGACTTGGACATCGATACACGAAGATTTAGATTGTTCATTCGAGTGTGACTCTGCGGGCGGGGAGGCAGCAGCCTGCTGTGTCAAACCAACTATAGGCAATAAGAATATAACTCGAAGAATTTTAATAAACATTCCAATCTCCTTAATCCTGAGGGTTGGATGAGATTCAATAGTAACCTCAAGTTATGAGGAAAGATGAACCGTCTATCGTTTTGTAGTCTTGGTTAGGTCAGGCACGCGCTAGTGAGTAGTACCAAGAGTAAGCCGATAGCCAGGGGGTGTGGCGGCCCATTTGGGGAAGCGATGAAGAGGTGCGGGTTTGTACCGGTTCGAGGAAGGTATAGACAGCAGACAGGATCGCTTGCGATGGGGCAGCAGGAAACCATCAGCCCGTCGGCAGTGTATTTTTCGAGCCGTATCCAGAGCTGCTGCCAACAGCGGCAGGGGTGACTCCATCGTCATCTGGAGGGCATACTTAGCGGTTGATAGATGGCTAGTTGATATTAACGTGGGAGTCGACATCATGGAGCGCTTGCTCGAGAGCATCTATATCAATGCCCGGCCGGCGATGGAGTTCAAGCTCAGCCTCACCAGCTCCGGCCGCAAGAAGATTGTAAAGATCGTGGACGGGGATGAGGTTGAGATGCTGCCAGGTGACGTGCAGAGCATTCTGGAGTCCCAAAAAATGGATGTTGGCATCCTCTCCGATTTCTTCGTCCAGACGCTCCTAGAGCGACGCTAGTGGTCCCTGGCCAACCAGTCGATCGCCGACAGCAACGTGGTCTCGTCGGCCATGCCCTCCAGCTTCACGCTTCTTCCCGTCTGGTTGTCCCGGATGACCAGGGTCGGGGTCGCTGTAATGCCGTTCGACCGTGCAGTGTCGATGTCCGTCTTAATCAACCGGTCCACCAGGTCCATGTCTTTCGCACATTTTTCCAGTCGAGCCTGGTCCAGTTCAGGAAAGTGCAATGTGCCGCCAGGCAGCCCGCCCCCGTTGCCGGCCGACTGAGCGAAGATCGCATCGATAGCGCTCCAGAAGGCTTTGGCGCCGCCTTGGATCCCCGCGCACTCCACCAGGCGAGCCTGATGGCGGGCCGCCTCGCCATGCATCTGCAGGGGAAGATGCCGCCAAACCAGGTTCACGTCCGGATGGCTGTCTACCCAGCGCTTCAGCCGCGGTGTGTAGACCTTGCAGAAGGGGCACTCCAGGTCGGCGTATTCATTGATCGTCCAGCGCGCCTTCGCATCGCCGTAGAGGCTGTGGTTGGCTGGTAGACCCTTCACCAGAAGCTCGACCCCTAGGGCGGAGACAGCCAGCAAGACCAGCAGCAGCCCCGCCCAGGGCAGGGCGGGACCTTGAAATCGTTTCGCTGCCCAGCCGCCCTTCAACAGTCTCACGCTTGCCTCCGCTGTAGGATTTCCGCACGGTCCACGGCCTCGATGAGCGCCTGTTGGGCCGTATCAGGCTGTGGATGCTGTTGCAGCCATTCATCCAGGAGCTGCTTTATCTGCGGGACTATGTCCCGGCGATCGACCGCCCTCAGTTGAATCTGCTGCAGCTCCTCGATCAGTATAGGAGCGCATATCCTGAGCGTCTGCAGGGCATCTTCTTCGGGGTTCTGCAGGATCTGGGTCAGGTTATCGATCAGGTTCTGGGTCAGCGAATTCAGAGCTCTCATTCGTCCTGGCACTCCACTGCCGGTTGGTCTGGGAAATTAATTGGGAAGGGCGGCAGGCCGCGCGCCTTGTCGAGATCCGCTGCGACCTGCAATGCCGCCTCGAGCTCGTCGCAGCCGGTGGCTTGCATGATGTTGTAGCGCTGGTTCTTTTCTTCGTTTTCGGTCATGGCCAGGGCCAGGTAGAGACTCGGGGGAACCACACGGAAGAGGTACTCCTTGCCCTTGGCCAGGAGCACGCCCTCGGTGAATTTGCCGCTTTCCTTGCGGGCCGAGAGCATCATCGACTTCTGCGCCGGCGACAGCTCGCGGAACCTGGAGATCTTCTCTACCTCGTCGGGGGGCATGTTCAGGCACAACCACCACTCGATCATGTTCAGCATCGGAGCCCCGGAGGCCGGGATGTCGTCGATGTTCTGGGTGGCGAGCCAGAACCAGGCGCCCAGTTTCCGCCACATCTTGGTGATCTTCATGGCGTAGGGCAGCAGCAGCGGGTGCTTGGTGATGATGTGCCCCTCATCGGTGATCTTGACGATTGGCCGGCCCTTGAACTGGTCGCGTTCGGCAATGTTGTTCACGGTATTCAGCAGCGAGATGTAGGCGATCCCGAGCTGGGCGGCGTAGCCTTCGCGCGCGTAAGTCGCGAAATCCACCACGGTGAGGTCGGCCTCAGGCCAGGGCGTGCCTTCGCGATTGAACATCTCGCCGTCGGCGCCCATGCAGAACATCTGCATGGCTTCCGCCATTTCGGCCAGCCGCGCGCGCCGTTCTGGCGCGGAGCCATCGCTCCTGGAGGCCTCGTAGAGCGCATTGCGCACGTCCTGGGTGAGCACCGTGCGGTTCGCGGCGGCGCAGGTCCTGGCCGCCGCCAGAATCGCCTGGCGGATGGCGCTGCGATCGGCACGGGTCAGGCGCGCGTCTTCCTTTTCCTCGCCGCCGGTGATCATCAGTCGGGCGACGATCTCCATCTCGCCCAGAATGTCACGCTGGTCGTCCTCGAGGTCGGCCTTGCTGCCCTGGACCGAGTCCGAGGCCTCGATGTCTTCGGCATCCAGGACCTTCACCTGGTCGGGACTCTCGACCAGCTTGATGGCGTCCGCGAACGGCGCCAGGCTGACGCCGGAGCCCGGGGCGAGGCGGACACGGTGGACCGAGAGGCCAAACCGCTTGGCGAAGTCGGCCAGCAGGCCGAAGCTGTTGCCCGCTTCCGCGACGAACATCCGTGGCAGGTACATGGCGAGCATCTGGCTGATGAGGTTGGTCAGGGACGCTGACTTGCCGGACCCGGTTGGGCCGAAGATGAAGCCGTGGGCATTCATCTGCCGGTCCAGCTTGTTGAACGGGTCGAAGGTCAACGGCGCGCCGCCACGGTTGAACAGCGTGAAGCCGGGGTGTCCGGTACCGGTGGTGCGCCCCCAGATGGGCGACAGGTTGGCGATGTGCTGCGCGAACATCATCTGGGTGTACCACTCCAGGGCTCGCTTTTCGTTCGGATCGAAATTGCAGGGCAGCCAGCGCAGGTAGCTGTTCAGCGGTCCCACTTCGTTCTGCGGTTCGACCGGCACCAGGCCGGCGCCGAGCAGCACGTTGCTCAGGGTGATGCAGCGCTCCTCCAACTGGGTATGGTCGCGGCCGCGCACGAACAGAGCGATCGAACCGCGATAGAGCTTGTGCTCCCGGCCGATCAGGCGGCGAACGGTGGCCACGTCCTCGCGGGTGTGGATCGAGGCCTGGTTGTCACCAACGGCCTTTTTCGAGAGCTGCTGCAGATGCCCTTCCAGCATGTCCTGCGGCGTCACCACCATGGTGATACACAGCAGCGTATCCTCGGGCATGCGATCGAACAGGGCGTTCAGGCCATCACCCTTGAGCGTCTCGCCGGTGAAATGCCCTGTCAGCGGCGCCTTGTTCAACTGGTCGACCACGATCACTCGGTGTGGCATGGCATCGAACAGCCATACGCCCTGGGTGGCATCGGAAACAGGCTGCCGATAGAACAGGTTCTGGGAGAAGTCGGTGCCGTCGGCCAGCGGCAAGTCATCCTGCAGGATCGGTTCGTCCGGCCGGCATACCAGTTCGTAGAAGCGACGTAGATCCGCATCGGTCTTGCCGAGGTGATCCGGGTGCGGGTTGAACCAGCGGATCAACCAGTTCCTGATCTCCTGTCCGCCCATGCGCGAAGCGACGATGCCGGCGTTCGCCAGGCCGCCTTGGATACGCTCGCAGATGGACTTCAGGTACGCCGCCGGGTCCTGTCCGCGAATCTGCGCATCCGCCTTGCGGATCCGGCGGTAGACGACCATCCGCACGCGCCGCTGTTGTCCTCGCCAGGGCAGCTTGCTGACGGCGGTGTCGACGAACAGTCCGCCCGGCTTCGAAATGCCCTCCAGGTGATGCTTCATGAGCGCCAGGTACATCTCGCTGAAGGCTGATCCTCGCGCTCGAGGATGGACGTACTGCCTCAACTGCTCCTGGAAATTGTCCCAGCTGATCTCGTCCTGGGCGTAGAACTGGACGATCCAGGGCGAGGTTTCGTGCTCGTCGAAGGAGTTCTGCAGGGCTTCTTTCAATGCGTCCCGGGCGTTCTGCATCCAATTGGGATCGCGACCCTCGGTGCCCAAGGGCACCAGCTCGAAGAAGACGGCACGCGAACGTCCATCTTCCAGGAGCATCACCTGTTCGTCGGGCAGGTACTCGGCCCAGGGCAGCAGGTCGACGAACGATGGGTCGTGATCGTAGAGGCGTGACGCTTCAGCCTGCGTGGCGCCATTCTTGCTCCCGGTGTTGGGTAAAGGGATACCCATGGCGGCCAGTCGCGCCAGATAGCGCTCAGTCGCTTCTTCCACGGCCGCTACGTCCAGCGCTCCTGAATCTTCGGGAGCGTCTGCCGGTACCGACTGAGGCTGTGTGCGACCGCGCAGAAGGGTTTGAAAAAGGCCCATCAGTAGTCCTCCGTGCGCTCGCCCGGCATGGCGTACTGGACTCGCTGGTAGAAGGGGAACACGGTGGTATAGCCCGGTACCGGGGCGGGATCGCTGCCGGCTAGGTGCGGGAACACATACATGACCAGGTCGGGATTGGGCAGTCGTTTGAACTGGCTGTGGATCTCGTTGCTGGCCGTGCGGGTGTAGTCGGCCTGGTCGTTCGCGGAGGCAACCTGCTGCGGATTGAACGGGCGCCGCAGCGTTTGCCTGGCATCGAGGAGTAGCCGGCCACGGCTGTTGCCTATCGAGCTGGTTGCACCTTGTTCCCAGACGTCGAGCATGTTGGCCTCGCCGTGGGGCAGCATCTCCTCCTTGCTGGTGGAGCACGCTGCCAGGGTTAGCGCGCAGGCCAGGCCGGCGCAGAGACGAAGAAGGGGGTTAGTCCAGGTCTGCTGTTGCATGAGCGGCTCCAGAGCTGTAGTCGACCTTGCGGCCCTTGAGTTCGTAGTCGATCGCCAGTTGCTGATCGAGATGCACGGCGACCCGTGCGCCAGGTTGCACGTAGACGGCGGCGAAGGCCTCGCCGTACAGCTTGTTCATCCACTGCCGGATGTCGCTGACGCCGCCGGAGAGGATGCTGTTGAGGGCCGAGTTGCTGTTGGTTCCGGTCGTCCCGAAGCTGGTGCCGTTGCCGCTGAAGACGGTACTGGTGTTGTTCTCGTCGGCGTCCAGGAGCTTGGCGATGCCGGCCCCGGCAGCCGTGAGTAGGCTCTGATTGCCCAGGTACTCCTTGGCATTGGATCGGCGATCACCGGCGATGCATGGGATGCCGTAGGGGTCGCTGATCCAGCCGAGGCCGCCCTGGATGGTTTTCTGGTCGGCGCTGGCGGTCTGGTTGTTGTTGCTCTGGTTGTCATTCACCTCCTCGGCCGGCGCCGGGAAGGTGCGCACGGTCCCGTCGTTGAACGCGAACGTGAGGCTGCGGATCTGCCCACGCACGCAGGAGAGTGTCCAGTCGCCCGAGGCGGTCCCGCTGGCTACCGCGCCGGCGACGTCCGGCAGCTCGATGCCGTTGGCGGTGAGGTTGTCCGGGCCGATGAGGATTTTGAACGGGTAAGGATCATTGACCGTCCCGTCGACCGGCACACGACCGATCAGCGCAGACATGGCCACCGAGCCCATGAGCGTCGAGTTCTGCGGCAGCGTGTAGGTCTTGCGGACGAGCTTGCGGTTTTCCAGGTCGGATCGCTGTTGGCCGACGGGGTGCAGCCCGTCATCGATCCGCTCCAGCGCGTTCTGGCCGCGATCGACCGCGTTGCCGAAGGAGGTCGGGAAGCTGAATCCGCTCGGTTGGGTGGTGGAGCCGGCGGCCAGCGGCTGGCCATTGGCATCGACCGCGCGGGCGTCCTGGGGCTCGATCCAGACGATGTCCGACGAAGACGAGCCCGCACCCTGGAAGTGCTGGCCATCTTCTGGTCGCACGCCGAACCCGACGGGCAGGTCGGTATCGCCGGCCTCGGGAACGTGGGTTAGGTTCTCAAGCCGTTTCTGTACCTGGTCCAGGATCGTCTGGCTACGGTTCTCCTGCTGTTGCTGCAGCTCCTGGGCGGTGTTGTTGAGCTTCTGCTCGATGTTCTGATCGATGTTGCGCAGGCGGCCCTGCAGGTTCTCATTGGCGGCTTTGAGCGAGTCATTCTCCTTGATGACCTTGCTGATCTGGTCCTTGAGCTGCCGGCTTTCCGCCACGATGGTACGTAGTGTGTCGGCGGGCGTGTCGCCGTCGATGCCCAGGGTTGCCGCTTCTTCCGACGTTACCGTCGGGGTTGCGGCGCCTTGTGATTGCGCGCTTTCCTTCTTGCCCATCATGCTCACGCCGATCAGGATGGCGCCGATCACGACTGGGATGACCAGTAGCTTCAGGAGGGGATTACCGGTCAGCGCCACGACGGCCTCCTTTGGGATCGATCTGGCTGATGGAGGAGGGCAGGAGCGCGTCGGCAAGGCCGCGGCCGCGAGTCACCAGATACACAGTAGTAGTGTCGGAAGCGTCGCCCCGGGCCCCCAAGTACGGGTGCTGGAAGGTCGCGGCGACGAAATTGCCCATCAGGTCCCTGGGATCCAGGGCCAGGTGCTGGGCGCTGGCGTTCTGCAGCTTCACCGCCGTGACGTAGTAGTCGTCCAGCCGCCAGGCGCCCAAGGCGGTAGCCGTGATGGGTAGGCTGGGGAGCAGGGTGGTCAGGTCGAGCTGTCGCTTGACGCGCACCTGACCGACGCCATCCACCGGTTCCACCGTGCGAAGCGGGGCATAGAGCATCTGCGCCGCATAGCGCGTCAGAACCACGGGGATGGGCGTTTCGCGCGGCACGGCCTTCGGTGCTTCTGCCTGCTCGGTCTGTTTCGCTGCTGCCGATGGCTGGGCTTCCCGGGGCTGGCCATAGTGCGGAGCCACGGGCTCGCCGGCGACGATCCTGACCGGCTCGCGCGGCTGTTGATCGGCCGCTGCCTCGGTGGCGGCGATATCGATGAGCATCTGCTCGCCATTGGTCGCGTCCTGCAGGCGCAGGCGCGCTGGAGGAATCGGCTCGTTGGCGAGCAGGTAGAGTGCGCCGCCGGTACTCTGGACGCGCAGCTTGCCCTGCAGATCCCGAGGAACGCCAACTCGCACGTTTCTGTCGACAAAGACAATGCGTTCCTGGCCGACCGTCAATGGAATGGCCAACGGAATGCGCTCCCAGCGCAGAATCTCCACCGCGTGGGCCAGTGTGGGTAGGGCAAGCATTAGCAAGAGCGAGCCTGTCGACTTCCGGATCATAGACCTCCCTCCCGCTTGGTGGGGGCGGCCGGCTCCTCAAGCTCGATACGTTGAGGCGTATCGGAGTAGCAGTCCCACTGCAGGCCGAAGGGATTGGTCTCCGGGTCGACGTCGGCGCGGATGACGTGCAACGGGTAGCGGGCCAGCGCGCGCTTGATCTTTTCGCCGGCGTAATACTCCGTGCTGTCCATGTCCAGGTTGACGGTCCAGTCATTGATCGAGTGTTGGATCACGCGGCCATCGCTCTCGCCAATGCCCCGACCGGGGATTTCCGAGGTGGTGCGCTCTCGCCCCCTGAGCTCGCCGGCGTTACGACGAAACTCGAAGTCCTTCTCCAGGAAGACTTTGCAGGAAGGCGTCAGGTAGGCGGCGTAGCGGAACAGGTTGCTCTTGTAGTCCACCTCGCCGTCCTTGGGCCAACGCTGTACCTGCTGGAAGATGTAGAGGCCGAACGCATAGACACTCTCCGGCGGAATGTCCCACCACAACCGGGTGCTCCCTGAACGCAAGTCGGGCGGAATGTGGATCCAGAGGTCCTTGCGGGCTTCCCAGACGCAGTAGGCCAGCACCACGATGACCATGCACAAGAAGCCGGTGATGAACCGGAAGGTGTTGATGTGAGCCTGCTGTTGCGCGGTGTGTTTTCTGAAACTCATGGGGACTCCGTGCGTCGACTGGTCCAGGCGCCGGAGCGCGTCACCAGGCGACGGTTGCCGAAGACGGGAAAGCGCAGCGAGAGGGCCAGCTCCACCTGGCGGTAGAACCAGGTATCGGGCCGCCCCCGCTTCATCCGCCGCAGGATGCGGCTGCCGATACCCAGGCCGAGGGCGCCTACCAGCAGCGCGCCCAGTGGAATGCAGGCCGCGTTACCTGCGACCAAGGCAGCCGGGATGCCAAGAACGAACCCGGCTGCTCCGCTGGTGAGGACCGTGATCCACATTTCGTCCGCAGTCAGACCGCCGATGACCACCGGTTGCCGGTTCAAACGGGTCGGCAGGAAGCTGAGGGTCCCATCCTGAAACAGATGTTCTTCGGGCATGGGAAGGCCCTTACATGATGGTGGTGGCTTTGGTGACGAGATAAATGATCAAGATCAGCAGGCCGATGCCTACGGCCACGCCCGCTCCGAGATCCGACCACTTCTTTTTCCCATCATGGATGGCGTGATAGGTGCCGTAGGTATGCCAGGAGACTCCCAGAAAGACAGCCACGCAGATGAGTAGCGCGAGGAGCATCGCTCCGTCATAGCCGAAGTTCTGGATGGTTTGCATGATCCCCGATCCTTCCCCGCGGCTAGGCGCCTCGGGCTTGGGGAGTGCAGCCAAGGCGACGCCTGGGAGTACCAAAGAGATGGCAGCCAGGCGCAGGCAGAGGGTGGACAGTTTCTGGAGGGTGAATTTCAGCATGAGTGTCTCCGTATGGGTCAGCTGAGGAGGAAGAAAGAGGTGATGCCGAGGAGGACCAAGATCCGTATCGCGGAAGCGCCGGCAGTGGCGCTGTCGAGGTTGTTGGTGGCCCAGCCGCGCCAGGTGCTGTACATCGCCCAGGCGGACCACAGCAGAAGGAAGGTCATCGCTGCTCCAACGAACAACCCCTCGCCGGCCGATGGGGGAAAGCCAGCGGCGGCTTGGAACGCTGATGTTTGGGCTCCACTCATGCTCACGGCATCGGCCCTCCGCGCAGGGTGTAATTCCCGGACAGGTCGGAAGGGTCACGCGGCTGGGCGCGGCTGGGTGTCATGTAGTCCTGCAGGCCTTGGCGGATGCGCTGCAGGTCAGCGGCCAGGCGCGAGTAGTCGAAGTAGAAGCGCTGTCCGGGCTCATCGGCGCCCTGGGCACTGCGGCGGGCGGTGTCCTCGAGGGCGTTGAGCTGCCGGATCATCACCTCCAGGTTCGCCTGCTCGGAGGCGCTCGCTGCGAAGGCTCCCTGTGCGACCAGCGCACTGCAGGCCAAGGCGGCCAGGCAGCTTCGGCGAAGGGATGGATGTGGAGTGTTCACGGCGAATCTCTTGCAGATCAGGGTGCGATCAGCTTGCCGATCGCCCTGATTCCATTCCGCAAGAAATACTCGGCGCGGGTCCGGGGTATTTTTTTATGAGGTTGCGCGCTTGAAAAACAGCAGGTAGCTGACGGGCAGAGCGATGCCCCAGGCCCAGCCCTGGGCGTTCTGATTGCCGATCTCGGTTACGCCCCGCATGAGTGGCTGAACGCTCACCAGCTCCCAGCCTTCCTGGCCCAGACGCACGACCTCGGCCCAGCGCAGAGGGTTGAGCAAGGCGTGGTCGTCGGGTTCCAAGGTATCTTCTTTGTGTTTGAACATCGCGACGCCCTTGGTGAGGGTTTTGTAGGGAATAACGATGTTTTCGACATGGTATTCGAAGGTCTGCTTCATTACGTGCTCCTGGAGTGGTTCGAGTAGAACCGCACGGTTTCAAGAGCAGGAGGAGGGCCTCAACCGAAAATACTAGGCCTAGCACCAGTGAATTTCTGGTGGTTGGCGGGTTTGGAGACACGTATGGACGTCTGGGTGTATATTTCATATATATTTCTAAGGGAGACGGCTGATGCTTAGAAACATCTCTATTGGAGTTTTGCTAGCCATGGCTGCTATGTTGGACAGTTATGGGGTGGCTGCCGCTACATTACGATGCGGGTCGGCAATTGTTAGTGAGGGTGACTTGATTGATGATGTGCTTAGGAAGTGCGGCAACCCTGATAGCCGTAAAGTTGAAGGGCCCGCAGTGGATGGTAGTGGCTATATAGTGCGGGGGGCTGCTACTGTCGAAAACTGGGTATACGGACCAAGGAATGGTTGGTACCAGAAGCTTAGGTTTGTCGATGGAAGGCTAGTTCAGATAAAAGGCAGTATGGACTAGGGTATAGCCGTGGATGGTGTGTTTTTCATCCACGGCTATAAGTCTCATCCGGCAGATGATATAAGGGTAAGGATATTTGCGATTGGTAGGCCTTGTGCGTCGGAAATAAACACGGTTGCACTAGCGCCTGCACGAGAAACTATCTGTTGTAGGTTGCTCGGATTAGACATGCCGCCGTTGTAATTGGCTTGGAATTGCTTGCTGGAACTTGCTATGTCTAGAAGTTCAAGTAGAGTGCTTTGGTTGGCGGATTGTGCGGAGTTCATACTGATTGATGTGTTTGATCCTGCCGCTCGCAGCGCCTGCTGGATGTTGTTTGAAGTGAGTTGGGCACCATTAAAGTTGGCGCTGAATTTTTTAGTGTTGCCCGCGATGTTGATGGCCTGTAAAAGGATGGATATATTCGCCGCCTGAGCGGTGTTGACGCTGATACTGGTTCCCGAGGCCGCAGCGCTGATCGCTTGCTGAAGGTTGTCTGCTGTTAGTTGTGCACCATTGAAGTCGGCGCTAAATTTTTTCGTGTCTTTGGCAGAGTTGATGAGGGCTAGCAGGGTGCTTATATTAACCGCCTGAGCGGTGTTGACGCTAATGGATGTTCGGGTTCCTGCGGCGTCTAAAGCTTGTTGAATGTTGTTTGAAGTAAGTTGAGCGCCATTGAACTCTGCGCTGAATGTTTTTGTGTTACCTGCTGCATGAATAGTCTGAAGAAGGGCGGTTATATTTGCCGCTTGTGCGGTGTTGACGCTTATGCTAGTGTTTGTGCCTGCCGCATTTACTGCTCTAAGTAGGTTGTCGCTGCTGAGTTGGGCTCCATTGAATTCTGCGCTAAAACTCTTTGAGTTGCCTGCTGTAGATATTGCGGAAAGAAGTGTGTTTATATTAATGGCTTGTGCGGCTATTGTGGATACTCTGGTTAATGATCCTGCTAAGTTTATGACTTCCTGAAGGTTGTTAGCAGTCAGCTCTGCGCCGTTGAAAGTTGTTGAGAGGTTTTTTGTGTTTTCTGCAGTGGTTGTTGCCTTGAGAAGAGTGTCTATATTTAATGCTTGCGCGTTGCTTATGCTGATGGTTGTATTCTTTCCTGCTTTTGATAGGGCCTCTAGCATGTTGCTTGGATTTAGAAGGCGTCCGTCGAAATCAAGGATAAGCTTCATCTCAATGCTCCGCTGTGACCTAACGTTAAAGTCTTGGTGTGAGTACTTCCTAGGCTGAATGAGTTGGCTACAAATCTCTTTGCCTTATGTCAATGTCAGGCATTCGCTGTGACCAATATCATTTTTTTGAGTCATTTTTCACAGCTAGCTATCTGCTCCTTCAGCTTTCTGTCGTCCACGTACCGCTGCATGATCGATAGCACCAGGCTATTGATGGCGAGGATCTTCATCGCGCGGGTCACTGCGACGTAGATCAGGTTCAGCTCATCGTCGCGCTTGCCTGGGTCGGTGTCGGGGGCCAGCGGGTCCGCGTTGAAGTCGTCGTACAGGCAAACGAAATCCCATTCCAGCCCCTTGGCCTTGTGTGCGGTGGTCAGGGTGATCGTTGCGTCCAGCTCATCGTCAAGGGTCAGTGAGCGAAGCTCGAGGATCCGCGCCGGTAGATCAGGGTAGGTCGAGATGATCTTGATCGAGCGCGCCATTTCACTGTCCTGGCTGATCTCGGCGATCTCCACGTACTGGGTGTAGTCGCGGTAGTCCCGGAGCAGCTTTTTGTTCTGGACGTTTTGGCGCAGGCCTCGGCTGAATGCGTACAGATCCTCCAGGTCGCGCAGCGAGTAACTGTCGATACCGCCTACCCAGTAGAACTTGGGCGCCGGATTATTGCGCACACGCTGCAGGGCATTTTCGATGACGCCGATAACGGTGCGGTGAATGAAAGTGCGGTGAGGAAGGTCCGCCGGGAGGGACTTTTTCACCAGCGTCTGCGGGCCCAGTCCTTGAAGTTTCCGTGTCTCGCCCTTGTAGGAGAGGATGATGTTGGCCACGTGCGCAATCGCGGGGCCGAACCGCCAGCTCTGGGTCAGGTAGTGCTCCTCGGCGCCGACCATCCAGTCGCTGTTCAGGGCATCTTCCGCGCCTCTGAACCGGTAGAGCTGCTGGTGGGGATCGCCGACGATAGCCATTTTGATGCGCTGCCAGTGGGCAATGTCCGCGATCACTGGGTTGATGTCCTGTCCCTCGTCCAGGAACATGCAGTCGAAGCGCTGGCTCAAATCGGGCTTGCTCAGTTGATACAGCTTCAGGTAGCCGTCATGGGGCATCAGCATGCCGGTGTCCTGGAGATCTACCATGCGCCTCCAGACTACCCGCGCCATGTCCAGGCCCTGCTTGAGGAAGCGTTCCTGGGCACTGGTGAGGAACGCCTTGTCGCGGAAGCGCGGGAAGTGCGGTCGGCCGAGTTCCGCGTCGGCGCTGGCCATGTAGTTGTTCAGCGTGGCCAGCACGTCACGTACCAACTCCCAGTCTTGGGTATCGAGTCCGCGGGCGATATCGGTCAGACGCAGGTTCTTCGTCTTCTTGTGGGCGTACTGGATGCCGTACACCGCATGAGCCAGGCTGTGGGCGGTCTTGCACACTACGTTGCGGGGGAACTTGCCCTTCGCGGCCTTTTCCACCGAGCTGTTGTAGCAGAGGTAGAGGATTCTCAGGGTAGGGTTCGCCTTGGCAAAGCCCACCAGGGTGGTGGTCTTGCCAGTGCCGGCGAAGGCTCGCACCAGGATCTTCGATGCCTTCGACTGGATGATCGGTGACTGTTCGTGAGTCCACTGCACGGCGGGTCTCCTACAGGTACTTTTTGAAGGTGGATGCTGTGATGCATACCGCTACGCCGAGCAGCGCGGCGCAGGGCAGCAGGATGAGCAAGGGGTTGATGCTGATGGGGATTGCCAGGTAGAGCGTCCAAGGGACGACCGCTAGCGGAATGATGCTGCCGCGCGCCTTGTGGTAGAGGTAGCTGGACTCCCGGCCGGCGCCGAACTTGCGCAGGTCCCGGCGCACCAGGCCGTCCACCAGGCCGGTGAACGCGGCCATCAGGAACAACGGGATCGTCATGACCAGAATCACCAGGCGCACGACGAATATCAGCACCGTGTACAGCGCGGCCAGGCCGTAGTTCTGCAGCGTGGAGACACCCTGGGCGGTTAGATAGCGAACGTCCAGAAGGCTCCGTGGCCCGGCTTGCGCGATGCTGGTCATGTTGGTCATCCAATCGACCACGCCGGTCTTCACGAACAACCAGTCATAGGCCAACTGGGCCAGCCAGGTAGCGGTTCGACCTGGCTCCTGCACGACGATGCTGTGTAGCAGCCCCTGCGACAGCCAACTGAGTTCGTACTCGAACATGGCCTGGGCATGCTTCCAGCCCGCGTCAGGCCAGAAGAAATACAGGCAAACCCACTCCACGATGATTGCGCCGACCAGCGAACCGAACATCACGCCGAGAAATTGGAAGGGCGTACTGATGATGGTGCCGACAAGGGTCTTCTGGCTCTCTTGTTGCTGCTCTGCACGTTGAGTGACTTCAGCCATCAGGCGGCATCCTCACCGGCGCCGAGGTGACGGAAATCGTCGACCAGGTCCTGGGGCAGACCATCCTGCAGGGCGGAGTATCCCGGCGCCTCCCACCACTCGCTGTTGGCGGCCTGGCCCTTGCGCATACCGGCAGCCAGCTCCTGCAGGCTTTTCGGCATCACCTCGTCGGGATCGACCGCCGGCAGCGGCATTCGGATCTTCCAGAGATTGCCGCCCTCGAGCAGCGCGAACGCCTGTCCTTTGGGCAGGCCAACGATGTGGGCCGGCTCGAGCATCGGCACGCTGGTCATCTGCACCTGGTCGTGCGAGCTGGAGGTGAAGGCTGCCTTCTTGTTGTTGATCGCGTCGTTGGCGCCGCTCGCTGGCGTGCTGGTGTAGATCTGGACCTTGGGGAGCTGGTTGGTCAGGAGTTCGGCCGTGGCGGTCTCGCGCACCCGCAGCATGAACAGGTTGTTGAAGTTGCCGATGATCTGACCGGCCTTCGCGCGGGAGCCGATCTTGGCCTCGATGTCGCTCATGGTCTGGGTGTAGGCCGTCACCTGCACGCCGGCGCCGCCCGCTTTGTTGACCATGGGGATGAACTCGTCGCCAATCAGCTCGTTGAACTCGTCGGCATGCAGGTTGATGCGGACCTTGCCGCCAGCGAGCGAGCCGGGCAGGCCGTCATCGACACCATGCTTGTAGATGTGACCCGCCACCGAGACCAGGTCGCTGAACATGGAGTTGCCCACCGCGGCGGCGACCTCGGTATCTGATAGTGCGTCGAGGCCGACGTAGACCACGGCGCGCTTGCGGATAACCTGCATCCAGTCGAAGATCGGTCGCGGATCGTTGAGGTCCGCGTAGTTGGGCGAAAGCAGCTCCGAGATCCGCCCAGTGGTGAGTTTCTCCAGCAGCGGCAGCAGCGAGGCCACGATCTTGTCGAAGTAGGTCTTGTCGTAGCGCACTGCGCTCTTCAGGCCTTCCATGACCGGGTCGGCGATGCGTTTCTGTGTCAGGTACTGGTCGATGGCCACGACCCGCAGGGGCCGTCCTTTCATGTTGAACGGGATGTTCTTGTCGTTGAGCTTGCCCTCGATCTGGATGATCGTGTCCCAGGCCCTGGGATCGTGCTCGCTGATGTATTTCTGGGCATATTCTACGAACAACGCATCGATGTTCACGACGTGGCGGAGGATCTGCTGGTAGTCCGGGCGGATACCCAGCGCGTGCAGCGCGCGGGCGATGATGTTGACGAACCGCCAGGCGAACTCACGGAACGCCGCGCTGTTGCCTTCGCCGGAGAGCTGGCCGGCGACGCGGGTGGCGACCTCGGAGATCCGGCCGAACCGGCCGACAGCGTTGTAGCGTGCCGACAGGTCAGGGTGGCCGAGGTGGAACACGTAGAACTCATCGAGGCGGCCGGCACGTTCGCATTCCACGTACATACGCTTCAGCAGGTCAGCGTCGCCTTTCGGGTCGAAGACGATCACCACCTCGTAGTCCGGCTGCTCCTCTGCGCGCCGGCGCCGGTGGCCGTGGTGAACCGTCTGGGTCCGCCGACCCATCTTCGCCCGCCGGCGTCGGCCCCGGCAGTGGGTGCGGCGAATATCCTGGGTGATGAACAGCTCCGCGAGTCGCGTCTTACCCACCCGCGTAGTGCCGAGTACCAGTGTGTGGCCGACGCGCTCGCCCAGTTGCAGGCCTACATCCTGTTCGCGCGGCTCGATGCCATGGAGCCGAGGCAAACCGCCCACGGGCGGCAGCGGCCGTGCGGGGTTCCAGGCCACGTCCCAGGCAGTGGCTTTGGCGACCAGCTTCAGGGGGAAGGGGGCGAACTCAAGCTGCTTCTCCAGCCGGCGCGCGCGCTCGTAGAGCGGCGAGGGCTCGACGTAGGAGGCGAACTGGGGCAGGTAGGTATCTGCCAAGCGCTGCGTATGCTTCTGCGTCCAGCGAAAGCCCTTGCCGATGAACAAGTGTTCGTTGCTGACCGGCATTTCGGCACTGGTCATCGTGTACTTCGGCAGTCGGCGGATGTTCCGCCGGTAGCGGAGCACCACGCCGGCCTGCTTCAGCCGCACGATACCCAGCCAGGCGAAGCCCAGTGCGGCCACGATGCCGAACAGCGGAGTGAGGGCGAACGTCCACGGCGCGACGATGCAGAGCGCGGCCGCGGTGAAGCACACGGTGGTGGTGTAGAGCTCCACGGCCGGCCGCAAGAGCGCTTCCAGCGGGTACTGGCCTGCCATGGGTTACACCTTCAGGCTCGCTGGCGAGTGCAGGCGGCCCGGTCGGCGGCGCTTGGCATGAAGTTCCAGCACCTGTTTCCTGGCTTGCTCTACCTCATCATCAGGCAGCATCTGCTCCAGCAGCTCGCAGAGGGACGACTCGTCCTCCAAGGCCTTGGACGTCACCTCACCGCCGTAGCGTGAGATCAGGCCGAGCAACTCCTGGTACATGAGTTGGCGTGCCTGAGCGTCGCTCGGCTGCTTGATGACCAGGGTGATCAGGTGAGTAGTCATGAGGACTCCTACTGCTGGATGGCGGTGGATGTGATGAGGGCGGGGTAGTGCCGCAGTCCGAGCCGGTCGACCAGGTCGTCCGCCGGCGCCGGCAATATCTGAAGTCCTTTCCCCCAGGCACGGATTTCCGTCAGGCGCGCTTCGCTGGCCACGTTCACTGCCAGGCCCACAGCGTGGAGGCCTCGGAGCTCGTCGCCTCGCTCTTTCAGCCAGGTTCGAGACAGCGTGTCGTCGCCGACCAGGAACAGAGGTTGCAGGCCTGGGGCGTTGATGGCGCGCCCCTGAACCTGGCCTGGCGAAAGGCGTGCCGAGCGAACTGGAAACGCACCTGAGCCACGGACACCCAGGTCGCCAGGTCCTGGTGTGGCAGCGGATGGCTGCGGATCCAGGCCCTGGTAGTAGGGGAGCGCTGAGGCTCCGCCGAGGTCTTCGACAACGACCAGCCCGGCGGCCCAGGCTTGAGTCGCGAACGCCGTGCAGAATGCCAGCGTGGCTAGGATCTTCTTCATGGATTGGTCACCAGCAGGTTGACGCCGAGGACTTGGCTAAGGTGGCGGGATACCGTCCTACGGTATTTGGCGGCAGGCGCGCCGCCGGCGGGGCGGTGGTAGCGGCCGGCAACTTGGATCCAGTCCACCGGTCTTCCCGGGGCGGATGCATACAGGGCGTCCCGCTGCTCGATCAGGATGTCGGAGGTGGCGTCCAGGTTCTTGTACGGATCCAGGGACTCGCAGGGGCTGGAGAAACGATGTCCGTTCCAGCCGATGTTGACCTGGCCGAGGCCGGAATCGACGCTCTTGGCCCCGTAGAGGTTGATTGCCGCGAGTAGCGCTGTGCAGGCGGCGGTGCGGGTCGCGTAGTAGTAGGATTTCCCGGCGACGTTCAATGTCCAGGGCCAGGGAACGTATTCGCCGCGCAGCAGGACCTTGCTCTCGGTCAGCGCGACCGAGTAGAGCACCTCGGCCGGAACCCCTTTGGGCAGGGCGATCTGCTTATACGCCGGCGGTGGATCCACGGCGGCCTGAGCGATGTTGACCAGGGCCAGCAGGGTGGCCAGCTGGAGGGCTCGAACTACAGACGTTGCCATCGGCCGTTCACCTCCTGTACCAGGGCGGGAAGGGCCCCACCCAGTCCCAGGGCCATCCAGCGGCCCTCGTCATGATTGAGCGTGATCTGCTTGCTGCGAACCTTCTTCGGGTCGACGCCGGCGAGGATTGCCCAGTGCCGCACTCGCTCTGCGTCGTTCTGGCTACCGACGAAGTAGAGGTCGAACTCCTTTTCTGCTTGTTGCAGGTCGCGGACCCGCTGGATGCAGGCGGTGCAGTTGTCCTGGACGAACAGGGCCAGGCGCCCGCTGCTCTGCAACGCTGGGCTCATGTTCGGCGTGCCCGACGGGTTGGCTGTGCTGCTTTCGGTGAGGCGGATCACCCCCTCGCCTGGATAGGCGCGGGCGAAGGCTTCGTCGTATGCGCGCTGGTAGGCGAGTTCCTTCTCGACCCGGCGCCGTTCGGCCTGGACCTGTAGATCGGCATACCGCCGCCGTTCCTCTGCCGATCGCGCCTCGATGCCCAGCGCGGTCAGCGGGTCAATGCCAGGCGAGTACACGCCCCGGGGGCCTTGCATGAGCGTCTGGTAGCGGGTCCATTCCTGTTGGTTCAGTCCCCACTCCTGGGCCAGGTCGCTCTGAGATGTCTTTTGTTTCAGCGTGCCGAGTTGGCTACCGGACAGCTGGCTGCTGGTCTCTCGGCTTGCCGCAGCCTCCTGGCCGACTGCGGGATAGCTCAGCAGCAGCACCAGGCCGGACAGGAGCGATACGGTTCTGATCATGGGCGGGGTCCTATGGTTGGATGCGAACGCTGCGCGAGGCGCCGGCGACGTCGAAGTGCGCGGTACGATCGTCAAGGTCGGTCAGTCGCCAGGTCGTGCCGGCGACGGCATCGCCTTGGCGAATGAGGTAGATCTGGCTGAGCTGGGTGGATCCCGGAGGTGCAACCGACAGAAACCGTTCGCCCCCGCGATACTCCACGCCAAGGATCGAGAAGGGCGGAGGCTCCATCGGTTTGGGTTTCGGCTTGGGCTTGGCGGGTATGGGGCGTTTGGGCGCTGGCACGATCAGCGGCGGCGCCTTGGTCTGCTTTTCTTGAAGCGTGCGGACAGAACCGTCCAGTGTCTCCACGGTTGCCTTGAGCACCAAGAGGTCGCCGGCCGAGGCGGTGGTCTGAGCCAGGTTCTCGACGGCATCGGAGGCCTGCTTGGCGAACGCCTGCGCGGCGTCAATGCGGTTGGACAGCGCCTGCTGGCCTGAGCGGAAGTCCTCGTTGCTGACCAGGTGCTGTCCATCCACGGCGTCGAGGCGCTCGTCGACTCGATTCAAGCGAGCCAGGATCGCCTCTAGCGAGGTCTTTTCCGCGGCACTGTCCACGCTTGATCGGAGCTGAATGAGTTGGTACTGCTGGTAGCCCAGCAGGCCGGCCATTGCTGTCAAGCAGAGGCCAAGAATCATGGATGCAGGGGATGGGCGTTTCATGGGTGTCCTCGCGCGAAGCCAGAGACACCCTCTCAGACAGCCTCCATTGAGGCAGTAGGAAATACTCGGTGAGTGGGGGTGGGATTTTTTTGGATAGAATTCTGGCGAATCGCCGGGCCTGATGCGCTATGCGAAGATCAGTCGATTCTGGGTGCCCTTCACACGCACCTAGGCTGTGTCATTTCTGCTTAACACTGCTTTGAGGAAGCCTCAGGCCATGAGTACAAACCTTCCCCAGCTCGAACAAACCATCATCGAGATAGCGCGCCAGGAACTGGCTGCTGTGGCGGCCTTCTATCGCAAGAAGGAAAAGGGGCCCGTGAATGGAAACTTTGACGAGGCATGGAGCGAATACCTAGGTCGCTACCATGCATTGAGTGACCTGCCCCCAGTTTTAGTACCGCTGCCTAGTTAGTAGGCCCTGGGGTTGATATTAACTTTTCCTGCTTCAGCTGCTGCTGGCGAGTTCGCCAACTTGCAGCAAATTCTGCCGGGGTGAGATTGCCAATCGCGCTGTGCGGTCGGTGTTCGTTGTAATCCCGCCGCCAGGCCGCGATGCGGATTCTCGCTTCGGCCAGCGAACAGAACCAGTGCTCATTGAGGCATTCGTCCCGGAACTTACCGTTGAACGACTCGATGAAGGCATTCTGCGTGGGCTTACCAGGCTGAATCAGCTTCAGCTTGATGTCGCGCTGATAGGCCCATTGATCGAGTGCCTTGCCGGTGAACTCGGGCCCCTGGTCGGTGCGGATCGCTTTCGGGTAGCCGCGAAACCGCGCCATCTCGTCCAGCGCCCGTGTGACACGAAAGCCGCTGATACCGTGCTCCACCAGGATGCCGACCGACTCCTTGGTGAAGTCATCGACCACCGTCAGGCATTTGATCCGCCGCCCGGTGCTCAGTGCATCGAAGACGAAGTCCATCGACCAGACCTGGTTTGGTGCGCTCGGCAAACTCAGACGTTCGCGCTCCACCGCGACGCCATGGCGGCGGCGCCGCCGTTTCACCATCAAGCCGGCAGCGCGGTACAGGCGATAGATCCGCTTGTGGTTGACCTGCACGCCAGCACGCCGCAGCAGGATGTGCAGGCGGCGATAGCCAAAGCGCCGGCGCTCTTGGGCCAGTTCCACCAGTTGGGCTTGCAGCTCGGTGTTTTGCACACTGGCTCGCGGCTGGTAGCGCAACACCGAGCGGGACAGCCCGATCAACTGACAGGCACGACGCTCGGAGATGCCGGTTCGCGCCTGCATCTCCTGCACCGCCTCCCGCCGTGCTGTCGGGCTTACCCTTTTCCCCGGGCGACCACTTTCAGCGACTCGATGTCGAGGTGGGCCTCGGCGAGCAACTTCTTCAATCGGCTGTTTTCCAGTTCAAGATCCTTCAAC
>NZ_KV811271.1:0-212 GCF_001813025.1 Pseudomonas sp. HMSC066A08
ACAATACTATGGATTCGAGCATAAGAATACTGATTGGTTATCACAGGCGGTTTATGGTCTTGCCGAATGGAACGCTGATCAGATTAGTCAGGCTCAACTTATTGCTGTGCCGGGTTGTTATCCCACCGTTTCTCAGCTGTCGTTAAAGCCATTAGTTGAAGCGGGGTTATTAGACAGCACTCACTGGCCTGTTATCAATGCCACCAGCGGTG
>NZ_KV811272.1:0-468 GCF_001813025.1 Pseudomonas sp. HMSC066A08
CGTGATGACGGCCGGGACGCGGCGGCAGCGACCTATGCCGCGCAGCGGATCAACGAGCAGGACAAAATTCTGGTTGAGCTTCAATCGCTCAACGATCCCCACGTATCGGATTTCGTCCGCGATTGGCGCTACTACGCGCCAACGCCTTCGCCTGAGCAGCTTTCTGAGCTTCGGATAATTCAGCAGAACATCAGGAACGATAAAAGCGTTGCTGAAAAGTACACGCTGGAATGGCAAAACAAGAATGGCTTCTGCTCAAAGGTTGAAGGCATGTTTGGCAAGATCGAATGCACGCCCGGCCTCTGAGGTCATCGCATTGAGGAAAGGAGCATGGGATTAGACATTGGACAATTAAGCCCGTGGGTGGTCGGTGCTTACTTAGTAGCCCTATTGGCGGTTCTGGCGTGGATCGCGGTCGGTGCATTCAAGGACGACGAACTGCCGATGATGCCGGGGGTTTTGGCCATC
>NZ_KV811273.1:0-336 GCF_001813025.1 Pseudomonas sp. HMSC066A08
AGCCCGCTGTATTGAGGGTGCGTCAGCTCGTTCCAAAGCGCGCGGCAGCGCTGGCCCAGCCAGGCATTGAGTTCCTCGAAGGAGTGAAACTGGCAGTCCTGGGCGTCTAGCCAGATACGCCTGCGGCTGTCTTGCACGTTCTTTTCAACGATGCCCTTTTCCCAACCAGCGGCGACGTTGCAGAAGTCCGGATCGAACAGGTAATGCGCGCACATCACCGCAAAGCGCGCATTCACCGCCCGGCCTTTGCCCTTATTGACCTTGTCGACGGCGGTCTTCATGTTGTCGTAGATGCCCCGGCGCGGCACGCCGCCCAAGGAGCCGAACGAGCGTGTA
>NZ_KV811274.1:0-241 GCF_001813025.1 Pseudomonas sp. HMSC066A08
TACCTTTTGTATAATGGGTCAGCGACTTATATTCTGTAGCAAGGTTAACCGTATAGGGGAGCCGTAGGGAAACCGAGTCTTAACTGGGCGAATGAGTTGCAGGGTATAGACCCGAAACCCGGTGATCTATCCATGGGCAGGTTGAAGGTTGGGTAACACTAACTGGAGGACCGAACCGACTAATGTTGAAAAATTAGCGGATGACTTGTGGATGGGGGTGAAAGGCCAATCAAACCGGGAG
>NZ_KV811275.1:0-1252 GCF_001813025.1 Pseudomonas sp. HMSC066A08
CAGATCGCCTCCAGCAGGTTGCGCCAGTGTGCCGCCAGGCGCTCCACCGTCGACCGCTCGAACAGGCTGGTCGCGTAGATCAGCGACGCGCTCAGCGCGTCACCGCTTTCATAAGTATCCAGGGTCAGGTCGAACTGCGCCGTCGCGCTCGCCCGCTCCAGCGCCTCCACTCGCAGCCCCGTCAGCTCCAGAGCCTTGCCCTGACCCGCGTTCTGGTGGTTGTACATCACCTGGAACAATGGACTGTGGCTCAGGCTCCGCTGCGGCTGCAACGCCTCCACCAGTTGCTCGAACGGCAGGTCCTGATGGGCCTGCGCTTCCAGTGCGGTACGTTTGACCTGCTGCAACAAGGCGTCGAAACGAGTCTCCAGGTCGAAGTCGGCCTTCAACACCTGGGTATTGACGAAGAAGCCGATCAGACGCTCGGTCTCTACCCGGGTGCGGTTGGCGATCGGTACCCCAACGCGGATTTCCGGCTGCCCGCTGTAGCGATGCAACAAGGTCTGGAAACTGGCCAGCAACAGCATGAACAGGGTCACGCCCTGCTGCTGCGCCAGCTGTTTCAGCGAGCGACCCAGGTCTTCGCCCAGCTCCACCTGCAGGCTGTCGCCGGCAGGACTCTGTACGCTCGGCCGCGGCCGGTCGGTCGGCAGTTCCAGCACCGGCTGCTCGCCGCCCAGCTGCTGCCGCCAGTAGGCCAGTTGGCGCTCACGCTCGCCGGCTTCCATCCAACTGCGCTGCCACAGGGCATAGTCGGCGTACTGGATCGGCAACGGCTCCAGTTCCACGGCGCGGCCTTCACGGTAGCCGGCGTAGAACTGCATAAGCTCTTCCACCATGATCGGCGTCGACCAACCATCGGAGACGATGTGGTGCAGGGTCACCACCAGCACCTGTTCTTCGGCGGACAGGCGCAGCAACAGGACCCGTAGCAACGGACCACGTTCCAGGTCGAACGGCACCCGCACCTCTTCCTCGATCCGCGCCATGAGCGCGGCCTCGTCCGCTACCCCCAGGCTCTGCTCGCGGATCTCCAGCGGCAAGCGGTCATGCACCACCTGCAGTGTCTCGCCGCCCTCCTGGCGGAAGGTAGTACGCAGCCCTTCATGGCGCTCGACCAATGCGGCGAAGCTGCGCTTCAAGGCCTCGACATCCAGTTCGCCACACAGGTGCAGGGCCGCCGGGATATGGTAGGCCGCGCTGTCGGGCTCCAGTTGCCAGAGGAACCACTGGCGTTGCTGGGCATACGACA
>NZ_KV811276.1:0-287 GCF_001813025.1 Pseudomonas sp. HMSC066A08
ACGTGGCCGATGGTCCAGTCGGTGTAGTGGGAGAGGGCGTTGACGGTCTTGATCGCCATCATCGGGCCTTCGAAGGTGGACATGCCGTAGAAGGCCAGGGACACCACCAGGAAGCGCAGGATCGGGTCGTCGCGCAGCTTATGCCAGGCCCCGGAGAGGGTCATCATGCCGTTGATCATGCCGCCCCAGCTCGGTGCCAGGAGGATCAGCGACATCACCATGCCCAGCGACTGCGCCCAGTCCGGCAGCGCGGTGTAGTGCAGGTGGTGCGGGCCGGCCCAGATGTA
>NZ_KV811277.1:0-349 GCF_001813025.1 Pseudomonas sp. HMSC066A08
CGCAACTGGTGGTGAACGCCTCGAACTCCTCGATGGCCAACTCCGACGAGCAGTCCAACCGCACCAACAGCGTCGCCGCGGCGATCAACGAACTCGGCGCCGCCGCCCAGGAAATCGCCCGCAACGCCGCCGATGCCTCGCACCATGCGTCCGACGCCAATCACCAGGCCGAGGACGGCAAGCAGGTGGTCGAGCAGACCATCCGCGCGATGAACGAGCTTTCCGAGAAGATCAGCGCCTCCTGCGCCAACATCGAGGCCCTCAACAGCCGCACGGTGAACATCGGCCAGATCCTCGAAGTGATCAAGGGCATCTCCGAGCAGACCAACCTGCTCGCCCTCAACGCCGC
>NZ_KV811278.1:0-3631 GCF_001813025.1 Pseudomonas sp. HMSC066A08
CGGCGCCGCAGCTCCCCCAGTTCGATATCGAGGTTTGACTGAGCCGATCCGACCAGCATGCCGTCCAGGCACTGCAGGCGGTCGGACCCGCGTTTCAAGGTGAGCGGATCGCGCGCGGAGATCCACCAGCCATCACGCAAGAGCTGATCAACATGGGCGCGCAACCCCGACAACATCCGTTTATTCATCGTGGTTCGCCTCCTACCTGGCAAGCGAACGATAGCAAACTGGAACCCCTTCACGCCTACCGATAGCAGAGCATTAACGTTACTGGAGAGTACCGATGCTGATTACCGAGAAGCAGCTGCAGATATTTCCGAACGCCGGCCCGCAAGCCGGCGAGCAGTGTGCGGCCGCCGAGGTGGTCATTGATCAGAGCCAGCAGGCTCTCGGCGGAAGAGTGAAGGTCGTTGAGGTCCGTCGACCAGCGGTGCGGGGTGCTGTCGTGGATGTTGTCCAGGGCTTCGACGATGCTGCGCAGGCGGGTGGCGCACTGTTCGATCAGTTGGTGCTGGGTAGAGGACATGGTGGTGTCTCCGGTTGCTCCGGTGCTGTCGTCCGGCAGCGGGAGCGCTTGCACGGTCCTATCCGTTGGATCGCGCGGGGCTGGGTGGGGCAAAGTGCTGCTATCTGAAGTGACAGGCTCTGAAAAACATCAAACCGAACTTTAGGTATGGTCGAGGCTATTGATTTTTTAATAAGTTAAATAAAAAGGGGGATGTATGAAATTCTCAAAGCATTTATTGGTTATGCTTATTTCTTATTCTGCATTATCTGCTGCCGACTCAGAGATAAAGAACGGGATGTATTTGCGGGTCGGTGATGGAGGAGTGTTCAATGTTTTTCTTGATAATCATGGAGACAAGATATTTAGAATTAGGACGCTAGGTAGTAATGGGCACTCTTGCTCTCTAGGGGGAAGGGTTGATGGTTCTAGGATTATAGTGGAGGGGCCATCATATGCAGATTGATGTGATATTGATGTAAAAAATACTGCTGGCAAGATTGAGTTGTCTAGAGGTCGGGAGAGTCTCGGGTGTAGAGACTACTGTGGGCCTAGGGCTGGTTTCTATGGAAGTTACAAGCTTGCATACAGTCTGTGTGAATTTAGTTCTTACAGAAAGAGACTATCCATGATTGAGGGCGCTTTAAGTTCGGGGGATAAAGACAAAGGGTATTTGCTCTCGAAGGAGCTTTATGAGAAGTGCTCGCAGTTCATGGAATCTCTTCCGCGTATTGGGCTGATAAATAAAATATCAGCCTTGAGTTTGGAGCGGGGAGACAAGAAAGCGTGTCGTAAAATGCAGGGTAATGTGGGGTTCTTTGATTCTATAAAGCCTGAATACCTCCCGCAGGATGAAAGAGTAACGTATGAAGCTTTACGTAATGAACATACTAAGTTGCAGAATGAGTGCTCATAAGTTTTCTAAGTAGAGGGCTGTATTATGGATGATGAAGATTTAAAAGAGTTGGAGAGGACTATATCTGATTTGCTTTCTCCGTATGAAAGTGAGGGGAAGGTAGGTGCCTCACTTGATGAATCGCCTATTACTATATATGCCAATCAAATTCCTTATTATATAAATGATACTTGGCTGACTAACTGGAGTGTGGCTGCTCGTACAGGGATAGCTCAGTCGTTAATTGACTCTATAAATACGACTATTGGGCGACCCATGGTCGTGTCTGACCACTATTTCAGAGGGCATGAAATTAGCGTAAGAACGGTTCCTGAGACTGGTGGTAGTAATTTGATAACCATGTCTGATTTTTCGGAAAAGCTCAACTCTCAAATAAATACATTTATACAAGATAGGATTGATGAAGATAAAGAAGCAAAGGTTGCTCTAATCCAGCAGTCAATGGAGTCATTGGCTGCTGAACAAATTAATTCCGACTTTACGGCGAGGCATGAGCTTCCGGCTGGTTCTCGTCCAAACACCGTAACGATTCCCCAGGCAGGTGACTCTGCAATCACGGTCGGATATGGATTTGACTTAGGACAGCACGATGAGCAGGAGCTGATTTCCATGGGGATACCGGTTTCTACCAGGGACAAGGTTCGGCCTGGTCTGGGCTTGAGTAGAACTGATCCTAATATATATTCTGCGCTTGCTTTAATCATCCCTCCATTTACCGATGATGATGGGATGGTGTTGTTCTCTACGAAACTAAATAGGGTGGCTGGCGCTGTTCGTAGCAAATTCTCTGACGTTTGGAGTGGGTTGCCTCCAGCCGTCCGGACGGTAGCGGTAGATATTTACTATCAATATGGTCAAGGGAAAGTCTTTCCTAATTTTGAGGCGGCAATAAGGCAGCATGATTGGGTTGCTGTAGTCTACGAGTTGAGAAATTGGGATGGTCATCCAAATGTACCCGGCGACTACAGAACAAATCGCTTGAATGACAGGGCGGACTATCTTCAACAAGCTTTAGGTCTTCCGAACTAGTGGGGTGATGATATGGCTGATGCCATTAGTGCTGCGCAGGATCAAAATATTTATGTGGCGCCTGGAGCCTCGCTAACCACGCTTTACAAGGGGCTGTATAATATCTGCACCCCTGGCGCAGTATTTCCCGAGGCTGAGACGACAGAGGCTTGGGATATTCCTTTAAGGTTGCATCCGGATTTTGCTCCAAGTGGAGATGTAAATGCTGTTAACCAACAGTATGTGACGGCTCTTGCTCAGGAAACATCCAATATTTTGCTATTGGGGTTCCAGATGTCTCAAAATAAAGATGTAGTATGTGGCGATCTGGTTCCGCTCATTCAAAGTACTAGGGCTAATCTGGTTTCTGTGAAAGCTAAATATGGGGCAGGACTACTTGGGGTGTTGGGTCAAACGACAAATATTTTGCCTAATAGTGTCTCGATAACTCCCGGTACAGGAGGTGGTGCAACCGATAGCTCAGGCCTCCTAGTTGGCTATGGTGTGAACTTAGGGACCCTTACGGCTGCACAGCTTTCAGCGATGAATCTGCCACAAAATATCAAGTCGCTCATCACTCCCGGAGTAGGTCTGCACTTAGGTGCTGTAAACTTCAGTGCAGTCTTCAACCAGATTCGCGATGGAATGCGTTATGTGACGGGCATGGCTCTAACTCTGGCCTACCATGCTCTCTAGGTAATGGCCGGCTCTGCCGGCCTTCTCACTGTAACTGTTTGTTCATTCCCTTAATTTCATATGGGTTGGCGGTAGCTGGAGAAAGCGAGGTAGCAACTCCTCCCCGACGACCTGGCGGGCATGCTTGAGGCTGCCGGTCCGGATGCGCTTCCAGTTCTTGCCCCAGTCCTCCGTCAGTCCGCCCTGGCTCACGAAGAACGGGCCGTGCTTCACGAACACGGCGCCGCCGGCGTTGCGCATGACGAAGTAGGTGTTGTCGTCGATCGGCTCGTCCGCGCGGTCGTGCTCGATCGCCTGGCCGCCGCGCTCTGCCTCCTGCTGCTGGCGCCGTGGCCGGCGCTGGCCGCCGACCCGACATCGATCTCGGCGATCACCGTGACCACCAACGGCCAGGGCCAGCAGGAGTATTCGGTTAGCCTGCAGATCCTGCTGATCATGACCGCGCTGGGCTTCATCCCGACGTTCGTCATGCTGATGACCAGCTTCACCCGGATCATCATCGTCTT
>NZ_KV811279.1:0-16031 GCF_001813025.1 Pseudomonas sp. HMSC066A08
TTAACTACCTGTCCACCAGTTCCGGGACAGACCACAGCCGCCTCAGCGCAGGTACGTAGTGAGTGGTGCCAAGGTTGTCCCGGTCACCCTTGCTCCAAGGCAAAAACAGCGTCATGCCAGCACCGGCTTCGGCTTGAATGTGCTCCACCTGCAAGCGGCACAGTTCATCGCTACGAAAGCCTCGCCAGAAGCCGATTAGTAGCAATGCCGTATCCCGCCGACAGCGCAAATATCCCGCCAGGTCTTCGGCTTGAAACAGACACATAGCCTCCTGCTCCAACCACTCAACCGCATGCTCCAGATGCTGTAATTGCAGCGGCGCGGCCTGCTTTGTCTGGCTCGGGTGCAGGGTGCGAATTCCCTTCAGTACCTGGTGTACGGTCGGGGTCTTGGTGGGATCGGGGAAGCCGTGCCTGATATGCCACTGCGCGAGGGCGGCGAGGCGCTGCTTTAGCGTGTTGAGGCTCAGCGTGTCGGCGTAGTCCACCAGGTAACGCACGATGGAGTCACTCGTGGCCGGCAAGAAGCCGCCCCAGGTCACCTCGAAATGTTCGACGGCCGACTGGTAGCTACGCCGGGTGTTTTCCCGCGTGCCGGCTTGCAGGTAGCGCTCGACGTCCTTCATCGCCCGTGCGTGCCCTTTGTGTACTGGGAAACGACCGCGAAGCAGCCGTTTTTGCCAATCATATTGAATAATCATCGGTTATTTTATCTGAAACAAGCCTTCAAATCCTGCTTTACTTCATGACAATTTAGTATGTAAATACATGGTATGTAATCCATTATGAAATCGTAGGAGCAGACCATGGCCCGCGGCGGCATCAACAAGGCGCTGGTTCAGAAAGCCCGCCAGGCCATCCTGGCGCGGGGTGAGAATCCCAGCATCGACGCAATACGGGTCGAGCTGGGCAATACCGGCTCGAAAACCACCATCCATCGCTACCTGAAAGAACTCGAAGACGCCGACCGCGGCCGGAACGCGGCCGCATTGCCGCTCAGCGAGCAGCTGGCCAACCTGGTGGCCCAGTTGGCGGATCAGCTCAAGGAGGAAGCGCAGGCCGACGTGGCCCAGGAGCGCGAGCAACTGGCACGGGAACGACTCGATTACCAGAACCAGATTCGGCAGGCCGAAAGCCGTATCCAGCAGCTGGAAGGTCAGTGCGCTGGGCTCACGGAGCAGTTCCAGGCTGCCCAGCAAGCACTGCTGCAGGAACAACAGCTGCGCCAACAGGCCGAGGTCGAGAATGCCCGCCTGCAGCAAGCCAACCACGACCAGGAAGCGCGCCTGCAAGACCGCGACGGGCAGATTCGCTCGCTGGAGGACAAGCATCAGCATGCCCGTGATGCCCTGGAGCACTATCGCCAGGCCAGCAAGGAGCAGCGTGAGCAAGAGCAGCGCCGGCACGAGTCGCAGGTACAACAACTGCAACTGGAACTGCGACAGCTACAGCAGACCCTGATCGTCAAGCAGGACGAGCTGACCCACCTGAACCGCGACAATGCGCGCCTGCTTGCCGAGGCGCGGCAGCAGCAGAAGGATCAGCATGCGCAGCAGAAGCTACTGACGCAGAAGGCTCAGGCTCTGGAGGTCGCCCAGAACACGCTGACCAGCATTGAACGTACGAATGAAGCCCTGGAGCAGCGCTGCCACGCTCTGCAGGATGAGGTGACCCGGCTTGGTGAAGCCTCCTCGATTCAGGCACAGCAAACCCAGAGCCTGCAGGAGCGTCTGGCTAAAGCCACCGCGCAACTGAAATTGCTCGGGCAGGCACCGCCCACGAGCAGCGGTGGCGCAAGTAGCTCATGATCCGGCACACTGAGGTCAGAAGCGGAGTGGAGGTTCAGATGACGCTACCCTACGAACGTACCCGCTCGGTGGTGCAGGCCCAGGAGTTTCTCGTCGAGCTCTCTCGTGACACCACCTTGTCGGAGTCCATCCGCAATGAGGCTCGGCGGCTGCTGTGTCACTACCCGAGCAAGGGCGACATGCTGCAGGCCGGCCGGAATGAGGAGCAAGCGGCGGGTTCGATTTTCGAGCCTGTCTTCAGCTCTTCGATTGAAGACTGAACGGCTACCACTCCTGATATCTGCGCTCAGGCTCAGCCATCGCCCCAGAATTCGTCACGCCGCACCAAGCCGAACTCATCCTTCGTGGAATCAGGCTCCTCGTCGAACATGGCGTTGACCATGCGCTCGCGACGTAGGCCGCTTAGTTGTAGCGACCTGCAATTGAACAGGTCCCGACCTGCAATCAGTGCCGTTTCCGACCGAGATTATTTGCGACTATCCCGCCCCGCAAACCAGGATTAAGTGCGAATGAGCCTGCAATGATCTGCGCCAACCTGCAAACCATCGCGGCCAACCAGGATTATCTGCGACTGAAACGGGACGGGTCACACGGGAAGCCCGGCCGATTGCATCTTCTCCCGAAGCTCAGCCGCTCGTGCCGGATCTAACGTATTGCTGAACAACGCACGAACCTCGGCAGGTTTGGCATCGAACTGCTCTGCCAGGCTTTTCGCGTTGTAGCCGTGGCGTGTGAGCGTGGGTTCCAAGTCATCCAGTTGCCGAGAGAGTACGGACTGGACGAGCTCTGCCGAAATAGGCTTTTCGCCGGTCTGGTAACCGGCCTCCAGAGCCAGTCCAAGATGTAACTGGATCTGCAGGGGCGTGCGCAACCGGCTGGCCAGTAGGTCGAGGGCTTCTTCGGTTACGATTTCTTCAGCCCTGGCACGTCCTTCTGTGCAGGTGTCCAACAACCAATGAAGATACTCACGCTGACTCCCGGCAATGCCGTCGAGCGAGAAAATGTCGGTGCGGTAGCCAATCTCTTCCATCGTGGGACGACGTAGATCGTTACGCAGCTTGGGATGGCCGGCCAGAACAATGGACAAACGTCGCCGGCCACTGTCGTCTTCGACCAGTTCGAGCAGTCGCTTCAGACCGGTCAGGGTATGGCCATTGAGGTCATGGGCTTCATCAACGAACAGGGCCACGGGGCGCTTGCTCTTCTTCACCAGCTCGTACAGTTCGCGATCCCGTTTTTCGATCTGGGTGGGAATGCGTACCTGTTTCTGGGTGGAAAGGTCATAGAAGAGCGCGGCGATGAAGGTGGCCAGCTTGATGTTGTGCTTCTCGATGGCCATCGATCTGGACACCGTGACTTTCTTTTCCTCCTCCAGCAGTTGCTGCAAGCGGCGCAGCATCACCGTCTTGCCGCTGCCGATTACGCCACACAGGGCGATCAGGCGGCCTTCGAAGATGGCGCCGCGGATGTCCCTCATCAACTGCTGATGATGGGCGGTTTCGAAATAGCCCGCCTGATTCAAGGGGGTGCTCAGCCCGTAGTGCTGCATCACTTCAGCTCGCATGCTCTTCTCCTGGTTTCCGGTGACGGAAATAGTCCCGTACGCGCTCCAGTACCACCCGCCGCGCCAGGGTCTCGCTCAGCACCTGGTCGATGTAGGCGCGGTCATCCATTGAAAGCTTGGCCAGCGGCATTGCCAGTTCCTCGGCGATAGCCAGCTTGGCCGCAATGCTGCTGGGGAATCGGGATTCCTGGGGCTCGAAATCGAAGGGCCGGATGGGGAGCGTCGAGGTGGCAGAACTGGGCTCTAGTCGTACATCCTCCCCGGAAAGCGCCGCGATCGGCAGCCCCAACTGGTCCGCGAGGGTACGGATACGAGCTGAACGCTCGTCTGCCTTGCTGCGCTTGAAAGCCCGGTAGCGGTGCAATGGAATGGGTCCGGACACCGGGTAGTAAGGACCGAACCGCTCGCCATCGAACTCGGCATGAAGCTCATCGTCGAACAGCCCCCAGAGCAGCACGACGTAGTCGCCGGCCATCTCGGGCTCCAGCTCGTACGCGGTACCGTCGATGGTGATCCGAGCATCAGGCCCGACCTTGCGCCGCTCGGGCTCCCGAGCAAAGCGGCAGAACTGGTCCCATGAGCACATTTCACGGATTCCCTCTGTTGGCACATGGGCGATCCAGTCCTCGATCCGTGAATGGGGCTCGGCACGATGCGCCTGCTGGTTGTAGGTGCGCACCAGGTAGCGCAACAGCCACTCGTTGGCTTGGGCTTCGGTTTCCGGCTTGTGGAAGTGGTACAGGGTCTCGTGGGCTTCCTTCACGGTGCGAAAGGGCCGCTCGACCTTGCCTTTCGAGCGGGCCGTGGTGCGCGTTCCATCCTTGCCGGCAGGGATGTGTGTCTGCCACTCGATGCCCAGCGCCCGCATGACGTTCTGGAAAACGCGGCGCTTGGCCACCGGACCATTGTCCAGATAGATCAGCTTGGGCCGGCCCTGAAAGGGAAAGCTCGGGTCCGCTTTCGGCGCCATCGCATTGAACAGAAAACGAAGCGCCGTCTCCGCATCCTCACCATAGACGCAGTGGTATTCCTGGTAGGCCACGCCACTGCGGTCATCCACCACGCTGAACAGCATCAGGGTGGGTTCGCCCTTGGCGGGATCGATCCAGCGCGGCTGCTCGATATGCTTGAGGTCGGAGGGCGACATGTCGAACTGCCAACAATCGTTGCTGTGATCGGCCTGGAACCGTACTGCTACAGGCTGTCTCAGTAGTTGGGATTGGCCAATCCTCCAACGATTGAGGTACTCATTGACGGTACTTCGGGTCAATACTCCGCAGGGGACTTTTACGAGCCCTTGCCCGGTCTCTACACCGTACTCTTCCAGCAGTTCAATGGCGCGGCGTGTAGATAGATGCCGCCCCTGCTTGTTGGTGGTGCGCAGCTTCAACGCCGCAATCAGTTCGCAGTAGCGCTCCAGTTCCGCCTGGGGCAGGACGCGAGGCTTGCCCTGGTCGGAGCGGTGGGCTGCCCGAGGTCTGTGCAGGAGAGCCAGGGCACGATAGACCGTACTGGAGGAAACGCCGTACAGTTCAGCTACAAGGGCCACCTGACGGGCCCGCTCCGGGCTCTTCTTCGGCAAGTGATCCAGGCGCTGCCGCAGTTGCAGCAGCGAATCGATCGGAATGGCCTTACGCCTGCTGGCGGGCATTCCGTTCCGCCTCGGTGATGTAGTTGTAGAGCGTCGAGCGGCCGATTCCCATCATCCGGCAGATCTCCACCACGGTGTATTGGCGCTCGTGATAGAGCTTCAGGGCGACTTTGCGTTTGGCGGGATCCAGGCGCTTTTTGCGGCCGCCCAGCCGACCGCGAGCACGTGCTGCAGATAGTCCCGCATGGGTGCGTTCACGGATCAGGTTGCGCTCGAACTCGGCCAGCGCGGCAAAGAGGTGGAAAACCAAACGCCCTCCGGTGGATGTGGTGTCGATGTTCTCCTGCAGGCTCTTCAGACCCACGCCGGCATCCTCCAATTGCTCGACCAGGTAGATCAGGTCCTTGATCGAGCGGCCAAGCCGGTCCAGCCGCCAGACCACCACCGTGTCGCCCCGCCGTAGATTGGCGAGAAGCGCGGCCAGGCCGACCCGATCGGCCTTGGCGCCGCTGGCAGTGTCTTCGAACACTCGCTCGCACCCCGCCTTGGCCATCGCATCGCGTTGCAGGTCCAGCAGTTGATCGTCGGTGGAGATGCGTACGTACCCAATCAGCATGATTTCGTCCAGAAACTCGCGAAAGGGTCAGCGTAGGTGAATTTTGAAAGTGGGAGCTCGTTATTGGACCAAAGGTATGCGGTTTCCGGGGCCGACCGAGGTGAAATGAGGTCGGCGTCCAGAAAACGGTCGTTTGATGGACGCCTCCACGAGCGGAGCGACACCGCAAAGGAAGGACTGGAGCGCAACCTCCAGTAACCCAAAACCGAGATATTGCAGTTGATTACCGTGTATTGCCTGTACATCATAGTTTATTGAAGGGCACTATCTTTAATGCTCTACAACAAACCTTAAGAATCCCGCTTGCCTGCCAGGCAGGCAGTGAAACAGATTTTCTTTTACGGATTCTTAAGGGAAATATCATGAGTGATGTCTTTGACCTTGGAAGTATGACCACGGTAGCAACCGATACGGGTCAGTATTCTTTCTACACACCTCCGCCACCCACCCCTATCCCATACCTGACTTATATCGCTCGACCAGGTATCACCAAGTTCGACCTTCCTGAGGGCGCGAAAATCAAGGATCTGATCAAGCGATACCAATATGAAAGGTCTCAAGTTCCCGCCGCGATCATGATTCGTGGCGTGCAGGAAGAGATCAAAAAATCCACGAACACTGCATTGGCCAATGTGGGGTCGATTGTCGATGGCGAACTGGCGTATCTCGCAAGCCAGAAAAAGGAAAAATTAAATCCTGCCGAGGCGACACCCTTGCAGATGGCCTCTGCTGAAAAAGCCGCGGCGGTGGAACTGCTGGCGTCCAAACAAAAGGAACTGGCTGACGCACGCACCATTGCAAATGCATTCTTTGGCTATGACCCTCTCATGGTCAATTATGTCAATGTAATGAACGAAATCTATGGCCGCCGCGAAGATAAAGATTTCAGTTTCGACAACTGGTCGAAGTCTTATTCCGCCGCACAAAAGATCCGCTTGATCGAAGCGGAAATCAGCGTCCTCAATAGCCGCTCCTCCGCCCTGGATAGCAAGGTCGCCGAACTGACCCGGCTTCAGCGGCTGGAGGACGCACAGCGCGCCGCAGAGGCAGCCCGGCAGACTGAAGCGGAACGCTTAGCGCAAGAGCAACGTCAAGCTGAAGCCCGACGGCAGGTCGAAGAGGCTCGTCGCCAGGCCGAGGCTCAGCGAAAAGCCGAACTGCAACGCCTGGCCGAAGCAGAGGCCAAGCGAGTCGCCGAGGCGGAGAAAAAGCGTCAAGACGAAATCAATGCGCGGTTTCAGGCCATTGCCGTATCGGAAAGTGAGGCCAAGCGTATCGAGGAGATCTACAAGCGCCTGGAAGAGCAGGACAAAATCAGCACTCCCACCATCACGACACCTTCCGCAGTCAATACCGACTCTCGCGTCGAAGACGCACTCGGCCATACTGGAACCAACGTGACTCCTGGAGGAGAAACTGGAGCAACGGGCGGCACCGGCCGGGATGTCGATACTGGTACTGGACAAGGAGGCATCACAGCGCGCCCGGTCGATGTTGGCAGTGTTTCAATCCCTGACCGGCGTGACCCGACAATCCCCGACCAACCAGGGAGGGATCTTGGCTCGCTGGTTCCTACTTTTCCCGATTTCCCCACCTTCCCTAGTTTTCCAGGCGTCGGCGTACCGGTAGCGCCCAAACCGCTGGCCCCGGCAGGGGGTGGTGCCGCCAGCGTTTCCAGGACTCTCAAGACCGCAGTGGATTTGCTTTCGGTGGCCCGCAAGACCCCTGGTGCAATGTTGGGGCAGGTAGCCGCTGTCGTCGCCACCATGGCCGTCAGTTCCTTCTGGCCGAAGCTGAACAACGGTGAACGGCAAGCATCCTTCGCCATTCCGGTCTCGGAACTCGCACCGCCCCTGGCGGTTGACTGGCAAGCCATTGCCGCCGCCAAAGGAACGGTGGACCTGCCTTACCGGCTGAAAACCCTCAATGTCGATGGGTCGATTCAAATCATCGCCGTACCGACCGAGCCGGGTAGTGCGGCCGTCCCCGTCAGGGCACTGACCCTGGACTCCGCCTCGGGGACTTACAAATACACGGCTACCGGCCCTGGCGGCGGTACCATCCTGGTTACCCCGGATACTCCACCTGGCCAGATCGATCCGTCGTCTTCGACGCCGGCAGTGCCCCGTGGTCCGCTGATCATGTCCGGTACCCTGCTGATTCCCAAGGAACCGCAGATCGAGTCCTATCCAGAACTTGACCAACGCGAGTTCAACGACGGTATCTACGTCTACCCGGAAGACACCGGTATTCCACCACTCTATATTGTTTATCGAGATCCGCGCGACGAACCGGGTGTTGCTACCGGTAATGGCCAGCCGGTCACTGGGAACTGGCTGGCCGGTGCCTCGCAAGGTGACGGAGTGCCGATTCCGAGCCAAATCGCCGATCAGTTGCGCGGCAAGGAATTCAAGAGTTGGCGGGATTTTCGGGAGCAGTTTTGGGTGGCTGTGGCTAATGATCCTGAGCTTGTTAAATACTTCAGAAAAACCAATGCAAAGGGTATGCGTGATGGGCTTTCTCCATTTACCCCTAAAGCTGAGCAAGCGGGAGGCCGGGATAAATATGAAATACACCATGTCGTCCAAATAAGTCAGGGTGGAGCTGTTTATGATATTGACAATCTCCGCGTAATGACTCCAAAGATGCATATTCAAGTTCATTCGAACAAAGGAAAATAGATATGGAAAGCAAAAAAATATCAGATTATACAGAGGCTGAGTTTTTTTCACTAATCAGCGAGCTATTCAATAGGAGTTTCAGCAGTGAAAAGGAGCGTGATGTGGTGGTTTACGCTATCGTTAATGCGGCGCAACACCCCGATGGGACAGATATTATCTTTTACCCAAAAGAAGATGAAGAAGATAGCCCTGAAGGCGTATTAAAAAGAATCAAGGAGTGGCGTGCCGCTAACGGCCTTCCTGGCTTCAAGGCTGGCTAACTAGCCATCAACAAGCCCCGTTCCGACGGGGCTTGTTCCATGTTGACAGTGCTCTACCCTGACAGTCTGCCCTGAATACTCTTGGAGACAATCACATTATGAGTCGCAGCCGCCGCAAAACGCCCATCGTCGGGCACACGACCTGCCGTAGCGAGCGCGAGGACAAGAAGCTCTGGCATCAGCGCTGGCGAACCGGCGAGCGCACCGCGCTGGCCAGCTCGTCGCCGGACGCACTGAGCGCTCATCTGCCGCTGCTGGAGAATCAGGTCAGCAACGTTGGATCAATGGGCAAGGATGGTCGCTCCTACTGGCCCATCAAACGCCAGGACGCTACGGCGGATCGCATCGCCAACTTCAAGGGACGGAGCCCGCAAGAGCGGGCCGCCCTGAAAAAGCGACTGCTGCGCAAGTGGATGAGCAAATGAGTACATCTAGCATCCAGGCACTGGCCAGCACCTGGGCACAACTCGCCAAAGATGTGGGATTCCCAGCCAACTACGACGGCACGTCAACGCCAGAAACACATCGGGCCTGCAGAGTAATCCAAGAGTGGATTCGAGAACACATCGTCGCCACCAACGACATGCGTCTGTTCGGCCTGCTGCACCTACTGGAGCAGGCGTCTCTGCGCATGGAGCAAGTGCTGTGGCCGGAAGACTATGAGCGAATGACCCGCGAGGTCGAGGAAGCTCTCCGTGAGGCCCACGCCCCCAACCCCAAGTCCTACACCCACGAAGAAGTTATGCAGGCGATGCAGGAACGCATCGACCAGACACGAGACAAACCATGTTGATCGGCTGACGGAAATTTCGGCGGGTCTAGCTTTGCCCCTCCGAGATGGTGGCTAGTAGCACGGCTGTATGGCCTCCCGCAATACGCTGGATCCGGCACGAGCGGCTGAACTTCGGGAGAAGATGCAATCGGCCGGGCTTCCCGTGTGACCCGTCCCGTTTCAGTCGCAGATAATCCTGGTTGGCCGCGATGGTTTGCAGGTTGGCGCAGATCATTGCAGGCTCATTCGCACTTAATCCTGGTTTGCGGGGCGGGATAGTCGCAAATAATCTCGGTCGGAAACGGCACTGATTGCAGGTCGCTACACTTAGTGTGCGGAAAAACCAAAGCTCGCAAAGATGAACCTTGTAGCGCTCGCCATCATGCTTGGAGCCATACCCCCAGTGTGCCTGAAGGGTTCCAAACTGTTGACCATAACCTTCAACGCTAGTGCTCTGGCGGCAAACATCACAGGTAATGTCTACGACCGTTTCAACCGGTTGAGCGGCAGTGTGCTCCATGATCAGTACCTCCTGCGACGGTTGAGGAAAGGGCCATCCAAAAGCCTCAAAGTCGTTTCATTGCTACAGATTTCCTTAACCTGACCAAGAAAATCTTAACTTTTGATGGTTTTGCTGATTTTTTCTTCACTCATGAGCAGCTGCACAGCCACCGCAGTACAACAGAACATTTAAACGGAGACAGAGGCCACTCAGTTTTCAGCATGTAAATCATAAGTTTCGGCTTGAAGAGCCTCAACACCCCCATGCCCAAGGGCGCCTGGTGCCTCGCTGGCCGAGCGCGAGCAGATCCACGAACACAGTCCACCAGGCTATGTAGCTCCGGCACGGGGCCACGTCCTTGTGATGAGCAAAAGGCAGGGATGACTTATAGGCTCTGCACAATGATTCCACTGTGCAATTACTGGGTTAATATACAGCTCTGCGCATGACTGACCCACCAGGAGGACTTGATGACCCCTTCGAATGGCATTGTGGAGATTAGAACGCTCGCCGAGTTGTTGTCCCTTTACGAGATCGCCTCGGACAGCACCCTGACGAAGGATCAGTACCGAAACCCGCTGCGGCCCTACCGGCTGATTCAGCCAGAGGCCAGCTGTCAGTACCAGAAGAACGGGAAGCGCTGTTCTCAAATGCATCAGCACGGCTTCGTCGTTGAGCGGCACGACGATTCGAAGGTGCTGATAGGGAATTGCTGCGCCCTGAACCACCTGGGCCTAGATGACGAGCAGGTCAGAGGGGAACTCAAGAACCCATTCTCGGACGGCAGACCAAGCGATGCGAACGGGCAGCCAGGCAAGTCGGGCTTTGTGTCGATTACGTCCGCCACCTGGTGCAGCCACCGTAAACCTGATCCGATCTGGCGTAGCAGGAACCAGATTACAGAGATCAGCCTGTAGAGACAGCTGACTTATTAATCTTTCAAATACAGTAAGTTACAGAACGAATGTCCTAATTTTTGCCTTATCTCGGCATACCCCCCTGCACAGACGGCTCGGCCAGTGCCCACGGCAGCGACGATCCCCAGGCGCGCAGCTCGGCGAGGGTCTCCAGCACGCCGTCGTACAGCGCGCGAGCGTCGCCGGGCGCGGCGCAGCGGATCGACAGCCGGTCGCTTTCCAGCCGTTCCGGCAGCGGCTTCATCCCAGCGCCTCGGGGCGTTGCCAGGCTTGGCCATGGACGTGTTCGGCGAGGAAGGCGAACACCGTCTGGTACCAGACCTTGGCGTTCTGCGGGCGAGAATCCAGTGGTTCTCGCCGGGGTAATAGAGGAATTTGTGCGGCATGCGGCCCTGCTCGTCGGCGAATTGCTCGGCGAGCTGCGCCCACAGGCTCAGGGCCTCGCCAATTGGCACGGGGTAATCCTTGTCGCCGTGGATGATCAGCATGGGCGTGCGGATATCCCGCACGAAGCGGTGCGGCGAATGGTGCTGCAGCATCTGCGCGCCGATTTCCTGCCGCCAGTAGTGGTAGGCGTCGGTGGTCGGACCGAACTGGCTCAGGGTCCAGAGGCTGGCATGGCTGACGATGGCCCGGAAGCGGTCGGTGTGCCCGGCGATCCAGTTGGCCATGTAGCCGCCGAACGAGCCGCCCATGGCAGCGCTGCGCTGGCCGTCGATGTCGTCGCGGGCCTGCGCGGCGTCGCTGATCGCCAGCAGGTCCTGATAGGGCGCGTCGCCCCAGGCGCCCCAGCCGCGCTGGATGAAGCCGCGGCCATAGCCGGTGGATAGCGCCGGGTCCGGCATCAGCACGGCATACCCGCGGGCGACCGCCAGCCAGGGATTCCAACGCCAGGACCAGCCGTTCCAGGAGCCGAGCGGGCCGCCGTGCACCCATAGCAGCAGCGCGGCCGGCGCGGCGGCCGAGGCGCCGGCAGGCAGCGCCAGCCAGGCACGCACGCGCGCGCCGTCGGCGCCCGTGGCGTCCACTTCGGTCAGGCGCCCGGGCAGGGCCGGCTGCTGGCACGGCCCGCGCAGCGAAACCAGTGTGGCAACCTCGGCGTCCAGGTCGAGGCGCACCGGCAGCGGCGGGCTGTCGATGGCATGGCGCAGGGCATACAGGTGGCGGCCGCAGGGGCTGACGCAAAGGTCGGCGTAGGCCGCGTCGTCCAGCGTCAGCCGCGTCACGCTGCGGCGGGCGGGATCGATGGCGAACACCGGCGCGCGGCCCTGATGATCGGCGCTGGCGTACAGATGCTGGCCATCGGGGCTCCAAGCGAGGGATGCGGGACAACCGTCCCAATCCGGAGCAATACAGCGGGGTTCGCTTCCGTCCAGCGGTACGCTGAGCAATTGCCAGCGCGGCGCCTCGCTCGGCGTACCCTCGCTCTCCGCCACGACCGCCAGAGCCGCGCCCTGCGGGTCCAGACAAAAGAGTGGGTAGTGCCATCCGGGCAGGTCGAGCAGCATCCGGCGCGCGCCGCTCAGGGTATCGATGACCACCAGCTGGCTTTGCTGATTGCCACCGGCCCTGGCGGACAGCCAGTCGCTCACCAGCAGGCGGCCGTCAGCGCTCAATTCGAAGCGGGCGTTGCGCAGCGCCTCGCCGGCGTCGTCGGTCAGCCCGTGGAGTTCGAGCCGGGCCGGCGGCGTGCCGGCGCCGTCGCTGTCGACGATCGGCTCGGCCCGGTACAGGCGCGGCTGTTCCGGGCCCAAGTCGGTGTCCCAGAAGCGCACCGGGTAACGCTCGTGGAGGATGGCGTCGACCTTGCCGTCCTTGCGCAACGCGCGCAGGCGTTTTTCGTCCTCAGGGTCCTTCGCCGACGGCAGCGCCTCCGCCATCAGCACCAGGGTGCCGCTCTGGCGCGCGACGCGCAGGCCGAACAACCCGCCCTGGCGGCGCAACCATTGCTGCGCCTCGCCGCCGGCGGCCGGCAGGTGCCAGAGCGCGGAGTCGGCGTCATCCTCCTTGCCTTCCAGCGGCGCTCGCGAGGAACTGAACAGCAAGTCGCCATTGGCCAGAATCCCAGGCCCCAACTCTAGCTTCTGTAGCGGGTGACGGAAGTTGAAGATGGTGGTTTCGTCGGGAATGCGCTCCAGGCTCAAGCCGGCAAACTGGCGCAGGATGGTGGTCTCGTACAGCGCCTCCTTTATCGCCGGATCGCTGTAGCCGAACCAGTTCTGCGTCAGATGAGCCCGCAGCGTCACCATCAATGAGGATGTTGGACGTCCGGTCTTCACCCTTCGGATAGTGTGGCACGATCAGGGCAACCAAGCCCTTCCACGGCGCCACCTGATCCGCCTCGATCAGGAATAACTCCTTGCGGCTCCGCTTGCGCTTGCCGGAATACTCTGCGTCGGCAAAGGTTATCTGTTTCATCGGGATACTCGGCGGGTGGTTCAAATATTTTACCGAAAATCAGAAAGCCTTTTTCATAGTTCCCTTAATTTAAGAGAAGGCTGTAAAGACTGGCGTCATAATATTCCCCCATAAAAAAAACTTTGTCCTTTTGAATGGCCTCAATCTTAAAACCATTCTTCTCATAAAGCGATATAGCTATTTTGTTCTCTGTGTTAACCAATATCTCCACTCTGTGCACTGTTTTTGAATTACGCAGGTAGTTAATTCCATATTCCAATAAGGTTTTACCCAAGCCTTTGTTGCGATCGTTATAAGCAATTGATAGTCCTAATGAAGCTATATGAGAGTACGCGTGTCTAGTCGAGCCGTTTATATCAAGCCTACCAACAATTCTTTCTCCATCGACAAGTAGGAGAAGAGCGTCCGATTTGCTATTGCTGGTTCTTTTTATATTTTGACTTATAAGTGAAATATCCCCGAGGAGTTCATTTTCTAAGAGAGGGATGTTTGGGTTTTTCTCGGCGGCCAAATTAAGCATGTAGTTTTGCAGAGATTTTGCGTCACCTTCTTGGGCCTTCCTGACTATTAAACGTTCGTTTAAAGGAATGGACATATTCTATCCTGCTTGACAATTTATATTTCGATGGTTTGAATGCGCTGCCATGAATGTGTACTGGATGGGTGTGAAACGTCTCCAGGTTTAGATTTTTCCTCTTGTAGGGACTGATAAAAGCTACTTTTTAACTTTTCGGGGAGTAGTGGGACAATAACGTCCTCAACGAATGGCGAAAGTGAACAACAAATGGGGTCTCTTTCCCAGATTTTTCCAGCATATGAGAGGCTATTTGCTCGGCAGCCGCCGTGGAATAAAAGCCCATACCTACAATCGTTGCAAGGTAAGTCAGATATGGATTTTCCTAGGAAATCTATAAAATCTTTACTTTCGGAATAAATTTGGGAAAAGCTATCTTCAGTGGTTATTTGTCCAATGCTAGTATTTCTAAGGGATGGACAAAACCGTTTCATGGGTCGCGGGCCTCGGCGATGGAAGGACCGGCGCTGGTTTCGCCGCGCAGACGCATCACCAGCAGGTACAGCAGCGGCACGAAGAACAGCGTCAGCAGGGTGGCCGAGAGCATCCCGCCGAACACGCTGGTGCCGATGGCGCGCTGGCTGGCCGAGCCGGGGCCGCTGGCGAGCATCAGCGGCAGCACGCCGAACATGAAGGCCAGGGAAGTCATGACGATGGGCCGCAGGCGCATGCGCGCGGCGTCGAGGATCGCCTGGCGCACGGCGACGCCCTGCTGGTGCAGGGTCCTGGCCACCTCGATGATGAGGATCGCGTTCTTCGCCGAGAGGCCCATGATGGTAATCAGGCCGACCTTGAAATAGAGGTCGTCGGGCAGGCCGCGCAGGCTGGTGGCGAGCAGTGCGCCGATCACCCCCAGTGGGATCGCCAGGATCACCGCGAAGGGCACCGACCAGCTTTCGTAGAGCGCCGCCAGGCAGAGGAAGATCACCAGGATCGAAAGGCCGAACAGCAACGGCATCTGGTTGCCGGAAATGCGTTCCTGGTAGGACTGCCCGGCCCATTCATAGCCGATGCCGTCGGGCAGCTGCGCCACCAGGCCGGCCAGCGCCTCCATCGCCTGGGTGGTGCTGTAGCCGGGCGCCGGCGCGCCGCTGATGGGCAGCGCGGGAAAGCCGTTGAAGTGTTGGATCTCCAGAGCGCCGAGGGTCCAGCGCATCTGCACGAAGGCGCTCAGCGGCACCATGTCGCCTTCGCCATTGCGCACCCGTGCCTGCAGCAGCCCGTCCGGGCTCTGCCGGTACTTGCCGTCGGCCTGCACGAGGATGCGCCGCACCTGGTTCTGGTGGATGAAGTCGCCCAGGTACTCCGAGCCATAGAGCGTCGCCAGGGTGTCATTGATCTGCTGCACCGGGACGCCCATGCTCTGCGCCTTGAGTCGGTCGATGGAGACCCGCAGTTGCGGCGCGTCGTCCTGCCCGGAGAAGCTCACGTCGGCCAGTGCCGGGGTCTGGGCGGCCAACGCCAGCAAACGGTTCTTCGCCGCCACCAGGGCCTCGTGGCCAAGGCCGGCGCGATCCTGCAGGCGCATGTCGATGCCGGCGCTGCGCCCCATCGAGGGCAACGGCGGGGTGTTGAGGCCCTTCACCAGCGCCTGCGGATGGTCGCGGGTGCCGCTGGCGAAATGCGCGTTGAGGCGCGCGAGTATGGCCTCTATCTGCTGTTCGCTGGCCTTTCGCTGCGACCAGTCGATCAGCGTCGGCCAGATCATCCCGGCGTTCTGCCCGCCGCCGAAATAGCTGAACCCCTGCATCGCGAACAGCTGGTCGACGACCGGGTCCTGGCGCAGCCAGGCCTGCACCTCGTCGATCACCTCGCGCGTGTCTGCCTGGGTCGAGCCGGTGGGCAGCAGCACCACGACGGCGAAGTTGCCGCTGTCCTCGGTGGGCAGGAACCCCCCCGGCAGACGCATGAACAGCAGCCCGACGGCGCCCAGCAGCGCCGCGTACAGCAGCAGCCAGCGCAGCGGCCGGCGCAGCAGCGCGTCGAGCCGGCGCAGGTAGCCACGGGCCAGCCGTGTCGGCGCCGGGCGCTTTCCGTCCGCCTGTCGCGGCGGCGGTTTGAGCAGGGTGGCGCACAACGCCGGGGTAAGGGTAAGGGCGAGGAACGCGGAAAGCGCCATGGGGACCGCCAGCGCCACCGAGAACTGCCGGTAGATCTCCCCCACCGCGCCCTGGAACAGCGCCATCGGGAAGAACACCGCGGTCAGCACCAGGGTGATGGCGACGATTGCGCCGCTGATCTGGCGCATCGCCTTGAGCGTCGCCTCGCGCGGCGCCAGGCCTTCCTCGGCCATGATGCGCTCGACGTTCTCCACCACCACGATGGCGTC
>NZ_KV811279.1:16131-37019 GCF_001813025.1 Pseudomonas sp. HMSC066A08
CGTTCTCCACCACCACGATGGCGTCGTCCACCAGGATACCGATGGCCAGCACCATGCCGAACAGGGTCAGCACATTGATCGAGAAGCCCAGCACCAGCATCGCGCCGCAGGTCCCGGCCAGGGCGATGGGCACCACCAGGCTGGGGATCAGGGTGGCGCGCCAGCTGCGCAGGAACGCCAGCATGACCAGGAACACCAGGGCCATGGCTTCGAGCAGGGTGTAGCCAACCTTGACGATGGACAGCCTGACGAAGTCCGAGGTGTCGAACGCGGTGCGGTAATGGATGCCCGCGGGGAACTGCGCGGCCAGCTCGGCCATGCGCGCCTTGATCGCCTCGGCGGTCTGCAGCGCATTGGCGCCCGGCGCCAGTTTCACCGAGATCGCCGCCGAATAGCGGCCGTCGACGAACGACGGATAGTCGTAGTTGTTGCCGCCCAGTTCCACCCGCGCCACGTCGGCCACGCGCAGCGCCGAACCGTCGGGGTTGACGCGCAGGGCGATCGCGCCGAAGGCCTGCGGCGTATCAAGGTCCTCGCCGACCATCAGCGGAGCGGTGAGCGCGGTGCCCGCGGGCGCCGGCAGGGTGCCGATGGCACCGAGGGTAATGCGCTGATTCTGCACCGCGATGGCATCCGCCAGTTCGCCGGTGGTGATGCCCATGGCGGTGAGTTTTTCCACATCAGGCCAGATGCGCATGGCGTATTCCGGGCTGTACACCTCCGCTTCGCCGACCCCGGGGATCCGCAGTAACGCCGGACGCACCTGGGTGGTGGCGAAGTCCCCGAGCTGGACGTCGTCCACCGTCGGGTTGTCGGCGTCGAGGGTGATGAACATCAGCTCGCTCTCGTCGCTCTGCTCCACCGAGATGCCCTGACGACGCAGGCTTTCCGGCAGGCGCTCCTCGACCCGCTTGATGCGGTTCTGCACCTCCACCGTGGCCAGCCGGGTGTCGGTGCCGGTGTCGAAGGCCAGGCCGATCTCGACTTGTCCCTCGGCGCTGCTGGAAGTGAAGTAGAGCAGGCCGGGAATGCCGGCGAGTTCGCGCTCGATCACCGCGGTGACGGTGCGCTCGGCGACCTCCGGCGAGGCGCCCGGGTAGCTGGCGTTGATGCCGACCCGCGGGGGGGCGACGTTGGGGTATTGCTCCACCGCCAGGTAGCGGGTGGCGACGCCGCCACCGAGCAGGATGAGAATGGCCACGACCCAGGCGAATACCGGGCGGTCGATGAAGAAAGCGGACATCCGCGCGCCTCAGTCCGAGCCGCCGACGCTGGCGTCGGCAGGCGTGGGTTTGGCTTCGACGGCCTGGCCCTGCGCCAGCGCCCCGCCTTCGAGGATCACCCGCTCACCGCCCACCAGCCCGTCGGTGACCCGCCACTGGCGCCCTTCCAGGCTGTCCGCGCGGACTTCCTGCTGGCGCGCATGGCCGTTGTCGTCGAGCATCACATAGGCGCCCTCGCGGGTCCGCGTCAGCGCCCGCAGCGGAATCAGCACCGCCCGGCCGGCGTCGGGCAGGGCGAGCTCGACCTGCACGTACATGCCCGGCAGCAGCAGGTGGTCGGGGTTGTCGAAGAGTGCGCGCATGGCCACGGTATCGGTTTTCGGATCGACCGCGGAGTCGGCGAACAGCAGCGTGCCGGTGAGCGCGTAGGCGCTGCCGTCGCCCAGGCGCAGGCTGACCCGGGCCGCCGCCGGGCCCTTGCCGCTGCCGGCGAGGCTGCGGCGCAGCGCCAGATAATCGCCCGCCGGCTGGGCGAAATTCACGTAGATCGGATCGATCTGTTCCACCGTGGTCAGCGGCGTTCCCTCGTCCTGGCCGACCAGCGCGCCCTCACTGACCAGCGCGCGGCGGGCGCGGCCGGCGATCGGCGTGGTGACGCTGGCATAGGCCAGGCGCAGGCGCGCGCTGCGCACCTTGGCCTCGGCGGATTGTTCCGCGGCGCGTGCCTGCTGTTCGGCGAACAGATCCTTGCGGTACTGCTGCGCACTGATGGAGTCATCCTCCATCAATTGCCGCGAGCGCCTTGCCACGTCCGCCGCGGCCTCGCGGGCGGCATGCGCCTGTGCTTGCTCCGCCTCGGCGGCGGACAGCTCGGCCTGCAGCGGTTCCGGAGCAATGCGGAACAGCAGGTCGCCAGCCTGCACCTCCTGCCCTTCGACATAGCTGCGCTGCTCGACGATGCCCTCGACCCGCGCGCGGATCTCGGCGGTGCGGTAGGCCTCCAGGCGTCCGGTCAACTGCACGCTGCGCGCCTGGGTCGAGGGCGTGGCGATGGCGATGTCCACGGCGATGGGCGTGTCGCCGACGGTTTGTGCCGTCGGCTCGGGTTTGCAGGCGCCAAGCAGCAGACCCGCGAGCAGGATCGCAGCGTGGCGCGCTCCGAGCCGGGGCGCGGCGTGTCGGTGCGAATGTCCGCCGGTGCGGGAGTGCATGTGGCTTTCCTTCAGGGCTAGCAAGCGCGAATCCATCATGTCGACGTCCATCCCCATCAACGCCTGGTGCGCTGGATGGGCTTCTAATTCCTTTCATGCCCGTTTCGCCGACCCGCTCCCGGGGCCGGCATGGCGCCGCGGCGGTGATGCCGAGGATACCGGCCGAGCCTGGCACGCGCAGGTTTCGCGCGCTGCGTCGGACCCGGAGCCGGGCGCTCGTCGAGCCGCCACACCCGCGCGGGTTTCACCGGCCCTACCCCGACAGCGAAACCAGAGGCCCCACCGAAGCCACCAGCAGTTCGCGGGTATAGGGATGCTGCGGCGCCGCGAAGATCTGCCGGGCTTCGCCCTGTTCCACCACCTTGCCGTCCTTGACCACGATCAGGTCGTGGGCCAGCGCCCGCACCACCGCGAGGTCGTGGCTGATGAACAGATAGGTCAGGCCGTGCACGGCCTGCAGGTTGCGCAGCAGGTCGACCACCTGTTTCTGCACGGTGCGGTCGAGCGCCGAGGTCGGCTCGTCGAGCAGGATGAGTTCCGGTTCCAGCACCAGCGCGCGGGCGATGGAGATGCGCTGGCGCTGGCCGCCGGAAAACTCGTGGGGATAGCGATGGCGGGTCTGCGGGTCCAGGCCGACCTCCTCGAGAACGCGGATCACCGCCGCCTCGCGTTCGTCCGCGGTGCCGACCCGGTGGATGTCCAGGCCCTCGCGGATGATCTGCTCCACCGACATGCGCGGGCTGAGGCTGCCGAACGGGTCCTGGAACACCACCTGCATATGGCGCCGCAAGGGGCGCATTCCATTGGCGTCGAGGCCGTCCAGGCGCTGCCCGTTGAAATGGATGCCGCCTTGGGAGCCGACCAGCCGCAGCATCGCCTGGCCCAGGGTCGACTTGCCCGAACCGGACTCGCCGACGATGCCCAGGGTACGCCCCCGCCGGAGTTCGAAGCTGATGCCGTCCACCGCCTTGACATAGTCGCGCCGGCGGCTGAACAGCGACTTGGGCAACGGGAACCAGACGCGGAGGTCGTCGGCCTGCAGCAGAACCTGCTCGCTGGCCGCGAGCATCGGCTCGCCATCCGGTTCGGCCTCGATGAGCATCCTGGTATAGGGATGCTGCGGCGAGGCGAACAACTGCTCGGCGCCGTTCTGCTCGACGATCGTGCCATGGCGCATCACGCAGACGCGCTGGGCGATGCGCCGTACCAGGTTGAGGTCATGGCTGATCAGCAGCAGCGACATGCCCAGGCGCTGCTGCAGGTCCTTGAGCAACAGCAGAATCTTCTGTTGCACGGTGACGTCCAGCGCCGTGGTGGGTTCGTCGGCGATCAGCAGCTCCGGTTCGTTGGCCAGCGCCATGGCGATCATCACCCGTTGCCGCTGCCCGCCGGAGAGTTGATGCGGGTAGGCCTGCAGCCGCCTGGCCGGCTCCTGGATGCCGACCAGTTCCAGCAATTCCAGCACCCGCGCGCGCATCGCCTTGCCGCGCAGGCCCTTGTGCAGGGTGAGCACCTCGCCGATCTGCCGTTCCACCGTGTGCAGCGGGTTCAGCGAGGTCATCGGCTCCTGGAAGATCATCGCAATGCGGTCGCCGCGCAGTTCGCGCAAACGTCCTTCGCTGGCCGCGACCAGATCTTCGCCGGCATAACGGATCTGTCCGGAGGTGCCGGTGATGGCTGCCGGCAGCAGGCGCAGGATGGAGTGTGCGGTGACCGACTTGCCGGAGCCGGACTCGCCGACCAGGGCCAGGCATTGGCCACGCGGAATGTCCAGGTCGATGCCATGCACCACTTCTTCGCCGGCGAAGGCGACGCGCAGATCGCGGATTTCGATCAGGTTTTCCTGCATCAGGCGGCCCTCGGGTCGAATGCATCGCGCACGGCTTCGCCGATGAACACCAACAGGCTGAGGATCAGCGCAAGGGTCAGGAACGCCGTGATGCCCAGCCAGGGCGCCTGCAGGTTCTGCTTGGCCTGCCAGGCCAGTTCGCCCAGCGAGGCGGTGCCGGCCGGCATGCCGAAACCAAGAAAATCCAGGGCGGTAAGCGTGGTGATCGCCCCGGTGAGAATGAACGGCACGTAGGTCATGGTGGAGGTCATGGCGTTAGGCAGGATGTGCCGCCACATCACCTTGCGGTCGGACAGGCCGAGCGCCTTGGCCGCCTTGACGTATTCCAGCGTGCGGCCACGCAGGAACTCGGCGCGTACCACGTCCACCAGCGGCATCCAGCTGAACAGCGCCATGATTCCGAGCAGCCACCAGAAGTTCGGCTCGACGAAACCGGAGAGGATGATCAGCAGGTAGAGCACCGGCAATCCCGACCAGACTTCCAGCAGGCGCTGCCCGATCAGGTCCACCTTGCCGCCGTAGTACCCCTGCACGGCACCGGCGGCAACGCCGATGACCACGCTGATGGCGGTCAGCACCAGGGCGAAGAGGATCGACACACGGGCACCGAACAGCACCCGCGCGGCGACGTCGCGCGCCTGGTCATCGGTACCCAGCCAGTTGCTCGACGAAGGGGCGCTTGGCGAAGGCACCTCGAGGTCGTAATTCACCGTGTCGTAGCTGAAAGCGATGGGCGGGAACAGCATCCAGCCGCCGTGGCCTTCGATGAGCCCGCGCACGTATTCGCTGCGGTAGTCCGGCTGGAAGGGGAGCTCTCCGCCGAAGCGGGTTTCCGAGTAATGCCTGAACACCGGAAAGTACAGCTCACCCTCATAGCTGATCAGCAGCGGCTTGTCGTTGGCGATCAGTTCGGCGCACAGGCACAGCGCCAGCAGCCCGCTGAACAGCCACAGCGACCACCAGCCGCGGCGGTTGGCCTTGAAGCGGTCGAAGCGCCGGCGGTTGATCGGGGAAAGTCGGGACATCAGGCGTTCCTCGCCGAAAAATCGATACGCGGGTCGAGCAGCGTGTAGCAGAGGTCGCCGAGGATTTTCACCAGCAAGCCGAACAGGGTGAAGATGAACAGCGAACCGAACACCACGGGGTAATCGCGCGACAGCGCCGCCTCGTAGCCCATCCGGCCGAGGCCGTCGAGGGAGAAGATCACCTCGATCAGCAACGAGCCGGCGAAGAACACCTCGATCAACGCCTGGGGAATCCCGGCGATCACCAGCAGCATGGCGTTGCGCAGCACGTGGCGGTACAGCACGCTGCGCTCGGTCAGACCCTTGGCGCGGGCGGTGACCACGTACTGTCGGCTGATTTCGTTGAGGAAGCTGTTCTTGGTCAGGATCGTGAGGGTGGCGAAGCCGCCGATCACCAGCGCCGTCACCGGCAGCGCCAGGTGCCAAAAGTAGTCGCCGATCTTGCCCAGCGGGCTGAGCTGATCGAAGTTTTCCGAAGTCAGGCCGACGGCGGGGAACCAGCTCAGGTAGCTGCCGCCGGCGAACACCACCAGCAACACCATGGCGAAGAGGAAGGCCGGCAGAGCGTAGCCGACGATGATCGCGCTGCTGGTCCAGACGTCGAAGGCGCTGCCGTTGCGCACTGCCTTGCGGATACCCAAGGGGATCGACACCAGGTAGGTCACCAGGGTCGCCCAGAAACCCAGCGACAGCGACACCGGCATTTTCTCCAGGATCAGATCGGTGACCGTGGCGCCGCGGAAGAAGCTGGTGCCGAAATCCAGCTGTGCATAGTTCTTCAGCATCAGCCAGAGGCGTTCGAGCGGCGGCTTGTCGAAACCGTACTGACGCTCGATCTCGGCGATCATCGCCGGATCCAGGCCGCGGCTGCCGCGCGAGCCGCTGGCCGATGCGGACGTGGATTCATGCGCGGCGTTGCCGGTGCCGTGGCTACCGAAGCCCTGCAGGCGGGCGATGGCCTGGTCCACCGGCCCACCGGGAGCGGCCTGGACGATGGCGAAGTTGATCACCAGGATGCACAGCAGGGTCGGAATGACCAGTAACAGGCGGCGAAGGATATAGCCCGGCATCAGTTTCGCTCCTTCAGGCGTGCGGCCATCTGTTCGTCGGTCAGGGCGGTGGGGCTGATTTCCCACCAGGTTTCCAGGCCGACGTCGTAGGCCGGCTCGACCTTCGGCCGACCGAAGCGGTTCCAGAACACCGTTGGCGTGCCCTCGGAGTAATAGTTGGGGATGCTGTAGTAGTTCCATTGCAGCACCCGGTCCAGCGCGCGGGCGTAATGCACCATGCGTTCGCGGCTGTCGGCGTTGACCAGCCCGTCGATCAGTTTGTCCACCGCCGGATCGCGCAGCACCATGGCGTTGGAGCTACCGACCTGGGTGGCGCTCTTCGAGCCGTAGATTTCGTAGAGATCGCGGCCCGGCGAGGGGTTGGGTACGCCGCTGCGCGGAAAGCCGGTGACGATCATGTCGTAGTCGCGGGCATTGGTCCGGTTGACGTACTGCGCGGTGTCGACCCGGCGCAATTCCAGGGTGATGCCGATCTGCGCCAGGGTGCGCTTCCACGGCAGCAGCATGCGGTCGAAGCCCTGGCCGTCGAGGAACAGGAAGCTCAGCGGCTCGCCCGCCGCGTTGACCAGGTGTTCGCCTTTTTCGTCCGGGTGCCAGCCGGCCTCGGCGAGGAGCTCCAGCGCCTGCAACTGCTTGTCGCGGATGAAGCCGCTGCCGTCGGTCTTCGGTGGCTGGTAGACCTGGCTGAAGACTTCCTCGGGCACCTGGCCGCGCAAGGGTTCGAGAATCGCCAGTTCCTCGGCGTCGGGCAGTTCGGTGGCGGCCATCTCGGTCTTCGGGAAGTAGCTCTGCTGGCGCATGTAGAAGTTGCGCATCATCTGCCGGTTGGTCCACTCGAAATCCCACAGCATGGAGATCGCCTGGCGCACGCGGCGGTCCTTGAACACCGGCTTGTCGAGGTTGAAGGCGAAACCCTGGGCGGCGAACGGCATGGCTTTGGCCAATATGGCCTTCTGCAGCCGGCCCTCGCGCAAGGCGGGGCTTTCGTAGCGCACGGCGAAGCCGGTGGCCGAGTATTCGCGGTTGTAGTCGTAGGCGCCGGCCAGCAGCAATTGGCGGGCTACCTCGATGTCGGCGAAGAACTCGACTTTGAGCGTGTCGAAGTTATAGAGCCCGCGGCTGACCGGCAGGTCCTTCGCCCACCAATCCTTGACCCGTTCGAAGGTCACGCTGCGCCCCGGCTCGACATGGCTGACACGGTAGGGGCCGCTGCCCAGCGGCGGCTCGTAACCGTTGCCGCTGGCGAAGTCGCGGGTCTTCCACCAGTGCTCGGGAAGAATCCGCATGCTCGCCAGATCCAGCGGCAGGCTGCGGTTGTCATTGGTCTTGAAGTCGAAGCGGACCTGCAGCGGGCCTTCCACGCTGACCTTAGCGACGTCGCCGTAGAGCTGCCGATAGCTCAGGCTGGCCTTGGTCATCAGGGTCTCGAAGGTGAACCTGACATCTTCGGCGCTGATCGGCTGGCCATCGTGGAAGCGCGCCTTGGGGTTGATGAAGAAGCGCACCCAGCGGTTGTCCGGGTCGCGCTCCATCTTCTCGGCGACCAATCCATAGACGCTGTAGGGTTCGTCCAGCGAGCGATAGGCCAGCGGCTCGTAGACCCAGGTATCGACCTGCGACACCCAGGTGGCCTTGTCCACGTAGGGCAGCAGGTAGGTGAAGCGGTCGGTTTCCTGGGACGAGCGGCGCAGCGAACCGCCCTTGGGCGCGTCAGGATTGACGTAGTCGAAATGTTTGAAATCGGCCGGGTATTTGGCCGGTTCGCCATATACGGTCATGGACGATTGCAGTTCGGCGCACAGGGCGCCGCCCGCGAAGAATGGCAATGCGCCGGCCAACAACAGTGGCAGTGCGCGCCGTGCGAAGGCGGTAGACAGGCGTCGCCGCAGGCAGTAGCGAGCGTTCGATGTTGGGCTTCGGGACATGGGTATCGTTCGTACTTGATGGGCAGTAAAAATCCCCGTGGCCAGGAGCCGGGAGCCACGGGGCGCGAGTACTCGCGAATAGTGCCAGGAGCCGGGGCTCATGAAGCCCCGGCACCGACATCAGAAGTGGTAGGTCATGCGACCGAACAGGACTCGGCCCAACGGATCGGTGTAGCGCGGGTCATAACCGGTCTGGAAGTTGTACGCCTGATTGCTGAACGGAGGGTTGCGGTCGAACATGTTCTTCAGACCGACGTCGATGTCCAGGGCCTTGTCGAAGGTATAGCCCGCCGACATGTCCCAAACCACGTAGGACGCCACGCGCTCGTTGCCATCGTCAGGGAATTGGTCGCGGTAGCTGCTGGTATAGCGATTGACCAGCGAAGCGCGCCAGGCGCCGTAGTTCCAGGTGCCAGTGAGGGTGTGCTTCCAGCGGGCGATCATACCGGTGCCCTGGAAGTCGCCCACGTTGTCGATGTACTCGCCGCCGATGGACTCCTGGTAATCGTAGCGATCCACGTAGGTGCCCTGCAGGCCGAGGCCGAAGGCACCGAAGGAGGTCATCGGGAAGCGGTAGTCGATGGACACGTCGACGCCGTTGGTCTTGACCTTGCCGAGGTTGGCCAGGCCGGTGACGATGTGGTCGATGGACCCGTCGGCGGCGCGGATGATGCGGTCGGCGTAGAGATCAGGGTTAGCCAGCACCGCGGACTCCGGGAACTCGGCGATCTGGTTGGAGATTTTGATCCACCAGAAGTCCAGCCCGACGGACAGGTCGCGCAGCGGCTGATAGACGAAGCCCAGGGTGACGTTGCGCGCGGTCTCCGGGTCCAGGTTCTGGTTGCCGCCGGTGGTATTGAGCAACTGCTGATCGCAGTCGCGTCCCGGGTTGCCGCCGGGCTGCGGGGTGCCGCCGGTGCAGAGTACGGGGTCGTTGTAATAGCCCTGGGTGAACGTGGTGTAGTTGGCGCTGTACAGCTCATACAGCGAGGGCGCGCGGAAGCCTTCGCTGTAAGCGCCGCGCACCACCAGCTCCTTGAGCGGCTGGAAGCGGAATGAATACTTCGGGTTGGTGGTGCTGCCGAAGTCGCTGTACTTGTCATGCCGGATCGCCGCGCCCAGTTCGAGGCTGTCCAGTACCGGCACGCTCAGCTCGGCGTACTGGGCGCGCACGCTGCGGTCGCCGGAGACGCTGGCGTTGGGGTCTACGCCCAGGCTGGAAAGATCGCCCGCCCACTGCTCGAAGTCCTGATGGAACTTCTCCTTGCGGTATTCGCCCCCCAGCGCCAGGCCGGCAGGACCGGCGCCGAACCAATCGCCGATCTCGCGGCTGATGCGGCCATCGAGGCCGCTGACCCGGCCGACCGCCGTCATGTAGTCACCGTGGTAGCGGGCCGCATCGATGTAGGCCTGGCCTTCCGGGGTCTGCGGGCCGAAGGGGTTGAGCAGGCCGCTCGCCAGGCCATCGATCATTGCCTGGTCGCTGACGTAGCCGCCGGTCACCGCACTGTTCACCTGGTTCTGGTTGTAGGTGGCACCAAGGTTGTAATCCCATCCGGAGACGTTGCCGTCGAAGCTCAGCAATACCCGCTGGCTGGTGTTCTGGTCTTTCGACTCTCGGGCACCGGCGGCGGTCTCGCGCCAGTTGAGGTCGATAGGCTGGCTGGGATCGAGAACGAATGAGGTTGGCAGCGGGGTAATGCCGTTGCCGGGGAAGTAGGGCGAGCTGGAGTCCAGGGTCAGCCCGGTGAGCGGAGCCGGGGCGATCGCCACGGCGTTGTTGTTGCGCGCCCAGAAATATTCGAGGTTGACGTTGTGGTCATCGGCCAGCTTGCCGGTGGCCTTGCCGAAGAACGAGGTTTTCTCGGTTTCCGGCAGCAGGTCGATGAAGTTGCGAGTGCTGAAACGGCAGACGTCGCCGCTGGCCACCTGGTTGGGACCGCTGCAGTTGCTGTCCGCCAGCGGATTGGTGTTGTTGCCATTCTGGCTGTAGTTGGCCGGGAAACCGGTACCGGAGGTGGACTCCAGACCACGTCCAGGGGCGTCCCGGGTGAAGGTCCGGTCGTTGGCGTCGAGGTTGCCCTGTTTCTGGTAGTTGAATACACCAAGGACGTTGAAGCGGTCCTCTTCCAGGTCACCGAAGCCCCAGCTGCCGCTGAAGTCATGACTGCTGCCGCCGCCACTGGCGTCGGGCATCTCGCCGCCGACGGAAAGCGTGCCGTCGGTCATGCTCTTCTTGGTGATGAAGTTGATTACCCCGCCGATGGCGTCGGTACCGTACAGCGCCGAGGCGCCGTCGCGGAGGATCTCGACGCGGTCGATGGCGGCGAAGGGAATGGTGTTGAGGTCCACCGCGGTGCCGTCGATGGCGTTGTTCGCCAGGCGCCGGCCGTTGAGCAGGATCAGCGTCTTGTTCGAGCCGATGCCGCGCATGTCGGCGAAGGTCGCGCCGCCCGTGGCCGAGCCCACCGAGCCGGCGGAGTTGGTGATCGACTGGCTACCGGTGATGCGCTGGATGATCTCGGCCGTGGTGGTCACGCCCTGCTGGCGCAGTTCGTCGGTGCGCAGGATGGTCACCGGCACCGCGGTTTCGGCATCCGCCCGGCGGATCGCCGAGCCGGTGACTTCCACGCGGTCCAACTGGGTGGTGGGCGCAGCCACGGCCGCCGCCGAGGTTTCCTCTTCGGCGCTCACCGCCTGGGCGTGTGCCAGTGACGGGGCACCGAAGGCCAGCAGGCACAGGGGAACCAGACGACAGCGCTGGATCGCGGTGGCCAGGCGGTGAGGTGCGAACTTCTGAATGTTGGCTTTCATTTTGGTTCCTCATCAATGAGGCAGGGTGGTTATGGCTTTATAGGCCGCCAGTCGCTCCGGTCGGGTTGTGCCTCCCCGGGGTGCTACATCTTCTTTTTGCGGGCAAGCAGAGCCCGTTGCCCTCCACGCCGAGGCGTGGACGGCCGTTTCACCGCACTGATCGGTAGCTAGCGAGAGGTCATCACGGAAATCTTGGTGATTCCGGAACGCTCGATGGAGGCCATGGCCTTGGCCACCTGACCATAATTGACCCCCTCATCGGCTTGCAGTTGAACGCGGACCTCCGGGTCCTTGAGCTTGACGTCCCCCAGGCTCTTCTCCAGCAGGTCTACCTCCACCTGCGACTTGTCCAGGTAGAACTTGCCATCCTGGTCGACGCTTACCACCACCGGGTCTTTCTGTTCGGCCGGGGCCACGGCGTCGGTCTTCGGCAGGTTGATCTTGATCGCATTGGTCATCAGCGGTGTGGTGACGATGAACACCACCAGCAACACCAGCATCACGTCTACCAGAGGCGTGACATTCATCTCGCTGAGGACTTCGTCGCTATCTTGGGTCGAGAAGGACATGTCAGCTGGCCTCGCGCATGGCTTGGGTGGACTGGGAAATCGGCTGCCGGCTCAGCATGAAGGAACTGCGCTGGGCGAGACTTTCGAAGTCGTGGGCGAAGTCGTCCATATACGCGGTGGCGAGCTTCAGACGGCGCAGGAAGAAGTTGTAGATCAGCACCGCGGGCACCGCGACGGCGATACCCACGCCGGTAGCGATCAGCGCATGGCCGATGGGGCCGGCGACCGTGTCGAGGCTGGCATTGCCGCTGGCGCCGATCGATTGCAGCGCCTCCATGATCCCCCACACGGTACCGAACAGGCCGATGAAGGGCGAAGTGCTGCCAATACTGGCAAGGATCGCCAGGCCGGCTTCCAGCGAACGGCGCTCCTTCTGGATCTGCTGGCGCAGGTTGCGCTCCAGGCGATCCGCGCGATTGATGGTCTGCGCCAGTTGCTGGGTATTGCGCGGCGGTTCGCCGGCTACGGTCATGGCCTCGAACCCGGAGTTGGCGATGCGTGCCAGCGCACCGGGGTATTGCGCGGCATGTTCGGCGGCAGTAAGCAGGTCGGGAGCGTTCCAGAAGGCCTTCTGGAACTGCTTGTTCTGCGACTTCTGCTGTACCGACTGGGCGCCCTTGATCAGCAACAGCGCCCAACTGATGACGGAGAAGACAATCAGCGCCCAGAGCACGCCGGGGACGATAAGGGATGTGAGTGTTTCGTTCATGGCGATACCTCTAAATCGGTCGAGCTGTTCGGTGGATGAGGGATGTCAATTCGGCACTTTGAAATCGATGGTCTGGTCAGCGAAGCCCTCGATGGGCGTGTCACCCCGCTTGGCCGGGACGAACTTCCACCCCTTCACTGCTTCCACCGCGGCATCGTCCAGCTGCTTCCTGCCACTGGAGCGGGTCACCTCGACACTGCCGGCGCGACCGTTGGGCAGCACGCGGATGCGCAACACCACGCGGCCTTCCCAGCCACGGCGCAGCGCCAGCGACGGGTACTCCGGCGGCGGATTGCCAAGGCTCGCCAGACCGGATATCGCCGCGCTTTCCTTCACCGGCGCGGCGGGCGCAGGCGCTGCGGGCGGTGTCGGCGCAGGCGGTGCTGGCGTCGGTGCCGGAGCCGGTGGTGCCGGTGGCGCAGGTTTCGGCGGCGCCGGTTTCGGCACGGGCTTGGGTTTCGGCTTGGGTTTCTCCACCGGCTTGGGTGCAGGCTTGGGCGCCTCCTCCTGAACCGGTGGTTCAGGTTCCGGCGCGGGTTCCGGCGGCGGTGGCTCCGGAGGCGGCGGTGGCGGTGGCGGCTCCGGGGTCGGCGGTGCGGGGGGTGCGGGACTGGCGAACTCGATGACCATTTCCGGAACCTTCGGCGGGATCTCGACCGGTGCCGGCGTGGCGTTGATCAGCCACCAGAGCCCGCCATGGAACACCACGGAGAGGCTGGCGAGCAGTATCAGTTGCCGTTTCGAAAGCGCGGGCGCCGAGGCGTTTGCTTGGAAAAAGGCCGGGGTGGCCGCCTTGCCGCCAGGTTCTGAAACATCGTCCAGTAGCTTGTGGGGTGCCGCATTGCCCATCGATACAGCCTCGCGTTATGTACAGGCAATAAACTCTGACGAGTCAGGATGCTGGTTAATAAACGGCAGCCTTAGCCGCTCCCCGAAGAAACGGGGCACAGCGTCGAGCCTATGGAACTGAACTTCCGCCTCGATCGTCACGAAGAGGAACCACGGATGTTTGGTATCGAATTGGAAAAAATCATTGCCTGACCAAAGTTGAACATCGTGAGCATTTCCATACAGAAAATTTGCAATGCACGTGCCAGATCCTGACATGGGCGACGACTTGCACATTTGCGCAGGAAAGCCGCGTTTTGGTCACTTCTATGTAACTCTCTTATAGCCATGCGACGCACTAATGAGCGCTGCTGCGAATCGGTTGCACTGCACGGCGAGCGCCTGCTCCATTATTGTGCGGGAGGGCCAAAAGCGGTCATTTATTGGCGAAAAAAAAGCAGGAATGTGCATGTTGCCCATCGATATATAGCGTTATCGTCGAATTTTATGGCTTTTGCCCTCAATCAGACATTTTCAGCCAGACATCAGGCCCGACGCGCGGCGTAAAGACCGATGGCGGTTATGGGGGCATATACGCCCAACAGGCTACGGACACGAGGGCGTCCGAGTTATGCCTCTCGGGATGGGAGTCAGAGCGAGGAAACTACCGGCGGGGAAAGAAAAAACCGACTTGTACGGCGGTTAACAATAGTTGAGACCTAGCAAAGCTAGCTTTCATGACAGGATTAAAAAGTTGTCGACAATATACAACCTCATCTTTATGACGTTGATTGTGTTTATCCCCCCCATCACGCCTCGCTGGAGGCTTCGATATCCCGCACTTCTTCGTTGAAGTGTCCATCGACCTGATGCGTCCATAGACTGTGGTAGATGCCACCGCGCTCCAGCAATGACTGATGAGTCCCGTCCTCCACGAGGCGGCCCTGGTCGAACACCAGGATCCGATCGAGGTGAGCGACGGTGGACAGTCGATGGGCAACCACCAGTACGGTTTTCTCGCCCATGATCTCGTCGAGACTTTCCTGGATCAGTCGTTCGGTTTCCGAGTCCAGGCTGGAAGTGGCTTCGTCCATGACTAATATTGGCGCGTTCTTCAGCAGGACCCGGGCGATGGCGATACGTTGGCGCTGGCCGCCGGAGAGCTTTACCCCGCGCTCACCGACCAGCGACTCGTAGCCGTGCTCCATGCGTTCGATGAACTCGTGCGCGTGGGCACGTCTCGCGGCGCGCACGATATGTTCGTCGGCAGCCTCCGGCGCACCGTAGCCGATGTTCTCCCGCAGGGTGCGATGGAATAATCCGGGCTCCTGGGGAATGAGGCCGATCTGCCGGTGCAGCGACGCCTGGGTCAGCTCGCGAATATCCCGGCCGTCGATGAGAACGGCGCCGCCTTGCGGGTCATACAGCCTGAGCAGCAGGTTGAGCAGAGTGGACTTTCCCGATCCGGAGAAGCCGACGACGCCGACCCGCTGCCCGGCGGCGATCTTCAGGTTGAGGCCGGCGAACACCGGTCTTGCGGCCTGGTAGCCGAAGGTGAGGTCGCGGAACTCTATTTCGCCCCGTGAAAACCGGAGGTCGTCGCGCGCGTCCGCGCGGTCCGGCAGTTCGTGCGGACGTATCAGCGTACGCACGCTGTTCTCGATATTGCCGCTGGACTCGAAGAAATGCAGGAACTGATAGCTCAGGGACTTGGCGTTGGAAACAATCAATAGCCCGAGGCTCGCGGTCATGACGAAGGCCGCCACGTCGATGGTTCCGCGCTGCCATAGCAGCAACGCGATGACCACCAGTCCGATGCGCAGCAGCAGCGCCATGCCGTCCTGCAGCCAGCGGATTCGCTCCATGAAAAGGAACGAGCGACGCGCAGCCTGACGTTCGCTGCTCATGAAGCGATCGAGGTATTGCTGCTCATAATCGCCGCGGGCGAAATAGCGGATGTTGTTGAGATTGGTGACCGCGTCGACGATCTTGCCGGATGTAAGGCTACGCGCCTCGGCATGCAGCCGGGCGAATTCCTGGGCGCGCCGCGCCAGCACATAGGAGAGACCGACGTAGACCAGCGTCCAGGCCAACAGGCTCATGCCCAGCCAAAGCGAGGCGAGGCTCATCAGGATCAGCCCGCCGACCAGGGTGACCAGGATCGGCAGAAACTCGACCATCAGCATCCAGCTGACTTCCAGGACACCGACGGCCGCCTCGCTGATGCGCTGAGCCAGGCTACCGGCGAAATGTTCGCTGAAATAGCGGTGCGAATGTTTCTGCAGATAGGCGAACAGATCGGCAGTGATGCGTTGTTTCTGCCGTGGCCGGACGAAGATCATGCACAGGCTCATGCTACGTGAAAGCAGCATCTCGCCCGCGGCGAGGGACGCCATCAACAGCAGCGCCGGCATGCTGGCGGAAAGAATGTCGGCATCCTTCCACAGGCCTTCGCTCACCGCGCCGGTGATCTTGCCGATGGCATAGGGAATCAGCGTGGTGCACAGCGCGGCGCCGAACTCCAGGCCGATCATCAGCAGGCTCCAGCCGAGAAACAGCCGCGTGTAGTGCCAGACGAACCCTCGCGAGGTGGTCGGCATGGCTTCGGCGGGAGTGATGTGGGTGTGGGTGCTCATTTCGATCCTTTTCAGTTCACCGGCTTGCAACCTGGGATGAGACGGCCGTCGGTGTGCCGCCGCGGCCATCGATCAGCCCGGCGCTACAAGGTGAGGGTGAAGCGATTGGTGAGTGCGCCAGGCAGCCGCATCGACGCGGTCCGGCGCTCGCCATAGGTACTCGCCGAGACGATCAGCTCGCGCTCTTTGGTCAGTGCCAACAGGTGTTCGCCGAGAAAATCGTAAAGGCTGTCATCGAAGCGCATGCTGGCTACCGGCGCCTGGATTTCCCCGTTTTCCACCCAGAAGGTGGCGAAGCGGGTCAATCCGGTCAGGCGCGCGGCGGCTACGTCGGACTGATTCACGTACCAGAGGTTACCGATGTAGAGGCCGCTCCCCAGCGTCTCGAGGACCTCGATGGAGGGCAGCGTTCCGGCGCCCATGAGCAAGGCTTCCGGGGTTTCCGAAGAGGTGCTGCCATTGCTGCGCAGGCCGTATTCGCGGGCACTGCGGAAACCGGTGAGCTGCCCCACCAGGCGTCCGCGCTCGATCAGTTTGATGTTCTCGCGTTGCGCGCCCTCGTCGGTGAAGGCCGGGCTCGGCGAGCCGCTGATACGCTCATCAAGATCGATCAGCGGACTCAGTGCCGCCTGGCCGCTGGCCAATTGCTGCAGCACACTTTTCTTGGTATGGATGCCGCGGGCGGAGAACCCGTCGTAACTGACATAGGCAAGCAGTTCTTCCAGCGCCGCCGGCGCGAGATAGGTACGGTACGCCCCGGGACTCAGTTGGCGCGCCGGGCGGCTCAGGTGCTGCAATTGCAGGCGAGCCGAGTCCATGCGCTGGAGGAACGCCTCGGCATTCCAGGTCGGCCCGGCGAGCATCGACTTGACCGCCCGGCCGGACGCGTCGAACAGGCTCCAGTCGAAATTGCAGCTGCTCGCCGCATGCCAGCCGAAGGCCCCGCAGGAATTGCTGAATCCGCGGAACAGCGGGCCATTGGCGTAGATACCGACCAGGTCGCTACCGTCCGCGCCCGCGGTTATCTGAGCGATGACCTCTTCGGCGTCCGGGGGGAGCGCAATGGAAGAAGACTCGCTGCGCCAATCCTCGGCATTGAACAGCAGGTAGGGATCTGCCGGCAGGTGCTCCAGCAGGTCGCGCAGTTGCTGCCGTGCGTCCGCCAGGCGACGGCGGTCCTCCTCGCGCTCGCCGCAGAGGGTCACCGTATAGCTGGCGTGACGCTCTGCGCGGAACAGCTCCAGGGTCGCACTGGCCTGTTGCGCATGGCCGGCCTGGCGCACCCGGGCGCGATTGAAACGGACGAAGTCGGAGGCTTCGGCGCTGTAGCACAGGGTAAATTCCTCGCCGGCGAGCCGTGTGCTGCGCAACCATCGGCTGAGGGACTCGAAATGCTCGGCGGCAACGCCCGGATTCGACAGGCTCATTGCACACCCCCGAACACCGCGACGTCGGAGAATACGCAGGCCGGAGACGCATGCCCCACCCGCACCGCTTGATTAGGTTCGCCCTTGCCGCAGTTGGCCGTGCCGAGTACCTGATGGGTGGAGGAGTCGCCGACGGCACTAAGGCTGCGCCAGAACTGTGCCGAGATACCGCGATAGTTCGGGTTCTTCACCACGGCCCCCAGCTCGCCACCCTCGATCAATTGCCCCCATTCGCAACCGAACTGGAATTTGTTGCGGGCATCGTCGATCGACCAGGAGCGGTTGGTGGCCATCAGTACGCCGCGCTCGATACCGCCGATCAGCTGCTCCAGGGTTTGCTCGCCGGGTTCGACGTTGAGGTTAGCCATGCGGTCGATGGGCGGCCGATTCCAGCTGCAGGCGCGGCTGCTGGCAGCGCCGGCGAGCCCGCTGCGCCGCTGGGAAAGGGCGCCCCCCAGCGGGTGCTTGAGGATGCCCTGCTCGATGATCAGGACCTTCTCGGCCGGCGTGCCATCGTCGTCGAAGGCGTAGCTGGCCAGTTGCTCGGGAAGCTGCGGATCGAAGCTGACGTTGAGCAGGGGCGATCCATAGACCCGGTGGCCGAAATCTTCCGCCTTGATGAAGCTGGTGCCGGCATAGTTGCGTTCGTCGCCAAGGATACGGTCCATTTCCAGCGGGTGACCGATGGACTCGTGGATCTGCAGGACCATCTGGTCCGGCAGTAACAGCAGATCACGGGCACCACTGGGCGTGTTCGGCGCCAGTAACAGTTGCAGGGCCTCGTCGGCGATCTTCGTCGCGCACCCGCTGAAGCCGCTGCGGGCAACCACGTCCAAACCGCCCTGCTGTGCATAGGCACCGCCGTGCAGCGTGCGGGTCTGGCTGTCATCGCCGTCGTAGGCAGTGACGGACATTCCCGGATAAACGAAGCGCTGGGCGCTGCGCAGTTGCGCGCCGACACTGTTGAGGTAGATCTGCTCCACCTCCTCGATCGCCAGCGACGCCATCCAATGGACGATGCGTTCGTCGTCCGGCACCGCGGCGGACTCGCCGCGCAATAGCTCGAGGCATTCGCGCAGCGGCACAGGTGCCTCCTGGTAAGCCGGAGACAGGTAATCGCGTCGTGCGCTGGAAAGCGCAGGCAACTGTTTGAGCAGTGGCCGGCATGCACTGCCGCGGGCGAGTCGCTCGGCGCGCTCGAGCGCCTGCTGCAAGCCGCTCTGGCTCAGATCGGAAGTGGCCGCATAGGCCTCGATACCCGCCAAACGCACGCTCAGCATGACCCCCTGGTCGAGCGTCAGGCGCGGGGGTGAAGGAATGTTCCTGACCACCTCGAACTTCTGCGACGCTTGCCTGACGTGGCGCAGGGACCAGAAGTCGGCGGTACTGCGAAGCGCTTCGAAACGCTGCTGGAGCAGGGGGAAAATATCGAACATCGATTCGTATCCTTATCGCGCCCACCCTTGTGAGGCGGAGCGCGCACTGTTTGGCCCGCTTTTGGCTGAGCTCGAAGACAGGGGTGTAGCGTGTCAATGGATGAAGCGGGTAGCGCCCACTCAGTGACCGGCCTAGCTGGCAGCAATGCCCATGCCAATTCCTGACAACGGCGACAACAACCTGGCTCTATCAGCAAAAAAATGGCGTTTCCGTCGAGGTTCTGTAGGTTTGTTATACACAGGCGACTATGCCCACCACCCTCGGCGGGCTCGGATGGACCGCCGGCGCACGGCCCCTGCGCCACCTTGGAGCGATGCCGAGCAGCCTGGGTGTGTGGCATACCGGGATAGACTGGACCCTCCGGGCGTTCACTCAGCATCGTCGGCGGGGAGTGATGGCCCGCCTCTGCGGCGGACGTCCTTGGGCTTGAAAGGGACAGGTTTCCTTACCTGGAAAACCAAGCCACGCAACCGTTCGAGGTGGTCTTCCTCGACCCGCCCGTCCACCAGAGCCTGCTGCAGACCAGCTGCGAACTGCTGGAAGACCGCAGGCGGCGTGCCGAACGCGCCTGGGTCTACACCGAAAGCGAAGGCGCCCGTCAGGCCTGCCGATGCAGGCCAGGCGCCTGCACCGCGAGAAGAGCGCCGGCCAGGTGCATGACGCGCTCTGGGAGCGCGGCTAGCGGCCCCTGAAGGCTGGCCGAGACGGCCTTAACGGCTCAGCCAGCGCATCACCAGCCGGTTCATCCACGGCGGCGACAGCTGCCCGGCCCAGTAGAGCGCCTTGAACTGCCCGCCTATCGGCCGGTGCACGGCATCGCAGGTGGTGTGCCGCCAGGCCGCCTCGGCGATCGTCTCCGGGCCCATGCGCAATCCCAGCCGACGCAGCACCTGCGGCTCGAAGGTCTGCCGGGTGACCATCGGCGTGCGCACGAAGGGTGGCATCAGGTCAGCGACACGAATGCCGTGTGGCCGCCACTCCAGCTCCAGCGCCTCGGTCAACCCGCGCACGGCGAATTTCGACGCCGAATAGCTGGCCATCTGGGGCACGCCGTAGAGCCCGGACGCGGAGCCCATGTTCAACACCTGCGCCCCCGGCGTTCGCCGCAAGTGGGGAAACGCCGCATGGCAACAGTTGATCAGCCCCTCCACGTTGATCGCGACGATGCGCCCGTGCTCCTCGGCGGTGATCTCGGCGAAGGCGCCGAAACGCAGAATCCCGGCGCAGTTGAACAACATGCGCAGGTGGCCGCCACAGGCTTCGGCGAACGCGTCCAGCGCCGCGTTCACCGCCGGCCGGTCCAGCACATCCAGTTCGGCGTGCCATGCGTCCTCCAGCTCCCCGGCCAGAGCGGCCAGCGCCGCGCCATCGCGATCGAGCAAGCCGACGCGCCAGCCGCGGGCGTGGAACAGTCGCGCCGTGGCGGCGCCGATACCGGAGGCGGCGCCGGTAATGAGGATACTGTTCGCCCCTGGCGCGACGAAACGCGCCACCTCGTCCAGCGCCCGGTCGGCCACCGCCAGCACGTCGGCATGCGCCTGGAAGGGGTCGTCTCAGAAAACGGAAAATAAAGCACGCTAAGGCATAGCCGAACCTGCCAAGCTTGCTCCACCCTGTAGTGACGCGATCAGCGGGCAGGAAACGTTCCCCCTTCGCGCATGGCAGGCGCACACCAACTCAGACAGCACGGCCTCCATGCGCGCCAGGTCAGCCATTTTCTCGCGCACGTCCTTGAGCTTGTGCTCGGCCAGACTGCTGGCTTCCTCGCAATGGGTGCCATCCTCCAGCCGCAGCAGCTCGGCGATCTCATCCAGGCTGAAGCCCAGCCGCTGGGCTGATTTCACGAAGCGCACCCGCGTTACATCCGCCTCGCCATAGCGGCGGATGCTGCCATAGGGCTTGTCAGGCTCCAGCAACAAGCCCTTGCGCTGATAGAAACGGATGGTCTCCACATTGACCCCGGCCGCCTTGGCGAAAACGCCAATGGTCAGGTTCTCCAAATTGTTTTCCATATCGCTTGACTCCGTACATGAGTACGGAAGTAAGGTTACGCTATCCAATTTCAATTCGAAAGGACAAGCGCATGTCTGAACCAAAAACCGGGCGCGGCGCGCTCTTCACTGGAGGGCTTGCCGCCATCCTCGCCTCGGCTTGCTGCCTCGGGC
>NZ_KV811279.1:37119-38007 GCF_001813025.1 Pseudomonas sp. HMSC066A08
GCGTTGTTCTTCGCCTGGCGGCGCATCTACCGGCAGGCAGCGGCCTGCAAACCGGGTGAGGTCTGCGCGATTCCCCAAGTGCGAGCTACTTACAAGCTCATTTTCTGGATCGTGGCCGCGCTGGTTCTGGTCGCGCTCGGATTTCCCTACGTCATGCCATTTTTCTACTGATCGGAGTTCACCATGAAGAAACTGTTTGCCTCCCTCGCCCTCGCCGCCGTTGTTGCCCCCGTCTGGGCCGCCACCCAGACCGTCACGCTGTCCGTACCGGGCATGACCTGCTCCGCCTGCCCGATCACTGTCAAGAAGGCGATTTCCAAGGTCGAAGGCGTCAGCAAAGTTGACGTGACTTTCGAGACACGCCAAGCGGTCGTCACCTTCGACGATGCCAAGACCAGCGTGCAGAAGCTGACCAAGGCAACCGCAGACGCGGGCTATCCGTCCAGCGTCAAGCAGTGAGTCACTGAAAACGGCACCGCAGCACAACGGACGTCATTGTCTGGCGCCACAAACGATAAAGGATCTGTTGCATGACCCATCTAAAAATCACCGGCATGACTTGCGACTCGTGCGCGGCGCACGTCAAGGAAGCGCTGGAAAAAGTGCCAGGCGTGCAGTCGGCGCTGGTGTCCTATCCGAAGGGCACAGCGCAACTCGCCATCGTGCCGGGCACATCGCCGGACGCGCTGACTGCCGCCGTGGCCGGACTGGGCTACAAGGCAACGCTAGCCGATGCGCCACTGGCGGACAACCGCGTCGGACTGCTCGACAAGGTGCGGGGATGGATGGCCGCCGCCGAAAAGCACAGTGGCAACGAGCCCCCGGTGCAGGTAGCGGTCATTGGCAGCGGTGGAGCCGCGATGGCGGCGGCGCTGAAGGCCGTCGAGC
>NZ_KV811280.1:0-8191 GCF_001813025.1 Pseudomonas sp. HMSC066A08
CGGGCTTCTTCTCGATCAGGTGGACGATGGCGTGTTTGATAGGCATCAGAAAGACTCCTGGTTCAGGGAACGCTGCCTGTCGGCTCGACGGAGCAGGGCGCGGGCATTGAGCTCGCCGCGTGCGTCGCTTGGCGTGGAAGAGATGAAGATCGAGGCGCAGCCGATCTTGCTGAGCTTCAAGTGGCCGCCGGCGGAGCGGTCGACGCTCCAGCCTTCGGCTTGAGCGAAGGCCACCAGCCGGCGGACGCTTTCCCGGGCGCCGCGAAGGAAACTACGCATCCGTGGTCTCCTCACTACTGTTGAGCTGCAGCCAGGTCTCCATCTCTGCCAAGGAGCGGGGAAGGCTGTCGGTGGCAGCGGCATGCAGGAGCCGTTTCACCAGCGTCTGAAGGCTGCGACGATCGCTCTGCCGACTGCAGGCCAGGTCGTCATGCGCGGAACGCAGCATGCGGACCTCTGTGCGCAGTTGAGTGCATTCGTCGTCAGTTGCTACTGGTGCCGTTGACGCGACAGGTGACCGCGACCGTGTCCTGAGGCGGTTTTCCCACTCTTCCCTTGCTGCCGAGAAGCGATGGCCACGACCTACACTCCAACCGCTGGTCCAGTAGCGCGACTTTCCGCAGTCAGGGCAGGGCTGTGCGCCGCTGCCATCCAGGTGATAGCCGCAGTTCAGACAGATCCACGAAGGACCTTCACGCAACTTGAGCTCGAGCATCAGCTCGCCTTTCTGGAAGTGCTCGAGCGGCCGGTAGGCAGTGACGTCAGCCATCGCACGCTACCTCCTTGGGATTTCTACAGGACAGCTCCCAGCGGCTCTCGATGCGCTTTTCGTGGTCGCCTGCCTGTGCCGGCATACGGGTGATGTAGGCGTTGTCCTCGCCAAACAGCCGTTCGGCAAGGCGGGAGGCTGCCACCTTGTCGCTCCAGGTGCAGGTCGCACGCTGCTTCTTAATGGTATTGGTCCAGAAGCCGGCACCATCGAACTTGACGATGCACTGATAGGTCTGGGACGCCTTCATGATTCGGCCTCCTTGCTGAGTGCATCACCGACCTGTACAGCCACCAGTTCGGGCAACTCGGGCTCATGCCCGGGATAGTTGTTGGCCAACTGATGTAGGAACTCACGTGCGGCGTCCTTGCTGCCTGCAATGCGGAACACCGCAGTGAGGTGCTGGGAGTCCTGAGTGCCGCAGCAGAGGTGTGACATCAAGCTCACCTTCAGCGAGCAACTGAACAGGTGGCGAGGGATCCATACCGACCAGAAGTAGGCCGAAAGCAGTTGCCCCGGAGCGCGCGTAGTGACCACCAGAGTCCCGGCCTGGGTGGTCGAGATCTCGATGTACCCCAGTTCTTCCAGCTCACGAAGCTCTCGCTCCATCGAACTGGGTGCGACCGTGCTCTCGTCCCGCGAAAGGCGCGAGATCACTTGGCTGAGGGCGTCCAGCTCGATCGGATTGACCCCAACGTGATTGGCATGAACCACCGCCGAGTCGGTGAACGCGGCCGAGGCGTGGATACTCGGGAAACGGGCTTCAGTGTTCATCTCGGACAGCCTCCAACTGATGGACGTCGTAGCTCCCGCAGCAGGGGCAGACCAACACCTCGGCTTCACCTTCCGGGGTGTTCTCGGCGGGGAGAACCTGGCGCACCAAGTGGTGTGGGTGGTGCTGGTCACAATTCATGCACTGGTGGGTGACCAGGTGCTGGGAAGTGGTCATGCATGGGCTCCTTGCCATGTCCCCGGCGCCAAGTCGGCGAAGCGGGTCTGGTTGGCGATGAAGGCGGTGTGGACGGTGCCGATAGGGCCGTTGCGGTACTTGCCGATGATGATTTCGGCGATGCCCTTGGCCTCGGTGTTGGGGTGGTAGACCTCGTCGCGGTACACGAACATGATCACGTCCGCGTCCTGCTCGATCGCGCCGCTCTCACGCAGGTCTGCGTTGTTCGGTCGCTTGTTCGGCCGGTTCTCCAGGCTGCGATTGAGCTGGGACAGGGCCACGACGGGGCAATCCATTTCCTTGGCCAGTGCTTTCAGCGAGCGGGAGATTTCCGAGATCTCGGTGGCTCGGTTTTCCATGCCTGGGCAGCGCATCAGCTGCAGGTAGTCGACCAGGATCAGTACGGGGTGGCCGTACTTCCTGGCAGCACGGCGAACCTTGGCGCGCAGCTCTGTCGGCGTCAGGTTGCCCTGGTCGTTGATGACCAGTCGGCTGCCATAGTCGTTTATGCGCTGGATCGCGACGGTCAGCCTGGGCCAATCCTCTTCTTGCAGTTGGCCTTTCATCAGTTTGCCAAGGTCCAGGTGGCCGAGCAGGGCAGCAAGCCTGAACAGCAGCTGCTCTGCTGGCATTTCCATGCTGTAAACCTGGACAGACTTCTGTTGGTCGCTCTGCAGCGCGGCGTCGATCAAGTTGAGGGCAAACGACGTTTTGCCCATCGAGGGACGGGCACCGACGATGATGAGATCCGACTTCTGTAGTCCGCCGGAGAGCTCGTCGAGATCCTTCAGGCCTGTCGGGACCCCCGTTACCGTCACGTTGTTGTTGAAGCGGTAATCGATGGTGTCGACGATCTTCGCGAGGCCCTTGTTGATATCGACAAAGTCGGACTTGTGCTGATCTTGGCCGAGGGCGAACAGCTTCTGCTCGATCTCCTCCTGAACCTCACAGGGATTCGCCTGGTGGTTCGAGGCGGTTCTGGTGCAGTGGTGCCCGAGAGACATCAACTGCCGCAGGTGCGCCCGATCACGAACGATCTGCGCATAAGCCTCGATATTGGCCACGGAGGGCGTGTTGTCAGCGAGCTGGCCGAGGTAGGCCAGCCCGCCGGCTTCTGGAAGGTCTTCGATCGCTTCCGACACCGTCACGACGTCAAACGGGGCGTCCTTCGCGGCCAACTCGCTGATGGCGGTGAAGATCAGTCGATGTTCATGCCGGAAGAAGTCCTCCTTCTGCAGGTGATCGCCGACAATGTCCCATGCCGCGTTGTCCAGCATCAGGCCACCGAGTACCCCTTGCTCCGCCTCGACGGAGTGCGGCGGCGTGAGTTCCAGAACACTCACTTCGAGTCCTCCCGGCCGATCTGCATGAACGTGCTTCCGCCCGGGGCGCCGATGATCTCCAGCGCTTTCACCTCCACTTTGGCGGACTCGATGATCACCGAACCCACATGAGCCACCGCTTTCGCGCGTTCGATATCCAGAGGGTTCTCTTCGTCCAGCAGGCCTTCGATGGTGGCAAAGAGGTGATTACGCAGATCCTCAATCTTGTTTTTCATGCTCGACCTCCTGAATGGTGCGCTTGAGCTTGCTGATGACGCGGATTGCGCTCTTCAGCTCAGGTGGATAGCGATGGATGGAGTTGCGGCGCATGCGTTCGGCCCGGGTGATGAGTTCCAGGTTGTCGATGACGACGTTCTGCTTGTTGTTGTCCTTGAAGCAGACGCAATGGCCGGTTGGGATGGGGCCGACGTGTTCTTCCCAGAGCAGGATGTGAATGCTCTTCCAGTCCCGGGGGGGATAGCCGGTATCCGAGATCTTTCGTTGCAGGTAGCCATCGGCACTTACCCGTGTGCTGCCGACCGGGAGCCATGTGTGGGGCTTCTGCCCCTTCTTGAACTGCGTTTCCGATGAGCGTCCTCGCGCGGGAAGCCCCTTCATGCCGCAGTTCCATGGGGTGTTTCCCTTCTTGAACCGAGTTGCGCTGCCCCAGTCCTGCCGGATCTTCTTGGAGAACTCGGGGCTTTTTTTCAGCCCGAGCCGATACGCTTTGGAGCAGATCTGCTGGAGCGTTTTGTTCAACCTGGCTGCCAGGACCTCGTTCGGCATATCCGGATACAGGCGCAGCAGCACCAGTTCCTGTTCGGCGGTCCAGGTTTCACGGATGCAGCGCTCCTCTCGGTTGCTGAATTTGCGGCGGGCACGCACCAGAGCCTCGTAGGCGATGTTCGAGAGAGCAGAGCGAGTCATCGGGAACCTCCCTGCTCGAGCGCGCCCTGAACTCGCCGGCTGACGCCGCGGTGCAGGCGAGTGTTTTTGCCGTGCTCCCAGCCTGCGTGCAGCGAAGCCTGGTCATAGGCCAGGGGCTTCGTCGGCGCTGCCGGCTCCAGGAGTTTCAGCTCCGGATGGTGTAGTTCGAGGTAGGCCTTGATGGCTGCTTGAGTCGACTCGTCCGGCCTGCCGGCAAAGTCACGTACCAGCGAACGCACTGCGAGAAGCCAGCCTTCGACGAAGAGCTTGCTGCGACGGCGCTTGGTCGACAGCTTGCAGCGCTTCTGTTGAGCGACATGAGCCGAGCGCGCCGCCACCAGTTGGTGGTTGAGCGTAGAGTAGGCGTGAGCGGCTAGCTCAGGGCCGATCCCTCGGCCCATGAACTTGAACGTCCAGCCCGCTGGCATCGCGTATGCCGCCAGGTAGTCGCAGCCGAAGGAACTGGCGCAGATCCCGGCCAGTTCATGCAGCCATGGGGCAGGAGAGCGCCTGGTTCGAGTGGGAACGCACGCGGTTTCCACCGTGTGGGCCGAGATCTCCGCTTCGCTGAGGTCCAACTGGCGCTTCAGGATCGCGGCCTGGCGCAATGCGGTTTCCGCTTCGTTCGGCGTGGCCCCCTTGGCATTCGCCAGGGCCATCAGCTTCTCGACCTTGGCAAGGACTTTTTGCTTGTCCATTACGCGCTCCCCTTGCAGCAGGTTGAGCCCTGCTCGGTGGCTTTTGCGCTTGGGCGCCTGTTCCAGTCGACCTGTGCTGAATACCTTGCTGTTAACGGGTCTGGCTCGCAGTAGGACGGCCCGATTTGAACCCGGCAGTCCAGGCATTCAATGGCACAGTTCCAGGCATCGGTGTCGAGCAGCTCGGGTTCCAGCATTCGAATGTTCGTGCTGCCGCAGAGTGGACAGGGCTTGAGCTTGGCTTCACTCATGGCCTGCCTCCCTGCCCGTCGTCGGTGTTGGGCTTCGCTTGGGAAGGGGCGGCGGCGAGCATGGCACGTGCTTTATCAATCCCGTGCAGGACGGTTGTCGGCCAAGAACCGTGGTCTGCAGCGTCAACGATCACCTTTAGAGCGCGATGCAACCCCGCAACCCTGGCTTGGACGGCCTCCAGATCTGCGGCGAGTTTCGCGTGCGCCTCGTTCATGGCCGCGATGGTGAGCTTGTTGCGCTTGACTTCGGCCAGGGCGGCGTCGCGCTGATTCAAGGCCTTGGCACAAGTCTCGCTGAGCAGGCGCTCATGCTGTTCTGCTGCCGCATCGAGATCGATTGGACTCAGGTGTTCTCCGAGCGGTCGCACGTACTGGCACACCGGGCCGTTATCGGTATCGTGGATCGACAGCACGAACCAACCGGCGCCTTCGGGCCGCGTTGGGATCCACTCGCTGTATCGTTGGTCCGAACGGGCAGAGTCGTAGAGGCGAGGCGCATCCGACTCCATGAAGACGGTCTGCAACTCAAGGCCAAGCCGGCGCAGCGTTTCCTGCGCTTCGTTGGAGGAGCAGTTGTCGGCCAGGTCCGGATAGTTCGGATGGGTCCAGAAGCCGAACTGGTCGCGCTCGACCAGGTGGGCTTGAATCATAGGCTTCATGCCAGGCCCCCCTCGCTCATGCCAAGCACCGCACTTGCCTCTGCGGCCAGTTGCTGACCTTCCGGGCTAGGCGAGCTGCCGACGAAGAGCATCAGCCGTTCGATGACCTTCACGGTGTCCTGGGAGGGTTGGGCGAATTCGGCCAGGTGATCGATGGCAGTCGCGATATTCCAGATAGCCCTGTTCATGTCCCGCTGGATCACGTGGATCGAGCTGGCATTGGCCGCGATGGCCAGTTGCGACTTCGTCTGCAACAGTAGGTCGTGGGCGATTTGGAGCAGGACGTTCTGCAGGGGCTGTCCACAGGCACGCTGCTGAGCGCGAACCGGAGCGACAAGGCCCTGCAGCATCGCAGCACCTTCAGCCTCGATTTGCAGATTCTCGGAAGCACCGGCGGCAGCGCCTGCTTTGGCCATGTAGCCTTGCACGTAGGCGTCGAACTGGGTCTCGGCGATCAGGCTCAGGATGAGGTTGTTGCGGTTCTGGAGGTTCATATGAGGCCCTCCGGAGCCGATTGCAGAGCGTCTGTCCAGAGCCGAAGGGTTTCCTGCTCATCGCTGGTCAGAGCGATCTGTGCGATGCAGTCAGCGACCTTCTGCTTGATGACGCGCAGGCGCTCCTCGACTTCACTGCCATCGTCGTAGGCGATTTCGTCAATCAGATGACTAATGAACTCACATCGCAGTCTCCCCACCTGACTAGCGAAATACTCGGCTTCACTGCGCCACCCGATGAGCTGCTTGGGACGCTCCAGCCAACCTTTCAGTCTTGAGTGGAGTTCTCGGGTGGAGTACAGGGGATCGAACACCTTGGCCCGGTTGTAGATCAACGCGATCTGCAGGATTTCCAGCCGCTCTTCGAGCGTATTTCCCGGAAGCGGGTAGTTCGAGGCGACCAGTTTCTTGGCCAGGCGCCCGCGCAGCTCACGCCGCTTCTTGGCCTGTTTCTCGTCGCGATCACGCTTTTCCTTCGCATGCTCGACCTGCTGGTTCACCGAGTCGAGCAAGCGCGCAGCGTCTTGCAGGAGCTGCTTTTGTTCAAAGCTCAAGTAGCAACCCAGCTTCCCGAACAGGTCGGTACCGCCACCAGTCAGCTTGCGTATTTCTCGCGCAGCGCCGGTCAACTTGGCCTGTTGGCTCCGAAGGTCGGCGGCGCTGCCGAACTTGTTCAGTTGCAGCACAAGTTCCGCGTCGACGTCGCGGGCTTGGGTGATAGGAGTCTTCGCCATGTCAGCGCCCTCCCTTGACCAGTGCTGCTACCGCCTCCGGCGTCAGTGCGAGGAAGCGGTCAGTCCATGCGGGAAAGACCTCGATGGCCAGGTTACGGATGATTTCCAGGGCGGGCGCTGATGTGCGATTCGAGGGTTGCCGAGTTTCGAGGCGGTGCGCTGGTAGCCCGCGCGATGCTGCGTTGCGAAACACGACGGCATCCGGGACAGTCGTTTCGAGCACAGAAATGTCCTGATGCTCATCGAAGATGGCACGCACATTCTCGTGAATCGCCCGGGAGTCATTGGTCTGGTCCAGACAGTTGATGACGATCTGAACCTTGGGGATCCGCATGCCGAGGCGCTCGTAGGGACGTAGTCCATCGAGCATTTGCATTGTGCCGCGGTTGAACTCGCGGGCAGTGAGCATGTTGGGCTGCAGGGGGGAAACAACCAGATCCGATGCGAGCACGACCATTTCGAGTAAAGCGGAGCGCGCACCTTGTGTGTCGATCAGCACCAGGTCGTAGTCCTGCTTCAGGGACGGCATGAGGTTTGCCAGCCGAAGCCGGCCATCGGGCGCCTGGAGCAGTAGGTTGTTGAGCTGGTTGTTCTGGTCGTTGGAAATCACGACGTCCAGGTTGGGGATAATCGTCCTGGAGATGATCCTCGCTGGGTCAGTTATGTTGGCGGCGAGCAGGTCGTAGATGCCGCCCTGGGCGACTTCAGGTAGCTCGTAGTACGAAGATAGGGAGGGCTGGACGGGGTCCAGGTCGATGAGGAGGGTCTTCAGGCCAGCATCGGCGCAAAATGCACCGAGGTTGGCGGCGGTGGTGGATTTCCCTACACCACCCTTGGTGGATACAACCGAAGTCGCTTTCGCATTCATGTCTACAGCCTCTAATGTGGGGTCATTAGAGGCTGCTGGTGTGAAAGGTGGCTGGGTAGAAACCCTTCCTAGAGAAACCTAGGCCAATTGTCTTTTAACCAATTGGTCGTAGGTTCGAATCCTACACGACCCACCATTTTCGAGGGCGAGTTGCGTAGGTCTAGGAAGGGAGTGTTGCACCGTTCTAGCCTTGCAGCCGTCTGGGCCAAAAATTAGGCCCGCATTGATGTGATGTCAATATGAAGTAGCCCGCCTATCTAGGTGGGCTTTTTTGTTTCTAAGGCCCTGAAACCATTCTGCAGGCATAGCAATGCGCCCCCGACGTAATCAGCGATTACAGAGGGTACGGCGGTTTTGGCCGTGAAATTGCGGGGCTCTGCCAGCATGCCGGCGCTGGAGTCCGGGCGCTCTCGGTAATTCCAGATTTTTCCTACAGGCCTGGCGACCTGCTGTGAGGCGCGGTTACCTTTCGTCCGGTAGCCGGCTCCTCAGTACCGGTATCGCTAGGCGAGACTGCTTC
>NZ_KV811280.1:8291-61294 GCF_001813025.1 Pseudomonas sp. HMSC066A08
AGTACCGGTATCGCTAGGCGAGACTGCTTCGGGCGGCAGCTCCCCATCCACCAGATCCGCTTGTTGCGGTGGAAGCCGCTGAGGCCGGGCGGCACGGTTCGATAAGTGTTGAGCCATCAGAGTGAACAGCATGCTTTGCTCGAAGGTGTCAGGTGGCTGTGGTAGCGCTTCTGCCTCCCACGCGGTTGGACCTCCCTGAATGCCTGTCCCCGGTGTGTGCTCCCTTGGTTCTGAAGGTTCTGTCCTGGCCTCCGGCGGCGGTACTTCGCCCACTCGAGCGAGAGGTTGCCAACATGGCCTCTGCTTGGCAGAGGCTTGCGGGGGTTGTTGAAGGCTCATAAAAAAACAGGCTCATGAAAGTTCATGAGCCTGTTTCCATCGTACCGGCTGCGGCGTCAATGCCTTAACTGACTGGCATCAGGCATCGAGCCGGGCTTTTCTGTTTCTGGAAATCCTTGGGCTGGAATCCCTTCCCGCCGAAGCGGGAAGGGCTGGTGATACGGCTTAGAAGCTGAAGTCGCGTCCGATCATCGGCACGTTCTTCGCCTCTTCGAGCAGCGTGTTCTGAGATTGCTGTCCGCCGAGGTTGAGGCCAATCAGTCCGCCATGGATAAAGAGGGGGTTCTGAGCAACTACCTTGCCGCTGGCCGAGGAGTTCCTGACGGAGCCCATGTTGATCCCGACCAGCCCGCCCAGGCTCTGGCCCTGATTGCTAGTGACGCTGCCGGAGGCCGACGAGTTCTCGATGTTTCCGTAGTTCGTGCCGACCAGTCCGCCGACATGGCTCGAGGCGCCGCCCTCTACGTCGCCGCTGGCCGACGAGTTCGCCACTTTGCTCGAGCCTTCCAGCAGGCCCACCAGGCCTCCGGCGAAAGCGCCGATGCCGCCGCGAACCTTGCCCGAAGCCTGGGCGTTGGTGATGAGGGTGTCCTTGCTCGAACCGATCAGGCCACCGATCCGGGCGTCGTTGGCCATGCCATTGACGTCTCCCCGGGCCTTGGCGTTGGTGATGGTGCTCTGTTCGCTGCTGCCGATCAGTCCACCCAGGTGGCGGCCCGATTTGTCGGCCACGTTGCCGCTGGCGCTGACATTGCTCAGAGTGCCTTTGACGTTCTTGCCGACCAGGCCGCCGAGCGAGTCGGTACCGTTGCCGCTGACGTCGCCTTCCGCGGACGCGTTGGTCAAGGTGCCGCCCTCATTGCGGCCGACCAGGCCGCCGGCCGCCACTGCGCCGGCGCCGTTGACATTTCCGCGGGCGGAAACGTTTGTTAGCGTGCCCTTCTCGTTGAAGCCGACCAGGCCACCGCGGAAGCCACCACGGCCAGAGCCGGAAACCGAGGCCGAGGAGCTTGCGTTGGTCAGTTCGCCCAGATAGTTGCGCCCTAGCAGCCCACCCAGGTTCAGGTTGTTACCGGCCAGGTTCAGGCTGCCTGATGCGTGGCTGTTGGAAATCCGGGCCTCCCGGTTGTTGCCTACCAGGCCGCCCGCGCCATAGGAGGTCGAGTCGCTCGACATCCGCCCGGAGATGATCACGTCCGCCTGGCTGTTGTCGATGCTGGCGATACCGTTGGCGGTCGAAATGTTCTCGCCCACCAGGCCGCCGATGGCGTAGGTGCGCCCATTGCCGATCAGTTGGCCGCTGGCGGAGGCCTGATCGATGCGGCCGAGGTTCAGGCCGACCAGCCCGCCCAGCGTGTTGTTCTGTGCGGAGCCGGTGACGCGGGCGTTGCTGACCTTGACGTTATAGATGGTGCCGATGTTGGCGCCGGCGAGCGTACCGATATCGTTGTTGTAGCCGGTGGAGCGGGATCCGCTGACCTCGACCCGGTCGAGGTACAGGTTGCGCAGCGTGCCGTGGTTGTTACTGAACAGGCCGATGAACGCGCTGGTACCATAGACCGCCAGGTTGCTGATCTCGTTGCCCAGGCCGTCGAAGATGCCGGTGAAGGCCCCGCCATTGCCCAGGGACAGGAAGCTGGTGTTGCCGCCGTTGATGGCGTTGCCCAGTACGTAACGACCGCCGAGATTCCGGTCGATCTCTCGCAGTTGCTGGAGGCTCTGGACGACCTTGTAGTCCTGGTCGTTGGCGCGGAAGGAGGCGCCTTTGCCGGACAGGGTCACTCGCGCGTCGTCCTGAAGGCTGTGGCGCTTGCCGTAGTTCAGGCTCAGTGCCGTGTTCTGTCCGGAGAGTGTGATATCGGCCTTCTGGCGAATCTCGTTGCGGGCGTTCAAGGCCAGGCCCGCGCCGTTGCCGGTGGCTTTGATGGTTCCGTTCAGCTCGACGTCGCCCTGCTCGGCGCTCAGGCTCAGCTTGTTGGCGCTGTTCCAGGAAACCGGCGCGTCGACCTTCAGGTTGCCGCGCTTGCTGGTGAGTTCGATATGGGTGCTGCCCAGGTTGCGCGACAGGGTATCGGCCAGCAGGGTCGGGGTCTTGCGCATAGCGGTCTGGGCGACATCCACTTCATTCGAGCGGATCTTCCAGGTGCCGGTCCGACCCTGGTCGGCCTGGGTGTCCACCTGGGCCGCCAGTTGCACCTCGACCTTGCCGCCGCGGTTCTCCACCACGCCGCCATCGCCCTGGCCGCCCAGAGCGCTGGCGTCCTGTCGGCCAGCCACCAGGACGGCGCCGCCATCGCCGGCATCGAGGACGATGCGGCCGGATTTGTTTTGCAGGGTCTTGGCCTCGATCACGCCCTGGTTGCTGACCACGGTCTTGAGCAGGCTGTCGGCGCTGCGGGCAGTCATCAGCACCTGGCCGCCGTCGGCCTTGAGCAGGCCGCCATTGTGCGCCAGGGCGTCGACCGCGCCGGCGTTGACCTGCAGGTTGAGCAGCCCGTCGCCGTCGAAGTTCAGGCTGACATCCTGGCCGGCACCGAGGGCGACGCTGCCCAGGCGGGCCTGGACCACGCCGCTGTTGTCGACCCGCGCGCCGAGCAGGGCGATGCTGCCGCCTTCGCTGGCACTAAGGGTTCCGGCGTTGCTCACGCCGGCGCCGGACTTGCCGTTGAAGCGGTAATTGCCGTCGAGGAAGTCCTTGTCGGAAATGTCCAGGGTGCTGGCCACCAGGCCCCCGACGTTGACCTGGGCGGTCTTGCCGAACATCACCCCGTTGGGGTTGATCAGGAACACCTTGCCGTTGGCGTCGAGCTTGCCCAGGATCTTGCTGCCATCGTTGCCGAGTACCCGGTTGAGGGCGATGGCATTGCTGTTCTGTTGCTGGAAGCTGACGCGCTCGTCGGCGGCGATGTCGAAGCCGTTCCAGTGGGCGATCAGCTTCTGGCTCTGCTGGTCGATGGTCATGTGCTTGCCGTCGACGCTGGTATGGATGCTGCCTTGGCCATTGACGATCTTGCCGTCGGAGGGCAGGGCGAAGGCTTCGGGCAGGCCGAGAAGGTTCAGCAACGATGCGCCGGCGACTGCCAGCAGCGTGCCGCGGCCGCTCTTGCCGCGGCGGCGGGTGCCTTCGCTGGCGACATTCCAGCATCCTGTAGCCTGGTTCCAGACCAGGGCGTAGCTTCTATTCATGGGTAGGTCCTCTCTGGGTGGGAAAAGTTCTGCTGCTCCGCAGCAGAACGGGTGTCGCTCAGAAATAACGGGTCGCCTGCAGCCACAGGCGCGGATTGCGGTCGGGCGCGATGCCCTTCTCCTGGCCCAGCGGCCAGGCGGCGGTCAGGCTGACCTGATGGTCCGCGCCGTACCATGTGGCGCCGGTGCCGGCCCCGCCCATGCGGTTGCGATTGACTTCCGGGGTCCAGGGCTTCTTCTGGAACTTCACCGCGCCCTGGTCGACGAAGCTGCTCAGTTGCCAGCCGGGAGCCAGGCTGTAGCGCAACTCCGCGCTCGCCTGCCAACCCTCGTCGCCGGTGCCGCCCTGGGTGCCTGACGGAAACGCACGGACGCCATAGGCACCGCCGATGTCGAACTTCTCCGCGCTGTCGAGGTTGCCGGAGCTCCACTGGGCATTGAGCTGAGTGAACAGCTGCAGGCGGTCGGTCAGCCGCTGCAGGCGTACCGCGTTGATGGAGAGTTTGTCGAAGCGCCCCTGTGTGCCGGCGCTCTTCCTGTCCCTGCTGCGCTCGCCGCTGTCCAGGTTCAGCCGGCCATGCCCGTAGGCCAGCGAGAAACCGGTCTGCCCGCCACCGAGCAGGCGGTCCTGGCTGCTGCCGCTGAAACCGGCGGTCCAGAGATGGATCTGCTTGCTCTTCTTGAACTCGAACAGGTCGATGTCGTCGTTCAGTCGCTTTTCTTCGTACTGTAATTGCGTGGACAGGTTGAAGGCGCGGCTGCGTAGCAGCGGATGGGTGAGGAACAGGCTGTCGATGATGGCTCGCCCGTGGGCTTCCCATTCCTTGAAGTCGCGCACCAGCCGGTAGGAGGTTTCCGAGTGCGCCATGCCGATGCGTGATCCCCAGGGACCCAGCGGCAGCTGGTAGGCGGCGCGGTAGTAGCGTTGATGGCGATCGCTGCCGAGCAGGCGCAGGTTCAGCTGGTCGCCCAGGCCCAGCGGACCGTTGAGGTCGAAGACGCCGCCCAGGCGGTATTCGCCCATGGCGCGGTCGCCGAAGTTGTCCGCCTCCAGGCGGCCGCTGAAGAGCGGGGCGGTCCGGGCATCGATGCGCAGGTCGGTGGTGCCGGGAACTTGTCCCGGCAGCAACGTGCCCTTGGCTTCCACGCCCGGAATGTCGCTGAGCAGCAGCAGGCTGCGCTCGAGTTCGTCGCCCTTTACGGGGGTGCCGCTTTCCAGATTGGCCAGGGGCTGGCGCACCACCGGATCGAGGGTACGCGAGCCATTGTGCAGTTCGACCTGCCCATAGCGCCCCTCGACGACTTCGAGCCGTACCGTGCCGTTCTCGATTTCCTGTGCGGGCAGGTAGGCACGCGCCAGTACGTAGCCATGCTGCTGGTAGAAATCACCGATTCGGCCGGCGGCGGCATGCAGTTGCGGCAGGCTCAGCTCATGCCCCTCGAGATCGGCCAGCAGGGCGAGCAGCCGCGCGGAATCGAACACCCGGTTGCCGCCTACCTGGAACTTGTCGACCCGTACTCGTGGCCCCTCGGCAGAGGCGTCGGTAGCACCTGCGTCTTGCGGCGCGGGTTTTTCCGGATCCAGCTCCATGGGCGCGGGCAGGTCGAGGCGCTGGCTCTGCGCATCGCGTACGGCCTGGCCGGCGTCCGGTATCGAGATGGGGGCCGCGGCGATGCCCAGGGAGGAGAGCAGCAGCGCCACGCCGGCGATACCGGCACTGCGTCTTGGTCGGGCATTGTTCAGGGAGTCGCTGGATGGCAGAGGGTGATGGTTCAACGGAAAGTCATCGAGACAGGGCGGCATCGTTCATCGGTTCGCTTGTTTTGCGGAAGAAAACCCGGGAACCACATCGACGGTGCCGATATGGATCAGGACTGGAAAACGGGGTGCCCAATAGGCTGGATAGGAGGGGAATCGGAAACAATCGTAGCTTTCTGATTCTGGATGCCCCCTTTTCTTCAAGAGTTGTAGGGGCTTCGGGAAAGAGATGACGGAGAGGTGGGAAGAGGATGTCGGAGAAGTGCTTGCCAGAGCCGCGGGCGGTTTGTGCCGCGGAGGGCGCGGCCCGGTGGCACAGGAGTGCCAATTGCTGTCGGCGGTGGCACGAGGAGCCTGGCAAGGCCCGTCCGACAATCGCCCATTGTCGGCGCGAGGAAGCTGGAGCGCCTTGATCGGCCGGCGCTAGAATCGTTTCCTCCGGCGGCTGCGCCCAACCTGCTCGGCTGGCCGGGTTTCCACATCGAGCCCCCGAGTCCCGCGTGTTCTTCACGGCGAACGTCCATGTCCGAATCGACCTCCGCGCTTCCCGTGGCGCGCCACTTCCAGCGCGAAGCGCAGCAGCGCGGCTATGTGCTGGATGACGCCCAGCGCAGCGCCATTGCCCACCTGGATGAGCTGCTGCAACGCCTGCGTCGCGGCCCCTCGCTGTTCCGCCGGGCCGCGCGCGGTCTCTACCTGTGGGGGCCGGTAGGACGCGGCAAGAGCTGGCTGATGGATGGCTTCTTCCGTAGCGCCGACCTGGAGCGCAAGCGCCGGATCCATTTCCACGCGTTCTTCCGCCAATTGCACGACGGCATGTTTCGTCGCCAGGGGCAGGCCGACGCGTTGGGCGGCGCGCTCGATGAACTACTCGGCGATTGCCGTCTGCTCTGCTTCGACGAATTCCATGTGCACGACATCGGTGATGCGATGCTCATCAGCCGCTTGTTCCGCGAATTGTTCCGGCGCGGCATCACCCTGGTCTGCACGTCCAACTACGCGCCCCGGCAACTGTTGCCCAATCCGCTGTACCACGAGCGTTTCCTGCCAGCGATCCGCCTGATCGAAACGCGCATGCAGGTGCTGGAGGTGGCCGGTGCGCAGGATTACCGGAGGCGTCCGGCGAGCGCCGAAGCTGCCTCCGGTTACCCGGGCGGCGCCTATTGTCACTCCGCCGCGGCGGAAGGCCTGCAAGGGCTGGGTTTGGCGGTGCCCGAGCCTGCGGAGCGGGCGATGCTGCGCTGCGGAGCGAGAGCCTTGCTGGCGCGCGCGGTGCGCGACGACCTGGTGTGGTTCGCCTTCGCCGATCTCTGCGAGGCGCCGACCGCGGTAATGGACTACCTGGTCCTCGGCGAGCGCTTTTCCACCTGGGTGCTGGATGGCGTGCCGCCGATGGCACGCTGTTCGGTCGCCGCCCAGCAGCGCTTCGTCAACCTCGTCGACGTTCTCCACGACAACGACCGGCGCCTGTTCCTGCGCGCCGAGACGGCCCTGGCGGAGCTCGTCGAAGGCAGCGCGCTGCCGGCGGACATGGCGCGTACCGCCAGCCGCCTGGCACAACTGCGGCAGTTTCGTCGCTGAGGTGGCGCCCCGCGCCGCTGGCGGCGGGGCGCGGCCGGTCAGTGCAGCTTGAGGCGCGGTTCGGTGCTGCGCAGGCGCCCGCTGAGCATCAGCATCGCGGTGCGCAGCGGACCGTACAACGCCATCTGGTGCATGCGGTATAGCGATACGTAGAACATCCGCGCCAGCCAGCCTTCGAGCATGACGCTACCCATCAGGTTGCCCATCAGGTTGCCGACCGCGCTGAAGCGCGACAGCGAGATCAACGAACCGTAGTCGCGGTAGTGATAGTCGCCCAGCGGCTTGCCTTCGAGACGGGCACGCAGCGATTTCACCAGCAGCGAGGCCTGCTGGTGCGCGGCCTGGGCGCGTGGCGGCACGTTGCGCGGTTGCTCTCCCGGTTGCCCCGGCTGGGGACAGGCGGCGCAGTCGCCGAAGGCGAAGATGTCGTCGTCGCGGGTGGTCTGCAGGGTCGGGCGGACCACCAGTTGGTTGATACGGTTGCTTTCCAGGCCGTCGAGTTCCTTGAGGAAGGCCGGAGCACGGATGCCCGCCGCCCAGACCTTGAGCGTCGCCGGGACGAATTCGCCGTCGCCGGTCCAGAGGCCGTCCGCATCTACCTTGCTCACCGCGGAGCCGGTCATCACCCGTACGCCGAGCTTGCTCAGGGTCTGGTGTACCGGCTGGCTGATACGCTCGGGCAGTGCCGGCAGCACCCGCGGGCCGGCTTCGACCAGGCTGATGTGCAGGTCTTCCGGGCGGATCCGGTCGAGCCCGTAGGCGGCCAGCATCTGCGCGGCGTGGTGCAGTTCCGCAGCCAGTTCGACGCCGGTGGCGCCGGCGCCGATGATGGCGATACTCACTGCGTTGTTGTTCGCGTCGTGCCCGGTATGCGCACGCAGGTACTGGCCGAGCAACTGGCGGTGGAAGCGTTCGGCCTGGGCGCGGGTATCGAGGAAAATGCAGTGTTGCGCAGCGCCCTCGGTGCCGAAGTCGTTGGTGGTGCTGCCGACGGCGATCACCAGGGTGTCGTAGGCGATGTCGCGCTCGGGAACCAGCTCAACGCCATTCTCGTCCACCAGTGCGGCCAGGCGGACCCGCTTGCCGGCGCGATCCAGGCCCTGCATGCGGCCGAGCTGGAATTCGAAGTGGTTCCATTTCGCCTGGGCGACGTAGTTCAGCTCATCCTCGGAGGAGTTGAGCGAGCCGGCGGCGACTTCGTGCAGCAGGGGTTTCCAGATGTGGGTGAGGTTGGCGTCGACCAGGGTGACCTGGGCCTTGCCGCGTTTACCCAGGGTGCGGCCGAGACGGGTGGCGAGCTCCAGCCCGCCGGCGCCGCCGCCGACGATCACGATGCGATGGGACATGTGGATATCTCATAGTGGGAATTCCGTGAGGCGGTCGTCGGGAGCGTGGCTCGACCGGACGACTCAGGCCAGGTAGCTGAGGAGGCGGCTGAGCAGGCCCAGGCCGATGACCACGGCGAGCAGGACGAACATCAGGAACCACGGGCGGAACGGCGCACGCTCGACCTGGTGCAGCGGCGAGGCGAGGTACTGCTCGACCTTCTGCTGGTCTTCGGGGCTCAGTCGGCTGGACATGGCAGGCCTCCGTTTTCGATGTCGGTCATTCTAGACAGACAGGGGGCTCGATCACCAGCGGATCGTCGAGGCGGATCACTCCGCTGCCGATCACCCGCGCGGTGATGCCGCCCTGTTCACGCACGCTTTTCAGCGTGCGGTGGTCGATGTGCTTTTCCAGGCGTCCGCAGGGTTGGTACCAGCCAGTGGTTTCCAGCAGCGCGCCGCCGAGGCGGAAGCGACGATCCTTCAGGCTGAGCAGGTTGATGCCGGCGACGGCGATGTTGCGGCGCATCTCGTTGGGCAACAGTGGCCTGCCCAGCAGGGTACCGAGGGCTTCGATGTGTTCCCACTGCACCAGGGTGACCTGGCGCGGCGGGTGCGGGTGGTCGCCCGTCAGTCCCAGACCGCGCCGTGCCTCCACCGCCTCCAGTTCCTGGATCGGCGCGCGGCTGCCGGCGCGCACGCCGATCCACTTCACCCGCCCTTCGCTCACAGGCCTACCCCGGCGTCGAACAGGATGCTGCGGCCGAGGTTGGCGCGCAGGAACTCGGGGGCGCCGGAGTGAGCGAAGAGCACCCGGGCAAAGGTCGGACCGACCATCGACAGCGAGCGCCAGCCTTGGCGCAGGTATTCGGTGGGCGGCGGGAAGGGCGTATTGAAATCGGGCACCGCGCGCTTCAGGTTGACGAAGGCCAGCAGGTCCAGTTCGCCGTGGTCGATGCCGCGCTCGCTATAGTTGTGCGCCTTCTTGCGCAGGGTTGGCGCCAGCCGTGCCTGCAGCTCGGCGGCGGCGATCCGTTGTGGCCGCTCTTCGCGGCGGATCAGTTGGCGCAGGCTGACGGCCTGGCGGCGACGGGTCAGTTCCTCGCGCCACTCCTCGTTCAGCCGGCGACCTTCATCGAGGACGAAGAACACCTCGAAGCCGGCACCCTTGAACAGGACGTCCGGCGGCTGTTCCCCGGGGGCGGCGAAATCCTCCTGGCGATAGGGCACGTTGAGGGCTTCGAGGAAGCGCTGGCAGACCCAGCGCTCGCGGTCCCATTTACGTGCGTTGGAGAGGAAGTCGTTGGCTTGTTCGGCCTGACGGGTGAGCAGGCGCAGGTAATCCGCTTCGTTCATGGGCTCAGCTTAGTCTGCCGGCAGGGCCGCTTTCCAGCCCGCAGGCGTTCCGGCTGCGACAATCCGTCCCGGAGCGCGCCAGCGGCGAGGCTCGGTGTACACTGCCGTTCCCCTTGGGCCGGAGCCGTTCCGATGCAACTTCGCAGCGTCATCGCCGCCGATCACCCGGCACTCTTCGCGCTGTGGTCGCGAACGCCAGGTATCCGCCTCCGTGCGGAGGACGCCTATCCCTTCTTCCTCGCCTACCTTCAACGCAACCCCGGGCTGAGCCTGCTGGTCGAAGCCGAAGGGGAAGTGATCGCCTGCCTGATGGCCGGGCATGACGGTCGCCGTGGTTACCTCCAGCACCTGGTGGTCGATCCCGGTTATCGAGGGCTGGGGCTGGCGCGGCGGATGCTCGACGAGGTGCTGGCGCGTCTGGCGAGGGAGGGGATCGGCAAATCCCATGTCTTCGTCCTGGATGCCGCCGAGGAGGCACAGGCATTCTGGCGAGCCCAGGCGGACTGGGAGCGGCGCAAGGACATCCAGGTATTTTCCACTCGGGAGGGACACGCGTGAAACGATTGCATTGGGTTCTGCTGGCCATGCTGCTGCCCGGCCTGGCGCTGGCCGTGGAGAAGGGCTCCACCCTGGAGCCCTGGACGTTGCAGGACCAGTTCGAAAAGGCGCACTCGCTGGACGACTCCACCCGGGTCCTGCTGGTGGCGCGGGACATGGACGGCTCGAAGCTGGTCAAGGCGGCGCTGGCGGAACGCCCAAAGGGCTACCTGGAGGCGCGCCACGCGCTGTTCCTGGCGGACATCAGCCGCATGCCGGCGCTGATTTCCCGGCTTTTCGCGGTGCCGGCCATGCGTGACTACAGTTATCCGGTGCTGCTCGATCGCGACGCGGCCATCGCTTCTCGCTATGCCTCGGACGAGGGCAAGGTCCTCTGGGTCAGGCTGGAGCAGCGCCGCGTGTTGGAAACCCGCCAGTTGGATTCGCCGGTGGCCCTGCGCATCGCCCTGGAACAACTGCAGCCGTGATCGCTGCCGAGTTGCTGTCGGCGGAAAGCCTGGAACTGGGCTGGGCCATCTATGCGCCGGTGCTGCTGCTCGCCGCCTGGCGCGCGCCCTGGGTCGAGCTGGTCAGCGATACCCGCCGCCAGCACCTGGTGTTCGGGACCATGCTCGGGCTGTTCCTGCTCTGGCTGGTACGCCGGGACTTCGAGTCGGGGCTGTCCTTCCATTTCATCGGCATGACCGCCGTGACCCTGCTGCTCGACTGGCCGCTGGCGATCGTGGTGGGGCTGGTGGCGCAGCTGGGTTTGTGCCTGCTCGGCCGCCAGGATTGGCTGGCGATCGGCGTCAACGGCGTGCTGCTGGTGGCGATTCCCGCGCTGATCGCCGAGCTGGCGGCGTTGTTCGTGGAAAAGCGCCAGCCGCGCAACCTGTTCGTCTACATCTTCTGCTGCGGTTTCTTCCCGGCGGCCCTCACCGCGGTGGTGGTCCTGCTGCTCGGCCTTGGCGTGGTCTGGATCGACGGCCTTTTCCCGATGCCGCCCTGGCTGGAGGACTTCGCCGGTTACCTGTGGCTGATCATGTTCCCCGAGGCCTTCATCAACGGCACGGTGATCACCGGCCTGGTGGTTTATTACCCGGAGTGGCTGGAAACCTTCAATCGCACGCGCTACCTGCAGGCGCCCTGGAAGGACGAAGAGCGCAAGCCCTGATGATCAGTCATTCGCCAGGTCCATGGCGGGCGGCGGCTGACTTGCGTCAGTGTTTCGGACCAAGCCGGCCACGATCCTGCCGTTTTCCCAGGTGAGGAGCGGAACATGGGTGTCCATGAATGGGCCCGAGAGGGCCTGCGAGAGCTGCTGTCGAAGAGCGACGAGGCGGACCGGGCAATGCGCCTGCGCGCGTTGCTCAGCGCAATCGTCGAACTGAACCGGGCGGAGCGCGATGCTGGCGACCTGGCCAGCGAACTGCAATTTCTTGCGGAGAATCTCGACGACCAGTGCGACTACGCTTTCATGCGTCCCTGAAGGAGCGGGCCAGCCAATCCGGCTGGCCCGTTGCGTTCAATGCTCGCGAGGCGGCAGGTCGGCGGAGAAGATGTCGTCTTCCAGGGTGTCGCCGGGAATCGCATGTTCCTCGGCTGCCCAGGCGCCGAGATCGATCAGCTTGCAGCGGTCGGAGCAGAAGGGGCGGTACTTGTTGTCGCTTTTCCATTCGACGGGCGCGCCGCAGGTCGGGCACTCCACGGTCAGGGGCTGGCTCATGCTCGGCCTCCTCGCAAAGTCAGGTAGAAGGCGTGCAGTCGTTCGACTTCACGCTGCAGGTGGGACAGGTCGCCGTCGTTGACCAGCACGTCGTCGGCGTGCTTCAGACGCTCGTCGCGCCGGGCCTGGGCCTGGAGGATCGAGCGCACCTGCTCCTCGGAGACCTTGTCGCGAAGCATGGTGCGCTGTAGTTGCAGGTGTTCCGGGGTATCCACCACCAGCACTCGCTGGGTCATCTGGCGCTGGCCGGACTCCACCAGCAGCGGCGAGACCAGGATGGCGTAGGGCGATTCGGCCCTGGCCAGGTACTGGACGATCTCCGCGCCGATCAGCGGGTGCAGCAATTGCTCCAGCCAGCGCCGTTCCTCCGGCGCCTGGAAGATCCGCTCGCGCAAGGCGGCGCGGTCGAGCTGGCCATCGGGCAGGAGGATGCCGTCGCCGAAGCGTTCGACGATCTTCGCCAGGGCCGGACGCCCCGGCTCCACCACCCAGCGGGCGGCATGGTCGGCGTCCACCAGGTGGACGCCGAGGGAAATGAAATGCTCGGCGGCTGCGCTCTTGCCGCTGCCGATACCGCCCGTGAGGCCTAGTATCCAGGGTTGGGTCATTTGAATCCGGCGAATTGCAGATAGGTCCGGGTTATTTGATCACCCCAGAGCAATGCAATCCACCCGGCAATCGCCAGATAGGGACCGAAGGGGATCGGCGTGCCGCTTTCGGCGTTGCGCAGGCGCAGCATGATCACCCCGAGGATCGCCCCGACCAGCGACGACAGCAGGATGGTCAGCGGCAGGATCTGCCAGCCGCCCCAGGCACCGAGCATGGCCAGCAGCTTGAAGTCGCCGTAGCCCATGCCCTCCTTGCCGGTCACCAGCTTGAACAGCCAGAACACCGACCACAGGCTCAGGTAGCCGAACACCGCGCCGAACAGCGCATCGTCGAGGCTGGCGAAGAGACCGAAATGATTGGCGACCAGGCCCAGCCAGAGTAGCGGCAGCACCAGCACGTCCGGCAGCAGTTGGTGATCGGCATCGATCAGGCTCATCGCCAGCAGGCCCCAGGTCAGCAGGAGCATCGCGCCCGCCTGCCAGGTGAAGCCGAAATGCCAGGCCACGTAGCCGGAGAGCAGCGCGGTGGCCAGTTCCACCAGGGGGTAGCGCTTGCCGATGGCGGCCTTGCAGGACGAGCACTTGCCGCCCAGCGCCAGGTAGCTGACCAGCGGGATGTTTTCCCAGGGGCGGATCTCGTGGCCACAGCGCGGACACGCCGAATTCGGCAGCACCAGGTTGTAGGTCGCCTGCTTGGGTTCCGGTTCCAGCCCGAGCGCTTCGCGGGCCTCGGCCTTCCAGTTGCGCTCCATCATCTTCGGCAGGCGATGCACGACGACGTTGAGGAAGCTGCCGACCAGCAGGCCAAGAAGGATGGCGCACAAGACAAAGGCCAGCGGATGGCTGGCCAGGTAGTCGAGGAGGGGCATCAGTTATCCGACGACGTTGCCGAGTTGGAAGATCGGAAGGTACATGGCCACGATCAGACCGCCAACCAGTACGCCGAGAACGGCCATGATCATCGGCTCCATGAGCGTGGTGAGGTTGTCCACGGCGTTGTCGACTTCCTCTTCGTAGTAGCTGGCGACTTTGCTCAGCATCTCGTCGAGCGAACCGGACTCCTCGCCGATAGCGGTCATCTGGATCGCCATGTTGGGAAAGACGCTGGTGGTGCGCATGGAGAAGTTGAGCTGCATGCCGGTGGAAACGTCTTGCTTGATCTTGCTGACCGCGTTCTTGAACACGATATTGCCGGTCGCTCCGGAGACGGAGTCGAGCGCATCGACCAAGGGAACACCCGCGGCGAAGGTCGTGGACAAGGTCCGTGCATAACGGGCTACCGCGGATTTGTAGACGATGCCTCCGAAAATGGGAAGTTTGAGGATCGTTCTGTCGAGTGCGTCGCGGAATTTTTTCGAGCGTTTATGCAGTTCCTTGAAGGTAAAGCCAATCACCCCCACGCCAACGATGACGGCAAGCCACCACTCCTGTAGGAACTCGGATAAATTTACGACCATTTGAGTGAATGCAGGCAGCTCTGCGCCAAAACCTTGGAATACGGATTGGAACTGCGGAACGACCTTGATTAGCAGAATGGCGGAGACGATCAAGGCAACGATGATGACGGCGATAGGATAAGTCATCGCCTTCCTGATCTTTGCTTTTAACGATTCCGTTTTTTCCTTGTATGTCGCGACTCTATCCAGCAAGTTTTCCAAGGCGCCCGATTGCTCGCCGGCATCGACCAGGTTGCAATAGAGTTCGTCGAAGTACTGCGGTTTCTTTCTCAGTGAGTTGGCCAGGCTGTTGCCCGAGGACACTTCTTGCTTGATCTCATCCACCAGCTTGCGCATGTTGGGATTGTCGAAGCCTTCGCCGATGATGTCGAACGATTGCAGGAGGGGAACGCCAGCGCCCATCATGGTCGCCATCTGCCGGGTGAACAGGGCGATGTCCATGGGTTTGACTTTCTTGCCTGCGCCCAGCAGGGAGATACCTTTCTTGCGTACCTTGAGCGGATTGATGCCTTGCTTGCGCAGATGGGCCTTCACCAGCATGGGATTCTGCCCGGTCAGTTCGCCCTTGACCTTGGCGCCTTTCTTGTCGGTGCCCTCCCAGATGAAAACGCTGGTTTTTAACGCTTTTTCCGCCATGGATTAATCCTTGGTCACGCGGTTGACTTCCTCCAGGCTGGTGATCCCCTGCATGGCTTTCAGCAGGCCTGAGGTGCGCAGATCGTTGAAGCCTTCTTTGCGGGCTTGCTCGGCGATCTCGATGGAGTTGCCTTCCTCCATGATAATCCGCTGCAGGGCCGGGGTGTTTTTAACTACTTCATAAATACCGACACGGCCCTTGTAACCGTTCTTGCAATGGTCGCAGCCCACCGGCGAATAAAGCTTGAAGGTGCCGATCTTGTCTTCCGGGAAGCCCTCGTGAAGCAGGGTTTCCTTCGGCACGTCGTGTTCTTTCTTGCAGTGCGAACAGAGTTTTCGCGCAAGGCGCTGGGCGATGATCAGGTTCACCGAGGTCGCCAGGTTGAACGCCGGCACGCCCATGTTCAGCAGGCGGGTCAGGGTCTCGGCGGCGCTGTTGGTGTGCAGGGTGGACATCACCATGTGCCCGGTCTGTGCCGCCTTGATAGCGATCTCGGCGGTCTCCAGGTCGCGGATCTCGCCGACCATGATCACGTCCGGATCCTGGCGCAAGAAGGCGCGCAGCGCCTGGGAGAAGTCCATGCCCTGGCGCGGATTGACGTTGACCTGGTTGATGCCTTCCAGGTTGATCTCCACCGGGTCTTCGGCGGTGGAGATGTTGATATCGGTGGTATTCAGGATGTTCAGGCCGGTGTACAGCGATACCGTCTTGCCCGAGCCGGTGGGGCCGGTGACCAGGATCATGCCCTGTGGCTGCTTGAGTGCGGCCAGGTAGAGTTCCTTCTGGTCCTCCTCGTAGCCGAGGGCGTCGATGCCCATCTGCGCGCTGGAGGAGTCGAGGATCCGCATCACGATCTTCTCGCCCCACAGGGTCGGCAGGGTGTTGACGCGGAAGTCGATCGACTTGGTCTTCGACACGCGCATCTTGATCCGCCCGTCCTGCGGCTTGCGTCGTTCGGAGATATCCAGGCCGGCCATCACCTTGAGTCGCGCGGAGATGCGGCTGGCGAGCTGGATCGGCGGCTTGGCCACTTCGTGGAGCATGCCGTCGGTACGGAAGCGCACCCGGTAGATCTTCTCGTAGGGCTCGAAGTGCAGGTCGGAAGAGCCGCCCTTGATGGCATCCAGCAGCATCTTGTTGACGAAACGTACTACAGGTGCGTCGTCCGCTTCTGCGCTGGCATCCTCTTGGGTGGACTTGTCCGCGCTACCGATATCCAGTCCCTCGAGGTCGACATCGTCGAGGCCTGCGAGACCGTCGGTAGCGCTTTCGAACAGTTTGTCGATGGCCAGGCCAAGCTTGTCGTCTTCGACCAGAATCGCTTCGGTCGTCAGGCCGGTGCTGAACTGGACATCATTGATGGCCTGGTGGTTGGCGGGGTCGGAGATGCCCACGAAGAGCTTGTTGCCGCGCCGCCACAAAGGGATGACCCGGTGCTGGCGGACCAGCTTCTCGCTGATGGCGTCCCGCGGAAAGCTTTCCTTGTCCAGGCTGTTCAGGTCGCAATAGGCGATGCCGAACTGCTCGGCGGACAATTCGGCCAGGGCCAGGCCGCTTACCAGCTTGTTCTGCACCAGGTGCGTCACCAGCGCCAGCTTGTTGCGCTGCGCCTGCGCCTGGGCCTGCAGGGCGGTTTTTTCGTCGAGTAGATTGGCTTGGACGAGCTGTCGGGACAGGCCGCTCAGTTGGATGCTGTCGTTCATGGGGAAGGAATCGCAGAAGGGCTATTGAAGTGCCTTATAACGCAGATGACAGGGGCTGCCAAATCGAGGAAATCCAGCTGTCAAAAAATGTCACATCCTGTCCGTTTTAAGTTTGACTCTCATCGAGAAGGGAGTCTGATTTCCTTGAGCATGGCGCGGTTTGATATTTGGCATGGTAAGTGCTTGTTGAGGTTCAGGCGTTAGGCCTATACATAATCAACGGAGAGATTCATGAAAGCTCAAAAAGGCTTTACCTTGATCGAACTGATGATCGTGGTTGCGATCATCGGTATCCTGGCGGCAATTGCCATTCCCCAATACCAGAACTATGTTGCGCGCTCGGAAGGCGCTTCGGCGCTGGCGTCCATCAACCCGTTGAAGACAACTGTAGAAGAGGCTCTTTCTCGTGGTTGGAGCGTTAGGAGTGGTACTGGTGCAGAAGACGCTGCTAAAAAAGAAGTTCCGCTGGGTGTAGATGGAAAGGCCAATAATCTCGGCACCATTGCTCTGAACCCTGATCCTGCAAATGGTGCTGTTGATATTACTCTGACCTTCACCATGGATGCTGCTGGTCCGAAGAACAAAGACAAAGTCATTACTCTGACTCGTACTGCTACTGATGGCCTTTGGAAGTGCACCAGTGATCAGGAAAAGCAGTTCATTCCGAAAGGCTGCTCTGACAAGTAATTCTATTGGTAATGGCTGGTGTTGAACTATTGATGCTTTGATGATAGTTTTTCCGCCGCCGCCGGATTAGCTCAGTCGGTAGAGCAGCTCATTCGTAATGAGAAGGTCGGGGGTTCGATTCCTCTATCCGGCACCAGTCGCATGAAAAAGCCCCGCTTCGGCGGGGCTTTTTTTCGCCTGCGATTCGTTCAGAGGGTGAGGCGCATGGACAGGTCGACGGCCCTGACGTCCTTGGTCAGGGTGCCGATGGAGATGTAGTCGACGCCGGTCTCGGCGATGTTGCGCAGGGTGCTCTCGTTGATTCCGCCGGAAGCTTCCAGCTTGGCGCGGCCGGCAGTGAGGGCGACGGCGGTGCGCATGTCGTCCAGGCTGAGTTCGTCGAGCATGACGATATCGGCGCCGGCCTCCAGCGCCTGGCGCAGTTCATCGAGGCTCTCCACTTCCACTTCCACCGGCTTGCCGGGTGCGATGCGCCGGGCCTCGGCGATTGCCCGGTCGATACCGCCGCAGGCGGCGATGTGGTTTTCCTTGATCAGGAAGGCATCGTAGAGGCCGATGCGATGGTTGTGGCAACCGCCGCAGGTGACCGCGTACTTCTGCGCGAGGCGCAGGCCGGGCAGGGTCTTGCGGGTGTCGAGCAGCTTCACCTCGGTGCCGGCGACCAGGTCGGCGTAGTGCTGGCTGCGGGTGGCGGTACCGGAAAGCAGCTGGAGGAAGTTCAGCGCGCTGCGCTCGCCGGTGAGCAGGGCGCGGGCCGGACCTTTTAGCTGGAACAGCGTCTGGTTCGGCTCGACTCGCTGGCCGTCCTCCACCTGCCAGGTCACCAGCACTCGGGGATCGACCTGGCGGAAGACTTCGTCGACCCAGGCGCGGCCCGCGATTGTCGCGTGCTCGCGGGTAATCACCCGGGCCTCGGCCTCGCGCTGTGGATCGATCAACTGAGCGGTAAGGTCGCCGCCGCCGACATCTTCCGCCAGGGCGGTACGGACGTTGGCCTGGATTTCGCCTTGGAGGTCGGCAAGGGTGAGGTTAGGCATGGCGGGCTCCTGTACGAGATCGGGCGATTATACGGAGCGCGGCGGACGGCGTCTGTGCCTGCCTGGGCGCCGGTCGGGACGGCCGCCATTCATCGGCCTTCGCTTGTGTGAAGAGAGTCATGTCTATAGGAAAACCCTCTATCTAGATTTGAAAGTATCTCTATAATGAATGTAGATACTTGTTTTTGACGCCTGGAAATTGACGTTACGGACGACGCCAATCGATCCTCTGTGCCCGATTTTTGCCATTCCATGCGCGGCCGCGAGGGTGGCAGGAGAGTCCCGATGCAGAACGATGCCAATGTGGTGCACCTGACCAGGGTCGCTTCCGAGCCGTCGCCGAACGCCGGAGCGGGGCGCCTGCCGGTCATCCTCGTGCAGGTGCGCGACAAGGCGGCGCTGCAGCTGAAACAGGCGTTGCAGGCGTTGTTCGACAACGCCGACGACACCCTCTTCGAAATGGCCGACCGAGCCACCAGCAACCTCGAACAGAACGCTTTCTTCGAAGCCATGCGCGACCTGCGCCTCAAGCGCAAGAGTATCGAGCGGGTCTACCTGCAGAAGGTCTTCGAGGAGTTCTCGGCGCTCAACCAGATACAGTCCGGCAAATCCGTGCCGACCCTGGATACCGTGTCCTTCGACAGCCTTAGCCTGGTACAGAACGAGGAACTGGAGGAGTCCGTCGCGGTGGACGCGATGGTGGCGCGGGTGATGAGCCGCGATGCCACCGCGCTGGCCCACCTGAGCACCCGCCTGAACACCCTGGTCGGCCGGAAGGTCGACGAGAAGAGCAATCCCCTCGCTCCGCGTCCGCTGACCGCGGCTTTCCTCGATGCCTGCCAGGGGCTCGGCGTCGAGATCAAGGTCAAGCTGATCATTCTCAAGCTGTTCGAGAAGTACGTCCTGGCCCATTGCGACCAGTTGTACGCCGAGGCCAACCAGATCCTGGTCGCTGCGGGTGTGCTGCCGGAACTCAAATCCGCGCTGCCGCGGCGTCAGCCCGCTGTCCGTCCCGAAGCTGTGCGCGATGCCGGGACCCTGCAGGAACGAGCTGCGCTGCTCGACGGCGGTCAGCAGGAGGTCTTCGGCGCGCTGCAGGAACTGCTGGCGCAGGTTCGCGACAATCCTTCCTTTTACCGTCGCGAAACGCCTGAGAATGCCGCGCCGATTTCCAGCAACGACCTGATGCGCCTGCTTTCCCACCTGCAACAGCACCTGCCGGGCCCCGGCGCCGCGGAGTTCGACGTCCGCGACGGGGTCGACCAACTGCTCCAGCGGGTCAGCCACAAGAGCGGCCGTTCTCGGGTGGTCGGCCAGGTGGACGATGACGTCATCAACCTGGTGTCGATGCTGTTCGAATTCATTCTCGACGACCGCACCCTGCCTGATTCGCTGAAGGCTCTGATCGGTCGGATGCAGATCCCGATGCTCAAGGTGGCCCTGCTCGACAAGACCTTCTTCAGCCGCGGTAGCCATCCGGCGCGTCGCCTGCTCAACGAGATCGCATCCGCGTCGCTGGGCTGGGCCGAACACAATGATGCCCGGCGCGACAGCCTGTACCAGAAGATCGAACAGGTCGTGATGCGGCTGTTGAACGACTTCGTCGACGACCCGGCGATCTTCGCCGAGTTGCTGGAGGACTTCATTGCCTTCACCGGCGACGAGCGCCGCCGCAGCGAGCTCCTCGAGCAACGCACCCGCGACGCCGAGGAAGGCCGCGCCAAGGCCGAACTGGCCCGGCAGGACGTGGAGCAGGTGCTGAACCAGCGACTGCTCGGCAAGGTCCTGCCGGAGGTGGTGGTGCGCCTGCTGCGGGATGCCTGGAGCAAGGTGATGCTGCTGATCTGCCTCAAGCATGGCAAGGCTTCGGCCGAGTGGCGGGAGGCCCTGGATACCATGGACGAGCTGATCTGGAGCGTCGGCCCGCATGACGATCCGCTGTCCCGCCAACAGTTGCTGGAGCGTGTGCCAGGCCTGCTCAAGGCACTGCGCGAGGGATTGGCCAGCGCAGCCTTCGATCCGTTTTCCACCGGTGAATTCTTCAGCCAGCTGGAAACCCTGCATGTCCAGGGCCTGCAGCGCGACAAGCGCGGCGAGGCGGCGGTCGCGGACAGCCCCCTGCTCGACGAAGCGGCCCCGGGCACGGCTGCGGAAAAGCCCCGGGCGCCGGTCATGCTGCGGGTGGTCGAGGAAATCGTCCTGACCTCGCCGGACGCCGCCCCGGCGCCTGTCGAGAGCGAAGTGCGCCTGCCAGACAACGACGAGGCCCTGCTGCGGGTCGATGCGCTGCGTGTCGGCAGTTGGGTGGAGATCCAGGAGGATGCCGAGCACAAGCTGCGCTGCAAGCTGGCGGCAGTGATCCGGCCCACCGGTCGCTACATCTTCGTCAATCGTACCGGGATGAAGGTCCTGGAAAAGACCCGCATGGGCCTGGCGGTGGAGTTTCGCCGGCAGGCGGTACGCCTGCTGGACGATGCCTTGCTGTTCGACCGGGCCCTGGAGTCGGTGATCGGCAACCTGCGGCGCCTCAAGGGCGCCTAGCGCTTCTCGAGGACCCGGCGGATGCCGGGTCTTTTCGTTCTTGCGGGTAATACCTTTCCTCGACGCATGTCGAAGCGGCCGATCCAGAGCCCGCCTGATCGTCATTCCGGCGCCGCTGGATTAGAGTGGGGGCTCGTTCAGGAGCCCGTATGCATTTCGATTCCGTTACCGGCTGGATCCGTGGCGTCCGCCACTGCCCTTCACCGAATTTCAACCTGCGTCCGCAAGGGGACGCGGTGTCGCTGCTGGTCATCCACAATATCAGCCTGCCGCCGGGACAGTTCGGCACCGGCAAGGTCCAGGCGTTCTTCCAGAATCGCCTGGACCCGAACGAACATCCCTATTTCGAGGAAATCCGCCACCTGACGGTTTCCGCGCATTTCCTCATCGAACGCGACGGCGGCATCACCCAGTTCGTCTCCTGCCACGACCGCGCCTGGCATGCCGGGGTTTCCTGCTTCGACGGTCGCGAGGCGTGCAACGACTTCTCCCTTGGCATCGAACTGGAGGGGACCGACACGGAACCGTACACGGACGCGCAGTACACTGCCCTGGCCGGGCTGACGCGGCTGTTGCGCGCGGCCTTCCCGGCGATCACCCCGGAACGCATCCAGGGCCACTGCGATATCGCCCCGGAGCGCAAGACCGATCCCGGCGGGGCTTTCGACTGGTCGCGCTACCGCGCCGGATTGACCGATTCCAAGGAGGAAACATGACGTTCCTGGTGTTGCTGCTGGCCCTTGCGTTGGAGAAGTTCTCCGACTGGCGCCGGCGTATCCAGCGCGATGGCGCCTGGCTCGCCTGGCTGGGCCTGGTCGAGGACCTGCCTTCGGTGTCCCACCGCTCCTGGCTGGGGCTGCTGCTCGCGGTGGTCCTGCCGTTGCTGCCGCTGGCCCTGCTGCTGACATTGCTGCAGCCGTTGGCCTATGGCTGGCTGAGCCTTCCGCTGCATCTTCTGGTGGTGGTCTACAGTCTCGGCCGCGGCGACGTCATGGCTGACCTCGGGCCGTTCCGCGACGCCTGGCGGCGCGAGGAGGCCCAGGCTGCCTTCCATGTCGCCGAACGCGACCTGGGGATCCTTGGCGGCAGCGAGAGCGAACTGATCGGCCGGGTGCACGGCCATCTGCTCTGGCAGGGCTACCAGAGCTTCTTCGCGGTGATCTTCTGGTATGCCTTGCTCGGCCCGGTGGCGGCCCTGGCCTATCGCCTGCTGGCACTGGCACTGGAGCACGCCCGCCAGCCGGCGTTGCGCGAACAGGCGGCGCGCGTCCGGCATATCCTCGACTGGTTGCCGGTGCGTGCGCTGGTGCTGAGCTTCGCCCTGGTCGGCAACTTCCTCGCGGTTATCCGCGTGCTGCTGCACTGGCTGCTGGCCTGGGACATCTCGGCGGCCGCGCTGCTGGGCAAGGCCGGACGGGTCGCCAGCGATGTCGAAGCGGTCGAGTTGGGTGCCGCCGGCGTCGCCAGCCTGGATGCGCTCTGGCAATTGCTGGTGCGCGCGGCAGTGCTCTGGTACGCCGTGTTCGCCTTCTGCGCGCTGTTCCTCTGAGCGCAGCGACAGGGGAATCGCCTGCGATTCCCCGTTAACCTTAAGTTACAGAACCCCAGGCCGATATCGGGTACACAGGTGAACGTGTTCGCGTGATTTCGAAAGGCCATTAGCGAGCGGACTCCGAGCGTCAGTGTCGCCACGCGGCGGCATCTCTTAGAACGATAAGAATAATCAGGAGACGTCTGGGTGAAGACCGTACTCTATCCCGCCATCGCGCTGATGAACCGGCTCAGCTTCGGCATGAAGTTCGGCCTGATCAGCGTGCTGTTCTTCCTGCCGCTGCTGATCACCAGCTTCTATCTGGTGCGCGATGCCTATCGCCAGTTCAGCGACACCCGAATCGAACTGCAGAGCTTGACGCTGCTGGGTAGTGGACTTCAGATCCGGCGTGGCCTGGAGTCCCTCAACGATCTGTTGCAGATCAATGCGGTCATCGGCCAGTCCGGCAAGGCTGGCGATCTGGAAGCGCGCATCGCGGACATCCAGAAGGGGCTGCGCGGGCGGCTCGAGGCGCTGGCGCCGCTCAGCGAGGATGGGGCGGCGGTAGCCGAATTCGAGGCCCAGCGCGACCGGTTGCTCAACGGCTTGCAGGCCGTGGAGGCCGAAGGGTCCTTGCAAGGCAAGGGCGCACGGGCGGAGAAGCTGCTCGGTAGCGCGCAGGTATTCATCAAGTTGCTCATCGCCCAGGCCGGGCTCAGCCAGGACAGCCAGCGCCAGGTGCGCCAGCTCAGCGAGCTGGTCGGCTCGATAACGCCGGAGGTGACGGCGGCCATCAGCAAGGGGCGCGCCATCGGCGCCTACTCCCTGGGCCAGGGTTTCCTCAATTCGTCCTCCAGCGCGCGGCTCGACGAGCTGCTGCTGGAGTTCGAGAAACTGCATGGCGAGTATGGCCTGAAGCTGCAGGAGTCCCTGGCCGGTAGCCCACAGGTGCTCGAGGAGGCCGCCCAGGCCAGTCGCGAGACCCTGAAGAGCCTGGGGCAGTTGTTCGAGGATCGGGTAATCGTGGCCGAGACGCTGGATACCCCGTGGACGCAGTTCTACGATCAGGTCAGCGCGGCGATGGACAAGACCTACCAGCTCGACGACGCCGTTCTCGGCTATCTCGATACCCAGTTGCAAAAGCGCCTGCAACAGGTGCGCACGCAGATGCTGTTGCTCGTCGCCGCGTTGGTTGTGGTTTTCGCCGCGATCCTATACCTCTACGGCGGTTTCTACGTTTCCACACGGGCCACCCTGAAAGACCTCGGACGAATGATGGAGCGCGTCGCCGGCGGCGACATGACGGTCAGCTTCCAGGCCCGCAGTCGTGACGAGCTGGGCGAGCTGGGACAATCGTTCAACGAGTCGGTGGCGAAGATCCACGACCTGATCGAGCGGGTCAGCCAGACCGTCGGCGAGGTCGAGCGGCAGACCCTGCGCGTCGAGTCGGTGTCGGCCGAAAGCAACCAGGCGGTAGCCGGGCAACGCAGCCAGATCGAGCAGGTGGCCACGGCGATGAACCAGATGGCCGCTACCGCCCAGGAAGTGGCGCGCAGCGCGGCGATGGCGGTGAGCAGCGCGAACAGCGTGAACCAGGAAACCCTCAGCGGGCGCAGCCTGGTCGAATCGCAGGTGGGTAGCATCCAGCGCCTGGCCGGCGAGATCGACCAGTCGGTGGCGGCGATCAATCGCCTGGCCAGTGACAGCGCCTCGATCAGCCAGGTGCTGGATGTGATCAAGGGCATCGCCGAACAGACCAACCTGCTGGCGCTCAATGCGGCGATCGAGGCCGCTCGTGCCGGGGAGCAGGGGCGCGGTTTCGCGGTGGTGGCCGACGAGGTGCGCACGCTGGCCAAGCGCACCCAGCAATCCACCGCCGAGATCGAACAGATGATCCTGCGCCTGCAGGGCGGCGTCGATGCGGCGGTGAAGGCGATGGGCAGCAGCCACCATACCGCCGATGGCACGGTCAACGAGTCGGCGCAGGTGCAGCAGGCACTGGAGAATATCCTCGGTGCGGTGGGCATGATCGTCGACCAGAACCAGCAGATCGCCGCAGCCGCCGAGCAACAGACCGCCGTCGCCCACGATATCGACCAGAACATCGTCGAGATCAACCAGGCCGGCGAGCGCACCGCGGAAGGCGCTAGCCAGACCGAGCGGGCCAGCCGCGAACTGGGCGCCCAGGTGACCCAGCTGAAACGCCTGATCGGCGCGTTCAGGGTGTAGGCGCAAGGCCTGCGCGGGACGTTTTTCGTCCATCCGATTGAACGCTGGGCGGACGGGGACATTCCACTGTCATGCACATGGGGTAAAGGCTGAGCAGGTCAATCCGGCGGTGCGACAGGCGGAGGCGAAATCGCGGCATTTTTTTATTGATCTCGCGTCCCCTTGGTCCTAAAGTTCGCGCCCGAACGTCCATGCTGGAAACGATCCATCCGGCTCAAGTACTGACGACGAGAGATCGCCTTGTGGCAAGGCGACGTCCGCTGCTCAAGCGGCCAGGTCGTCGCGCGGGACACGCGCGCGACCTACCAGGATGAACAGGCGGTGGCTGCCGGCAGGCAGGTGATACTCGGCGACATGCCTTGGGAAGTAGGCGAACCAAAGTGGGGAAACGGATTAGACGTTCAGCTTCACCCCTACGAATCCATGTGTTTTGCCATTGGGAGTCCCAACCATGTCCATCAAGGTCGAGGATTATTTCGCCCCTGAAACCTTCCAGCGCATGAAGGCCTTCGCCGACAAGCAGGAAACCCCCTTCGTGGTCATCGACAAGCAGACCATCGCCGATGCCTACGACCAACTGACCGACTGCTTCCCCTTCGCCAGGATCTACTACGCGGTGAAGGCCAATCCCGCTACCGAAATCACCGAGCTGCTGCGCGACAAGGGTTCGAACTTCGATATCGCCTCGATCTACGAACTGGACAAGGTGATGAAGACCGGCGTCGGTCCGGAGCGCATCAGCTACGGCAACACCATCAAGAAATCCAGGGACATCCGCTACTTCTACGAGAAGGGCGTGCGCCTGTTCGCCACCGACTCCGAAGCCGACCTGCGCAACATCGCCAAGGCCGCTCCCGGCGCCAAGGTCTACGTGCGTATCCTCACCGAGGGCTCGACTACCGCAGACTGGCCGCTGTCGCGCAAGTTCGGCTGCCAGACCGACATGGCCATGGACCTGCTGATCCTGGCCCGCCAGTTGGGCCTGGAGCCCTACGGCATTTCCTTCCACGTCGGTTCGCAGCAGCGCGACATCTCGGTGTGGGACGCGGCGATCGCCAAGGTCAAGGTGATCTTCGAGCGCCTGAAGGAAGAAGACGGCATCGTCCTGAAGATGATCAACATGGGCGGCGGCTTCCCGGCCAACTACATCACCAAGACCAACGACCTGGAAACCTATGCGGAGGAGATCATCCGCTTCCTCAAGGAGGACTTCGGCGACGACCTGCCGGAAATCATCCTCGAGCCGGGCCGTTCGCTGATCGCCAATGCCGGCATCCTGGTCAGCGAAGTGGTGCTGGTCGCCCGCAAGTCGCGGACCGCCGTGGAGCGCTGGGTCTATGCCGACGTCGGCAAGTTCTCCGGACTGATCGAAACAATGGACGAGTCGATCAAGTTCCCGATCTGGACCGAGAAGCAGGGCGAGATGGAAGAGGTGGTGATCGCCGGCCCGACCTGCGACAGCGCCGACATCATGTACGAGCACTACAAGTATGGCCTGCCGCTGAACCTGTCGAGCGGCGACCGCCTTTACTGGCTGTCTACCGGCGCCTACACCACCAGCTACAGTGCGGTGGAGTTCAACGGCTTCCCGCCGCTGAAGGCGTTCTACCTCTAGCGCAGTCGCCTCTGCTACGAAGAGCCCCGCCTCGGCGGGGCTTTTTCATGTCGCTCTGGAAGCCTCGCGGCGCTCGTGTCAGCCTTGCTCGACAACCCATGACAAGGACGCCGACATGACAGGCAATGGTGTTTCCCTGGTGACCCTCGGGGTCGCCGATCTGGCCCGCTCCTCTCTCTACTACCAGGCGCTGGGCTGGCAGCCCTCTTCGGACGGCAGCGAGCAGGTGGTATTTCTCAAGGGCCGCAACCTGGTCCTCGGCCTCTACGGACGCAGCGCCCTCGCCGAGGATGCGCAGGTGGAAGATCGTCCGACCGGCTTCGCGGCTATCACCCTGGCCTGCAATTGCGCTTCGCGGGACGAGGTGGACCGTCTGTTCTCCGTGGCCACGGCGGCCGGAGGGCAGGCGACCAAGATGCCGCAGGAAGTGTTCTGGGGTGGCTACTCCGGATATGTCGCTGACCCGGATGGACATCTTTGGGAAATTGCCTACAACCCGTTCTGGCCGTTCGACGAGCAGGGCAACCTGGTCTTGCCCTGAGGGCGCTACGGCTGGAAAAACGCCCCGCTCGGCGGGGCGTTTTCCTTGGTAGCGGTCAGCCTTCGTTCGGCTGACGGGACGGTGCGCGCGGCGTCGTTGGCGCGGGTCGTCCGGCCTGGGCTACCTGCTGCCCGGCGTCGGCCTTGTCCAGCGGCAGCTTGTCGAAGTCGCGCAAGCCATTGTGGGCATAGGGGTTGCCGATCCAGCGGACTTCATGCCGGAAGTCGTTGCTCACCAGGCTCTTGGTCGAATCGAAGAGGTCATAGTTGAGGCCGGCGAGGTCGGACCAGGTATGGATCAGGTCTTCGCTGCTGTAGCGTCGGTCGACCAGGGCCTGCAGGTCGCGCGGATGGGTCTGCTGCCAGCTGGGCGAAGTCCAGACCAGGAAGGGCACGGTGTACATGCCGCGGGTCGGGTCGCCTTCGTTGCGGCCGAGACGGTCGTGCGGGGCTTCGTCGAAGACTTCCTCGCCATGGTCCGAGAGGTAGACCAGGAAGCCGTTCGGATCGCTGTTGGCGAAGCCCTTGATCAGGCTGGAGACCACGTAGTCGTTGTACAGCACGGCGTTGTCGTAGCTGTTGTAGACCTCCACCTGGTCGTCGCTGAGAGCCGCCGGGGCGCCCTGGCGGTCGACGAAGCGAGCGTAGTCGGCGGGATAGCGGTACTTGTAGTTCATGTGGGTGCCGAGCAGATGGACCACGATGAACTTCTTCGGCGCCGGGTCGTCCAGCACCTTGGCGAAGGGCGCCAGCACCGCGCCGTCCAGCTGGCTGGCGTTCTGGCTGCGCTGGTTGTTCAGGTAGAACTGCGCATCGGTCTGCTGGGCGAAGGTCGTCAGCATGGTGTTGCGCTTGGTCATGGTCTGCTGGTTGGTGATCCAGAAGGTCTTGTAGCCGGCCTGCTTCATCAGGTTCATCAGCGACGGATCGGTGAGGAAGCGGTCGGGATGCTCCTGGTCGGCGAACGTCAGCACCTGCTGCAGCACCTCGATGGTATATGGCCGCGACGCCACCACGTTGTTGAATACCGTGAGGTTCCGGTTCGCGGCCTTCAGTGCGTCCAGCTGCGGGGTCGTTTCGCGTGGATAGCCGTAGAGGCTCATGTGCTTGCGCGACGTGGATTCGCCGATCACCAGGACCAGCGTGCGCGGCGTATCGCCATTGGCATCGACGAGGTTCTTCAGCGGCGGTAGGGCGGCGTTCTTTTGCAACAGCGCCTGCATGCTGCCCAGTTGCTGGCGGTATTGCTGGTAGCCGATCAGCAATTGCCAGGGCACCGCCGGTTCCATGCGCGCCTGGACCTTGTCCAGGGCTTCGTCGAAGGGCCGGCCCTGGCTGACCAGTTGCTTGTAGAACGGATAACCGATGGTCGCGACGATCAGCAGCACCGCCACCGGCAGGGCGCTGAAGCGCGGCAGGTAGACCGGGCGCAGGCGGCGCCAGAGGAGGATGGCGACCAGGCTGTAGAGCACCAGGCCGAGGGTCATCCAGGGGTTGAAGTACTGGCTGAAATATTCGCTGGCTTCGGCGGTGTTCGACTCGAACATCACGAAGATCACGCTTTGCGAGAATTCCTGGTGATAGATGCCGAAATAGCTCAGGCCGACCAGCGAGGCGGCCCACAGCACCAGCCCGATGACGGCGGCCAGCGGCTTGGTCCAGCGCGGGAACAGCAGCACCGGCGCAAGCCAGATGGTGCTCAGCACCATGGCGTTGCGGAAACCGGAGAAACCGCTGTTGCCGGAGGTCAGCAGGAGCAGTTGGGTGATGCCGGAGAAGAACCAGAAGAACAGGAACAGCCAGCCCAGGCCGGCCCAGTCGATGCGATTGCGCGTAACGCTTGGTGGAGTGGGGGACACGATAGCCTCGTACGATGGACCGGAGGCGCGATCGTCGCTCGCCTCGATGAAGCGGCGAGGGTAGGGAAAGGCTTGTCAAAAAAGTGTTATGTGGGTGTGAACAAAGGGTTGGGCGTTGTTCGTCAGACAGGCAGTCGCGCGTGCCCGTGACGTTCGAGCGCCTGTTCCAGGGCCTCTCGATCGGTGTCGTCGCCCAACTGCGCCGCGCGTCGGTAATAGGCCAGCGCCAGGCTGCGGAACGGCGGGTGGGCCGACTGCTCCAGGCCATGGCGGGCGCTGCGCAGGAAGTTCAGGTTGCCGCCTTCGAGGGCGCGCCGGAGCCAGGTTTCGGCTTCGGCATGGTGGCCCGAGGCACTGAGCATCGCGGCGTGGCTGAACTGGCCGCGAAAATCGCCGCCCTCGGCGGAACGTCGATACCAGTGCGCAGCTTGCGCCAGGTCGCGAGCGACCACCAGGCCTTCTTCGTGGTAGCGACCCACCAGGTTCATCGATTTCGCGTGGCCCTGTTCGGCCGCTTGCCGATACAGCGCATAGGCGCGCGCCTGGTCCTGGGGCACGCCGCGGCCGGTGGCGTGGAGATTGGCCAGGTTGTAGCGGGCCCAGTCAAGGCCGGCCTGGGCGGCGATCCGATAGTGGACCGCTGCCGCGGCTGGATCCGCCGGGCCGCCCCAGCCATGTTCAAGACAGCGAGCGAGCATATTGCGCGCCATTGCGTGGCCACGTTCGGCGGCGATCGTGAACCAGGTCCGCGCCAGGGCCGGGTCGCGCTGGATGCCTTGGCCGTCCAGAAGTATCTGTCCGAGCAGGGCCTGGGCTTCCGTCAGGCCCTCGCGCGCAGCGCCGAGGATGGCCTGGGCAACCTCGCCCGGGGTACCGGCCAGTTGTGCGGCGAAACCTTCGGCGTCCAGTGCGTCGTGACGGAGCAGCAGGTGGCGCATGTTCAGAGTTCCGACCAGCGCCGCAGGAGATTGTGGTAGGTGCCGGTGAGGCGGATCAGCGAGGGATGGTCGGGGATGTCGCGGGTGAGTTGCTGGATCGACTGGTCCATTTCGAATAGCAGGGTGCGCTGGCTGTCTTCGCGGACCAGGCTCTGGGTCCAGAAGAACGAGGCGTAGCGCGCGCCGCGGGTGACCGGATTGACCTTGTGCAGGCTGGTGCCGGGGTAGAGCACCAGATCGCCGGCGGGCAGCTTCACCTGTTGCAGGCCGTAGGTGTCCTGGATCACCAGTTCGCCGCCGTCATAGTCCGCCGGGTCGCTGAAGAAGAGGGTCGAGGACAGGTCGGTACGGACCCGCTCGCGGCCGCCATGGACGTCGCGCACGGCGTTGTCGATGTGGAAGTCGAACGAGCCCCCGCCGGTATAGCAGTTGAACAGCGGCGGGAAGACCTTGAGCGGCAGGGCGGCGGACATGAACAGGGGATGGTTCCACAGGCGCTGCAGCATGGCTTCGCCGATCTCCCGGGCCAGCGGGTGCTCCTGCGGCAGTTGCAGGTTGTGCTTGGCCTTGGCCGATTGGTAGCCGGCGGTCGCCTTGCCGTCGGCCCATTCCGCCTGCTCCAGGGCTGCGCGGATCCGGGAGACTTCCTCGGCGGTGAAGATGGCGGGAATATGCAGCAACATGGCGCTGTCCATGAAGGCGAAATGATTGCCAATGATATTGATTTGCATTGGGTGTGTAAAACCGCCAGGGGCTGTAGACGAGCGAGATGGGAAAAAATGTAATGAGAAAATTGTAAAGAATGTAAATTCCTGTCGAATGCGAATCCGTAATAATTGATAACAATTCTGATCTGCAATAAATTCCGCGACCTTCACAGCTCCCGGGGAGGGGTTTCGAATGTCGCGTCAGTCCACGGATACCGCCGTTTCTTCGCAACGTCTGCTGGCTTCGGCCATCGGTGTGGCCATCACCGCCATCGCCGCACCGCAGGCAGCCCACGCCGACGAGGCCGGGCAGAAAAAGACCGACAAGGACCGCGTACTGTCGCTGGATGCGGCCACCATCGTCGGCGAGCAGCAGGACGAAACCACCTACAACGTCGACCGCTCGGCGTCGAAGAAGTACACCGCGCCGCTCTTGGACACGCCGCGCTCCGTCACGGTAGTACCAAAGCAGGTGATCAAGGATACCGCCGCCGTGTCTCTCCAGGATGCACTGCGTACCGTTCCAGGTATTACCTTTGGCGCGGGCGAAGGCGGCAATCCCACCGGTGACCGGCCATTCATTCGCGGCTTCGATGCGCAAAGCGATACTTACGTCGATGGTGTACGCGATACTGGTGCACAGACCCGCGAGATCTTCAACCTCGAGCAGATCGAGGTCAGCAAGGGCCCTAACTCGGCATTCGGAGGACGTGGCTCGGCCGGCGGCAGCCTCAACCTCGTCAGCAAGCAGGCCAAGGCTGGGAATTTCATCGATGGCGGCTTCACCTATGGTTCTGACCAGACTCGCCGCTACACCTTGGACCTCAACCAGGAGTTCCTCGATGGCAATGCGGCATTCCGACTGAATCTTCTCAAGCACGATGCCAATGTCGCGGGCCGCGATGAAGTCGATGTCAGTCGCTGGGGCGTAGCGCCGTCGCTCACCTTCGGTCTTGGCTCGCCGACACGAGTGACCGTCAGCCATTATCACCTGGAAAGTGACGATACCCCGGATTCGGGCATTCCCTATGCCAAGAGTAGTGATCGCAGCAAGCACAATCCGGACAAACCGGTGAATGTCGATCGAGGCAATTTCTATGGACTGACGGGGCGCGATTTCCAGAAGAGCCGGATCGATACCAGTACCATCACTGTTGAGCATGATCTGACGGACAGCCTCACTATTCGCAATACCTCGCGTTACGGCAACAGCCATCAGGACTATCTGTGGACACAACCGGATGACAGCCAGGGCAACATCAACAATGGCTCGGTCTGGCGCCGCCAGAACAATCGGGTAAGTACCACCACCACAGCAGTCAACCAGACTGACCTGTTTGGAGAGTTCTACCTGGGTGGCTTCAAGAACAGCTTCAGTACCGGCCTGGAGTTCAGCCGAGAAGACAGCAAGCGCGATGGGTATACCGTCGATACCAATACCGGCCTGGGCAACAACAAGTGCAATCCATCGCTGATTGGGGCGCCTAGCGGCTACAACTGCACTAGTCTGGAAAATCCCAATCCGCACGATCCATGGAATGGCAGTATTACCCGGAAATATGCGCCGCTGAATACGGTCGGCACCACCAAGGCAATATATGCGTTCGACACCATCGACCTGGACGAACAGTGGCAGGTCAATATTGGCGCGCGCTTCGATAGTTTCGAAACTACGGCGAAGAACCACGGTGTAAGACCCGCTACCAAACTCAGCGACAAGTCGAGCTTCTGGAACTGGCAGGCAGGCTTGGTGTGGAAGCCTGTACCCAACGGCAGCATCTATGCGTCCTACGCCACTTCGGCTACGCCGCCGGGTAGCATGCTCGATAATGGGGATACCTCGAATGCTGTCGACGGGTTCGCCATCAGCAACAACCTTGAACCGGAAGAAACCACGAACTACGAGCTTGGTACCAAGTGGGCTTTCTTCAACGAGCGGCTGGAGTTGAGTGCCGCGATCTTCCGCACCGACAAGGACAATACCCGCATCCTGGTCGCCAACCAGACCTACGATAACGCCGGACAATCCCGCGTCGACGGAGTGGAGTTGAGCGCCAGCGGCAAGCTGACCGAGAAGTGGAAGGTGTTCGCGGGCTACAGCTACCTGGACAGCGAGTTGGTCGATGCCGGTAAGGCTGGGCGTAATGGCAATGTGAACGCATCGGCGGCTTCCAACAACGGCAACGAGATGCCAAATACGCCGAAGAACAGCTTCAGTCTCTGGTCCACTTATGACATCTTCCCGAAGACCACAGTCGGTGGCGGGGCTTTCTATGTCGACAAGGTCTATGGCGACGTTGGCAATACCGTCTATGTCCCCGATTACTGGCGCTATGACGCAATGGCCAGCTACAAACTGAGCAAGAACGTCGATTTCCAGTTGAACGTGCAGAATGTGTTCGACAAGAAGTACTTCGACAAAGCCTATGCGGCGCACTATGCGTCCCAGGCTGCTGGAAGGACGATACTGTTCAGCACCAACTTCCACTTCTGACAGCCGCTCTCGCTCCCCACGAAAGCCCCATTCCCCCTACGGGATGGGGCTTTCCCGCATCCAGGTGGGTAAATAGAGCGTAAAGAACGTTAATTCGGCTTTATCGCAACTGATTATCAAATAGAATTGCCCGCCGACGTCCTCGTGTCGTCTGGCCGGCGCTTGGCGTCGGCGTAGTCCCGTTGTTGCCGCGCGGCGGCCGTGAAGGTGATCCTGTGAAGAAAGTCTGGTTCCAGTTGCATTGGTTCTTCGGTATCAGCGCCGGCCTGGTGCTGGCGCTGATGGGCGTCACCGGAGCGACCCTGTCGTTCCAGGACGAGCTGATGCGCGCGCTCAACCCTGACGTGCTGGTGGTGCAGAAGCGCCCCGAGGGCGTGCTGCCGCTGGACGAACTGGTGCGCCGTATCGAAGGCGCCGAGCCGGGGCGGAAAGTGGCCTTCGTCTGGGTCGAGATGGACAGCGACAAGGCCGGGCGGATCTTCTACACCCCGCCGCCGGGGCAGCGCCGCGGCGAGTCGCGCTGGATCGATCCCTACACCGGGGCTTTCGTCGGCGAGCCGCGCGGCGAGGGTTTCTTCAACCTGATGATGCAACTGCACCGTTTTCTCGCCATGGGCGAGTACGGCAAGCAGGTCACCGCCGCCTGCACCCTGATCCTGATCTTCTTCTGCCTGTCCGGTCTCTACCTGCGCTGGCCGCGCAAGGTCCTCGACTGGCGCGCCTGGCTGACCCTCGACTGGTCGCGCAAGGGCCGCAGTTTCAACTGGGACCTGCATGCCGTGGCCGGCACCTGGTGCCTGGCGCTCTACCTGCTGGCTGCGCTGACCGGCCTGTACTGGTCCTACGAGTGGTACCGCAACGGCCTGTTCAAACTGCTCGACGACGCACCCGCCGGCCAGCAGGCGCAGCGCGGCAAGCCGGGCGGACGTGGCGAGCGCCCGGCCGATGCGGCTCCGCTGGCGGTCGACTACGCGGCGGTATGGAACAGCATCCGCCAGGCCGGCGGCGACCGCCTGCAGGCCTACAACCTGCGCCTGCCGCCGGCGGGCGGCCAGCCGGCGACAGTGTTCTATCGCCTGACCGACGCGTCGCACGAGCGTGCCTTCAACACCCTGACCCTGGACCCGGCCAACGGCCAGGTGAAAAGCGACCAGCGCTATAGCGACCGTTCTTTCGGCAGCCAGTTGCTGGCCAGCGTCTATGCATTGCACGTAGGCAGCTATTTCGGCATGGCCGGACGCATCCTGATGATGCTCGCCAGCCTGGCGATGCCGCTGTTCTTCATCACCGGCTGGCTGCTCTACCTCGACCGCCGGCGCAAGAAACGCGCGGTACGGGCGAGCCGCGCCGGCCTGGGCGGCAGCGCCGGCGCCAGCGGCGAGCCCTGGTTGATCGGCTACGCCAGCCAGAGCGGTTTTGCCGAGCAACTGGCCTGGCAGAGCGCCGGCCAGTTGCAGGCGGCCGGGTTGCCGGTGCGGGTCGAATCGCTGGCGCGCCTGGATGCCGGGCAACTCGCCGAGGCGCGCAAGGCGCTGTTCGTGGTCAGCACCTTCGGCGACGGTGAGGCGCCGGACAGCGCCCGCGGCTTCGAACGCAAGGTGCTTGGCCAGGCCGCCAGCCTCGATGGCCTGAGCTACGCCCTGCTGGCCCTGGGAGATCGCCAGTACGAGCAGTTCTGCGGCTTCGCCCGGCGCATGCAGGGCTGGTTGCAGGGGCAGGGCGCGCGGAGCCTGTTCGCCCCGGTGGAGGTCGATGATGGCGACGCCGCGGCCCTGCGCCAATGGCAGGAAAGCCTGGCCGAGGTGACCGGCGGTGCCGCCCCGGCGGCCTGGGAAGCGCCGGCCTTCGAAGTCTGGTCGCTGGCGCGGCGGGAGTGCCTGAACCCTGGCAGCCAGGGCGAGTCGACCTGGCTGCTGGACCTGCGCGCGCCGGCCGACAGCGCCATCCAATGGCGCGCCGGCGATCTGCTGGAGATCGTTCCGCACCAGGCGCCCGCGCGCATCCGTGAATGGCTGCAACGGCATCACCTGGACGGCCAGGCGCGGGTGGCGGTCGAGGGCGTCGAGCAGAGCCTGGAGCAGGCCCTGGCCGGGCGCCTGCTGCCGGATTCTTTCGAACACCTGGTCGGCTTGCACCCGCAGGCGCTGCTGGATGCGCTGATTCCGCTTTCCGTGCGCCAGTACTCCATCGCCTCGTTGCAGAGCGATGGCGACCTGCAACTGATCGTACGCCAGGAGCAGCATGCCGACGGCAGCCTGGGCATCTGCTCCGGCTGGCTCACCGAGTACCTGCCGCTCGGCGCCGCGCTGACCCTGCGCCTGCGCCGCAACGCGGGTTTCCACCTGCCGGAGGATGACGTACCGCTGATCCTCATCGGCAACGGCACCGGGCTCGCCGGCCTGCGCAGCCTGTTGCGCGCCAGCATCGCCGCCGGGCGCAAGCGCAACTGGCTGCTGTTCGGCGAACGCAATTTCGCCCACGACTACTACTGTCGTGCGGAGCTGGAGCAGGCCCTGGCCAGGGGCGAGCTGCAACGCCTGGACCTGGCCTTCTCCCGCGACCAGGCGGAGAAGATCTATGTCCAGGACCGCCTGCGTGAAGCGGCGGATGAACTGCGGCACTGGATCGACGAGGGCGCGGCCTTGTACGTCTGCGGCAGCCTGCAGGGCATGGCCGGCGGTGTCGACCGGGTGCTGCGCGAAGTGCTCGGTGAGGAGGCCTTGCAACGCCTGGCCGACGAAGGACGTTACCGGCGCGACGTGTACTGAACGGATGAATGAAAAAGGCTCCCAAGGGAGCCTTTTCGTTGCCAACTGCTGGGACTGCCGGGCTTTTCGGGGCGTAGGACGAATAACCGCAGAACGGTTATCCGCCATTTCGGCGGGGTGTCGGCGGATGACGCCGTTGGCGTCATCCGCCCTACGGAGCTATCGGGGCCTTGCGTCGCCGGGCCTCAGATCCACAGGATGAAAGCCAGTACCAGGGCGAAGAAGCCCCATTTCTGCAGGTAGTAGAGCTTGCGGTTGCGCTTCTTCAAACGTTTGCCTTGCAGGCGGATCTTGTAGAGGCTGTCGAAGATCCGGTTCAGCCCGCCGGTCCGGTCGCCTGCGTTGTTCGGGGCCGCCGCGGCAGCCATCACGTTGCGGCTGAACCAGCGGTTGAAGGCGGTGGCCCAGCCCTGGGTCAGCGGCCGCTCGATGTCGCAGAAGAGAATGATGCGGTTGTGTTCGGTGGCGTTTTCCGCGTAGTGGATGAAGGTTTCATCGAACACCACCGCCTCGCCGTCGCGCCAGTGGTAGCGCTCGCCGTCCACCTCGATGAAGCAGGCCGGGTCGTTGGGGGTGAACAGTCCCAGGTGGAAGCGCAGCGAGCCGGCGTAGGGATCGCGGTGTCGCACCAGCTTCGAGCCCGGCGGCAGTTCGGCGAACATCGCCGCCTTGACCGAGGGAATCTGCCGCAACAGGGCGGTGGTCTGCGGGCAGAGTTGTCCGGCGGAGGGATGGGCCTCGTCGTACCATTTCAGGTAGAAGCGCTTCCAGCCGCTCTTGAAGAACGAGTTGAAACCGATATCGTCGTACTGTTCGGAACGCTTGATGTTGCCGGCGTCGTGCAGGTGCAGTGCCTCGCTGCGGATGGCTTGCCAGTTGTCGACCAGAACCTGCAGTTCGGGGAAGGTCTGCGGTGCCAGGTAGGGACGGTTCGGTACCTTCGAGAACAGGTACATCAGGCAGTTGATCGGAGCGAGGAAGCTGGAGTGGTCGCTCAATTGGCGCGACAGCTTGTGGCGTACCCGGCCGCGGAAATGGACATAGAGGATGCTCAGCGCATAGGCCGCCAGGATGAGAACTTTCATGAATGCAGGGTCGTCGGTGCAAAAGAGGAGAATTTACTCCTGTTCTAGGTGCCTGAGTATGCTACCTGACGCTAATTCGCCAGCACTGCGCTCATTTTTCCGAAATCCTGGCCTCGAAAGGAGCGCACAATGAACGACATCGGCCGGCGTATCCTGCTCAACTGCGACATGGGCGAAAGCTTTGGCGCCTGGCGCATGGGCGACGATGTCCACAGCATGCCGCTGGTTGACCAGGCCAACCTGGCTTGCGGCTTCCACGCTGGCGACCCGCTCACCATGCGGCGCGCGGTGGAGCTGGCGGTACGCCATGGCGTGAGCATCGGCGCGCACCCGGCCTATCCCGACCTGAGCGGCTTCGGCCGGCGCTCGCTGGCCTGCTCTGCCGAAGAGGTGCATGCCATGGTGCTGTACCAGGTCGGTGCGCTGGACGCTTTCTGCCGTTCCCTCGGTGCCCAGGTGGCCTATGTCAAGCCGCATGGCGCGCTGTACAACGACCTGGTCGGCGACGACGAGCTGCTGCGCGCCGTGCTCGACGCCTGCGCCGCCTATCGCAAGGGCCTGCCGCTGATGGTGCTGGCCCTGGCCGACAACGGCCGCGAACTGGAACTGGCCGACGAGGCCGACGTGCCGCTGCTGTTCGAGGCCTTCGCCGATCGTGCCTACCTGCCGGACGGGCGGCTGGCTCCGCGGCGGCTTGGCGGCGCGGTGCATCACGATCCGCAGCGGATCATCGGGCAGGCCCTGGCCATCGCCCGCGGCGAAGCCTTCCCCGACTACGACGGCAACCCGCTGCGCCTGACCGCCGACAGTCTTTGCGTGCATGGCGACAACCCGGAGTCGCTGGCGGTCCTCCGGCGCCTGCGCGCGGCCCTGGACAGCCTGTGATCCGCATCGAACCCGCTGGTGCCGAAGCCCTGCTGCTGACGTTCGCCGAAGAACCCGAAGTGGACCTGTCTGTGCGCCTGGCCGAGCTGGCCAGACGTCTGCGCGAGGGGCTCGGCGAAGGCGTCAGGGATCTGGTGCCGGGCTGGACCACCCTGATGCTGCATTACGACCCCTACCGCATCGCCCCGCAGGTACTGGAAGAACACCTGGGGCCGCTGCTGGCGGAGTGGTACGCCTGGCGCCCCGCCGAGGATGCCGGGCGCCTGCACGAGATTCCCGTCTGGTACGCCGGCGAGGACCTCGCGACGGTAGCGGTTGCCTGTGGATTGACTGGCGAACGGGTGATCGAACTGCACAGCGCGGCTGAATACCGGGTCGGCGCGATCGGTTTCGCTCCGGGATTCGCCTACCTCGGCGGCCTCGACCCGCGCCTGGTCCTGCCGCGGCGGGCCACCCCGCGGGCGCGTGTACCGGCCGGCAGCCTGGCCATTGCCGAGGCGCAGACGGCGATCTATCCGCAGGCCTCGCCCGGCGGCTGGCACCTGCTGGGACGCAGTCCGTGGCGTCCGTTCGATCCGGCCGCCAGTCCTCCGTGCCCACTGGCGCTGGGCGACCGGGTGCGCTTCGTCGCCATCGGGCGCGAGGCCTTCCTCGACCTGGGCGGGCGCGAATGAATGGTTTGCGGGTCGTCAAGGCGGGACCGCAGAGCCTGCTGCAGGACGACGGCCGGCGTGGCTGGCAGCACCTCGGCGTATCCGCGGGCGGCCCTCTGGACCGCCAGGCGGCAGCCTGGGCCAATCGCCTGCTCGGCAATCCCTGGGGGACGCCATTGCTGGAAATCGCTTTCGGCGGCCTGGTGCTGGAGTGCAGGGTGGAGGCGACCTGGCTGGCGTTGACCGGAGCGCGCCTGGCGCTGACGGTGGACGGCCGCGAATGCCTGCCCTGGAGTCGCTTCCGGGTCCGCCGCGGGCAACGCATCGAACTGGGCTTCGCCGAGGCCGGGCAGCGTGCCTACCTGGCCTGCGCCGGCGGTTTCCGGGCCAGGCCGGTACTGGGCAGCGTCGCTTGCCAGGTTCGCGACGGGCTCGGCGGTTTACAGGGCGATGGCCGGATCCTGGCGGAGGGCGATTGCCTGCCGTGCGCCGAAGCGGGAGCGGCGTGCCCGTGGGACGCCAGCGTGCCCTGGCGTTTCCAGCCGGACTACCGGCAGCAGCGGCCCTTGCGCGTGCTGCTCGGCGGCGATGCGGCGGCCTTCGATGCAGCCAGCAGGCAAGCCTTCTTCGCCAGCGCCTGGCGAATCAGCCCGCGGTCCGATCGCATGGGCGTCCGCCTGGCCGGCAAGCCGCTGCGCGGGGCGCCGCGCGCCTGGTCGCAGGGCGTGGTGGAGGGCGCTATCCAGGTTCCGCCCGACGGCCAACCCATCGTGCTGATGGCTGACCGCCAGAGCATGGGTGGCTATCCGCTGCTGGGCTTCGTCCATCCACTGGACCTCTCGCGCCTGGCGCAAAGCCCCGCGCATAGCGAGGTAACCTTCGTCGAGAGCGACCTGGCGACGCAGCAGGCCGATCTGCTGCGCTTCTACCGCTTCTTCCGCGGCTGAGCGCTCAGCCGGCCAGGTGGCCGAGCGGCAGCGGCGAGGGCGCCTTGACCGTCTTGATCGCGAAGTTGCTGCGGATGTCGCTGACCCCGGGCAGGCGCAACAGGGTCTCGCTGAGCAGGCGTTCATAGGCGCGCAGGTCGGGGACCACCACTTGCAGGAGGAAGTCCGACTCGCCGGAGACGAGGTGCACCGAGATCACCTCCGGCAGGTCGACCACCGCACGGTGGAAGGCCTCGGCCTGCTCCTGGCGGTGGCGTTCCACCTTGATCCCGACGAACACCGTGAGGCCGAGGCCGACCTCGTCGCGGTCGATGCTGGCCTGGTAGCCGCGAATCACCCCGGCCTCTTCCAGCAGGCGCACGCGGCGCAGGCAGGGAGACGGGGAGAGGCCGATCTCCTCGGCCAGCAGGACGTTGCTCAGGCGGCCGTCGCGCTGGAGGGCGGCGAGGATGCGGTGGTCATAGGCGTCGAGTTTCATATTGGCATATCCGGATGGATAGTCTTCGGGGAGTGGAATTTACTGCCAAATAGAATGGATAGGCTGGTGGAAAACGCAAGCACCTGCCCTGCCTTGCGGGCATAGAATCGCTATCCGGGTCACCTCCTGGAGCCGATACGATGGACACGAGCGCTTTCCTGATTGCCCTGGCGGTGGTCTACCTGGTCCCCGGACCGGACATGCTCCTGCTGTTCCAGACCGGCGCCCGCCAGGGCCGTCGCGCGGCACTGGTCACCGCCCTCGGCCTGGCCCTGGCTCGGGCCTGCCATGTGCTGATGGCCGCGACCGGACTGGCGCTGCTGTTCCGTACCGCTCCCTGGACCTTCGACCTGGTGCGCCTGCTCGGCGCCGCCTACCTCGCCTGGCTTGGCCTGCAGATGCTGCGCGGTGGCGGACTGGCCTTGCCGGCCAGCGACGCGGGCTCCGCGCCGGTAGTCCCTCACGCCGACCGCCGGGCCTTGCTGCGCGGACTCCTGACCAACCTGCTGAACCCCAAGGCCCTGCTGTTCTGTTCGGTGCTGCTGCCGCAGTTCGTCAGCCCCGAGGCCGGTTCGCTGGCCATCCAGTTCGCCGCGCTCGGTGCGGTCCTGGTTCTGGTTGGTCTGGCCTTCGACTGCGCCTACGCCCTGGCCGGTGGCCGCCTGGGCCGCTGGCTGGCGTCCCGGCCGCGGGCACAGCGCCTGCAGCAGTGGGGTTTCGGTGGGTTGTTGATAGGGTTCGGGGTAAGGCTGGCGCTGCTGCGCCAGCTCTGAAGGGCTGCGGGGCGGCGAACGCCCCGTGGCGCTCAGCCGAGGAATTGCTCGGCGTGGTGGCAGGCCACCTGGCGCTGGTCGAGCAGGCGCAGCTCGGGCACCTCGCTGCGGCAGCGCTCGGTGGCGTAGGGGCAGCGCTTGTGGAAGGCGCAACCCTCCGGCGGGTTCAGCGGGTTCGGCAGTTCGCCCTGGATGCGGATCTTCGGCTTCGTCGGGTCCGGATGGATCGCCGGGGTCGCCGAGAGCAGCGCGCGGGTGTAGGGATGCAGCGGGTTCTCGTAGAGCTTGTCCGCCGGCCCCATCTCCGCCGGTCGGCCGAGGTACATCACCAGGACATCGTCGGCGACGTGGCGGACCACCGCCAGGTTGTGCGAGATGAATACGTAGGCGGTGCGGAACTGCTGCTGCAGGTCCATGAACAGGTTCAGTACCTGGGCCTGGATCGACACGTCGAGGGCCGAGGTCGGCTCGTCCGCCACCAGCACCTTGGGTTGCAGCATCATCGCCCGGGCCAGGGCGATGCGCTGGCGCTGGCCGCCGGAGAACATGTGCGGGTAGCGCTGGTAGTGCTCCGGCCGCAGGCCGACCTGGCGCATCATCTGCTGGACCTTTTCGCGGCGCTCCTCGCGCGACAGCTCGGTGTTGATCAGCAGCGGCTCGGCCAACTGGTCGCCGATCTTCTGTCGCGGATTGAGCGAGGCGTAGGGGTTCTGGAAGACCATCTGCACGTCGCGACGCAGTTGCCGGCGCTGGTCCTTGCTGGCGCCCTTGACCTCCTGCCCGGCGATTTTCAGCGAGCCGGAGGTGGGTTCCTCGATCAGGGTCAGGGCGCGCGCCAGGGTCGACTTGCCGCAGCCGGACTCACCGACCACGGCGAGGGTCTTGCCGGCTTCCAGTTCGAACGATACGCCGTTCAGCGCGCGCACCTGGGCGTGGCCCTTGAACAGGCCGCGGGAGACTTCGTAGTGACGGGTCAGATCACGGGCGGTCAGAACGGTTTCCATCAGGCCACCTCGTTCAGCAGGTTCAACGGATAGAAGCAGCGCACCGCGCCGCGCTCGTGCGCCTCCAGGGCCGGCCGCTCCTGGCGGCAATGCTCCTGGGCATAGGGACAGCGTGGCGACAACAGGCAACCGCGCGGGCGGTCGTAGCGCCCCGGTACGATGCCGGGCAGGGTGGCCAGGCGGGCTTCGCCGGCACAGTGTTCGGGGATCGCCTTGATCAGCGCCTCGGTATAGGGATGGGTCGGGCGGTCGAACAGCGCCGGCACGCCGCCGATCTCCACCGCTTCGCCGGCGTACATCACGCAGACGCGCTGGGCGGTCTCGGCGACCACGGCGAGATCGTGGGTGATCAGGATCAGCGCCATGTCCTGGTCGCGCTGCAGGTTCAGCAGCAGCTCCATGATCTGCGCCTGGATGGTCACGTCGAGGGCGGTGGTCGGCTCGTCGGCGATCAGCAGCTTGGGCTCGGCGGCGATGGCCATGGCGATCGCCACGCGCTGGCTCATGCCACCGGAGAGTTGGTGCGGGTAGGCGTCGAGGCGGCTGGCGGCGGCCGGGATCTCGACCCGTTCGAGCAGTTCCAGGGCGCGCTGGCGCAGGGCCTTGCCGCGCAGGCCGAGATGCAGGCGGAGGACTTCCTCGATCTGGTAGCCGACGGTGTAGCTGGGGTTGAGGGCGGTCATCGGGTCCTGGAAGACCATCGCCATGTCCTTGCCGACGATGCGCCGGCGCTGGCGGCCCTTGAGGGTGAGCATGTCGTGGCCGTCGAAGCGCAGGTGATCGGCGGACACCCAGCCGGGGGCGTCGATCAGGCCCATCAGGGCCATCATGGTCACCGACTTGCCGGAGCCGGACTCGCCGACGATGGCCAGCACCTCGCCCTTGTCGACGCTCAGGTCGAGGCCGTCGACCACGGGCACGGCGGTGGTGTCGCCGAAGCGTACGCTGAGGTTCTTGATATCGAGGAGGCTCATGCGGCGGTCTCCTGTGGCGCGGATACGGATGCGCTGTTCATGGTTGTGCTCCTCATGCCGCGTTCTTCAGTTTCGGATCGAGGGCGTCGCGCAGGCCGTCGCCCATCAGGTTGATCGCCAGTACGCTGAGCAGGATGGTCAGGCCGGGTAGGCTGACCACCCACCAGGCGCGCTCTATGTAGTCGCGGGCGGAGGCGAGCATGGTGCCCCACTCGGGGGTCGGCGGTTGCACGCCGAGGCCGAGGAAACCGAGGGCGGCGGCGTCGAGGATCGCCGAAGAGAAGCTCAGGGTGGCCTGGACGATCAGCGGCGCCATGCAGTTCGGCAGCACGCAGACGAACATCAGCCGCAGGGTGCCGGCGCCGGCCAGGCGCGAGGCGGTGACGTAGTCGCGGTTTAGCTCGGTCATCACCGCAGCGCGGGTCAGGCGCACGTAGGCCGGCAGCGAGACGATGGCGATGGCGATCACGGTGTTGATCAGGCCTGGGCCGAGGATCGCCACGATGGCCACCGCCAGCAGCAGCGACGGCAGCGCCAGCATGATGTCCATCAGGCGCATGATCAGCGGCCCGGCACGGTTCGGCGAGAAGCCGGCGAGCAGGCCGAGGAGGATGCCGGGGATCAGCGAGATCACCACCGAGGACAGGCCGATCAGCAGCGACAGGCGGGCGCCGTGGATCAGCCGCGAGAGCAGGTCGCGGCCCAGCTCGTCGGTGCCGAGCAGGAAGCGCGCCTGGCCGCCTTCCAGCCAGGATGGCGGGGTCAGCAGGAAGTCGCGGAACTGCTCGCTCGGATCGTAGGGTGCGACCCAGGGGGCGAACAGCGCGCAGAACACGATCAGCAGCATGAACAGCAGGCCGCCGAGGGCGCCCTTGTTGTGCGCGAAGGCCTGCCAGAATTCCTTCAGCGGGGACGGGTAGACCAGGCTCGGGTCGCTGGTGGGAGCGTTGTGCATGGCGTTCATCGGCTGGCTCCTCAGCGTTGGTGGCGAATGCGCGGGTTGGCCAGGCCGTAGAGGATGTCCACGACGAAATTGACCAGGATGACCAGGGTGGCGACCAGCAGGATGCCGTTCTGCACCACCGGGTAGTCGCGGCGGCTGATGGCGTCGATCAGCCACTTGCCGATGCCCGGCCAGGAGAAGATGGTTTCGGTCAGCACTGCGCCGGCGAGCAGCGTGCCGACCTGCAGGCCGAACACCGTCAATACCGGGATCATGGCGTTGCGCAGGGCATGCACGAAGACCACCCGGGCCGGCGACAGGCCCTTGGCGCGGGCGGTGCGCACATAGTCCTCGCGCAGCACCTCGAGCATCGCCGAGCGGGTCATGCGGGCGATCACCGCCAGCGGGATGGTGCCCAGCACGATGGCCGGCAGGATCAGGTGGCGCACGGCATCGAGGAACGAGCCCTGTTCGTCGGAAAGCAGGGTGTCGATCAGCATGAAGCCGGTCTTCGGCTCGATGTCGTAGAGCAGGTCGAGACGGCCGGACACCGGCGTCCAGCCCAGCGACACGGAGAACAGCATGATCAGGATCAGGCCCCACCAGAAGATCGGCATCGAATAGCCGGCGAGGGACACCGTCATCACCCCGTGGTCGAACAGCGAACCGCGTTTCAGGGCGGCGATCACCCCGGCCAGCAGACCGAAGGTGCCGGCGAAGAGCATGGCGGCCAGGGACAGTTCCAGGGTCGCCGGGAACAGGGTGAGGAATTCGTGCCAGACGCCTTCGCGGGTGGTCAGCGATTCGCCGAGATTGCCCTGTGCCAGGTTGCCCACGTAGTCCAGGTACTGCTGGTACAACGGCTTGTCCAGGCCCAGGCGGTGCAGGGCCTCGGCATGCATCTGCGGATCGACGCGACGTTCGCCCATCATCACTTCCACCGGGTCGCCGGGAATCAGGCGGATCAGCGCGAAGGTGAGCAGCGTCACGCCGAAGAAGGTGGGGATCAGCAACCCCAATCGTCGTGCAATGAAACTAAGCATGTTGGCGGGTAACTCCTCATCGCGGACCGTGCGCCCCGCTGGCGGCGGGGCTGTGGTCCTTGTTCTTCTACGGCTTCACCGAGGTGGTGGCGAAGTTGTTGTTGCTCAACGGATTGATCACGTAGCCCTGCACCGTGTTCCGCCGGACGTTGAACAGCTTCGGGTAGGCCAGCGGTATCCATGGGGCCTGTTCGTGGAATACCACCTGGGCCTGCTCGTACAGTTTCGCCCGCTCGGCCGGATCGCTCACCTCGCGGGCCTTGCGCATCAGCGCCTCGAAGTCCTTGTCGCACCAGCGCGCCTGGTTTTCACCCGACTCGGCGGCGGCGCAGCTCAGGTTCGGGCTGAGGAAGTTGTCCGGGTCGCCGTTGTCGCCGGCCCAGCCAAGCAGCGACAGGTCGTGCTCGCCGGCCTTCGAACGCTTGAGCAGCTCGCCCCATTCCAGGGAACGGATGGTCAGTTGGATGCCGGCCTTGGCCAGGTCAGCCTGCAGCATCTGTGCCGCCAGGGCGGGGTTGGGGATGGTAGGCGAGGTGCCGTTGCGAATGAACAGGGTGATCCTGAGATTTTCCGCGCCGGCTTCCTTGAGCAGCGCCCTGGCGCGTTCGGGGTCGTGCGGCCAGTCCTGGATCGAATGGTTGTAGCCGAGCAGGGTCGGGGGATAGGGACCGACCGCCGGACTGGCCGCGCCGGGGCCGAACACCGCGTCGAGCATGGCCTTCTTGTCCAGCGCGAGATTGATCGCCTGGCGCACGCGCGGGTCGTCGAGCGGCTTGTGCTGGGTGTTGATGGCAATGTAGGTGGTCAGCAGGGCATCGATCTCGTCCACCGCCAGGTTCGGGTCCTGCTTCAGGCGCGGCACGTCCTCCGGTTTCGGGTACAGCGAGACCTGGCACTCGCCGGCACGGACCTTTTGCATGCGCACGTTGGGATCGAGGGTAATGGCGAACACCAGGTTGTCGATCGGCGGCTTGCCGGCGTAGTAGTCCGGGTTCGCCGTGTAGCGGACCTGGGCGTCCTTGGCGTAGCGCTTGAAGACGAACGGCCCGGTGCCGATCGGCTGGTTGTTCAGCTGGCCCTGCTTGCCGGCGGCGAGCAACCGGTCGCCGTACTCGGCGGAATAGATGGACGCGAAGGGCATCGCCATATCGCGCAGGAACGGCGCTTCGGGACGGTTGAGGACGAAGCGCACGGTGAGCTCGTCGACCTTTTCCACCGACTTGATCAGCTCGCCCATGCCCATCGCGTCGAAGTAGGCGTAGCCGCGCAGCGCCGAGGCATGCCAGGGATGCTTCGGATCGAGGGCGCGCTGGAAGGTCCACAGCACATCATCGGCATTCAGGCTCCGGGTCGGCTTGAAGTAGTCGGTGGTATGGAATTTCACGCCGGGGCGCAGGTGGAAGGTATAGCTCAGTCCGTCGGCGCTGACGTCCCAGCGCTCGGCCAGCCCCGGGATCACCTCGGTGGTGCCGGGACGGAAGGCGAGCAGGCGGCTGAACACGGTTTCCGCGGAGGCGTCGGCGGTCACCGCGCCGGTGTACTGGACGATGTCGAAGCCTTCCGGGCTGGCCTCGGTGCAGACCACCAGGTTCTTCGCCTGGGCCGCGCCGGCGGCGCATAGCGCCAGGGCCAGGGGCAGGTGTCGGAGCAACGGATGGAGCATGGGGTCCTCCTTGTGGGCCCCGTCTCCGGGGCCGCCGGTGTCGCAGGTTTACAGCAGGTTGAAGGGGAAGGTGCTGACCAGGCGCAGTTCGTTGACGCTGCCGTCGACCTGGTTCTGGCTGGCCTTGTGCATCATGTAGGTGAGCTTGAAGGTGCTGTCCTTGATCGGCCCGTTCTGCACCTTGTAGGCCGCCATCAGGCCCAGCTCGTGGTGCTTCTCGCCGTCCTGGGCGCGCACCTCGGCGTAGTTGCCGTAGGCACCGTTGCGATCGCCGTCGTAGTGGGTGCCGTCGATGTCCCAGCCCTTCACGTACCACACGCCGGTGCTCAGGCCGGGGATCCCGTAGTAGCTCCAGTCGGTCTCGTAGCGGATCTGCGCGGACTTCTCGTTGGGGCTGTTGTAGTCGGCCAGCATCGAGTTGGCCAGGAAGATCGCCGAGGTCTCGTGCACGTAGTCGAAGTATTCGTTGCCGTCGACCTGCTGGTAGGCCAGGGTCAGGGCGTGGGCGCGATGGCCGAGGGTGAAGGCCAGGCTCCAGGTGTCGTTGTCGATGTAGCCGGCCTCGCGCGCGCCAGTGTCGCCGGTGTGGTAGCCGTTGAAGGCGGTGCGCAGGGCGATGCCGTTCTCGAGGTCGCCGATGTCGTGGGTCACGCCCAGGTAGTACTGGTTCCAGACGTCCTGGAAATGCGAGCCATAGAGGGAAATCTCCAGCCCGTCGAGCGGCTTGTAGTTGCCGCCCAGGTAGTTCAGGCGGTCGCCCTTGACCTGGCGGGTGCCGTACTCGGTGGTCATGTCCTCGTCGCCGGAGCCGGTTCGCGGGCTGACCTTGCGGAAGCTGCCGGCCTGCAGGCTGAGGTTGTCCAGCTCCTCGCTGGTCACGGCGAAGCCGGTGAAGCTGGAGGGCAGGGCACGGTTGTCGATATAGCTGAACACTGGAGTGTTGACCAGGAAGCGACCGGCCTTGAATTCGGTGTTCGAGGCGCGCAGGCGGATGTTGGCGACGCCCAGCTTGGACCACTCGCCGATCGCCTCGCCATCGCTGTTCGCCAGGGTCCGGTTGCCGCCGCCGCCGATGCGGCCCTTGCCGCGCTCCAGGGCGATCTCGTTGAAGGCTGCGACGTCGAAGCCGAAGCCGATGCTGCCCTGGGTGTAGCCCGAGCTGTACTTGAGCACCGTGCCCTGGACCCAGGCGTTGCGCTGGTGGATGCGCTGGGAGCCGCCGCCGGCCTTGGGAATGCGGAAGGTGAAGCTGTCCTTCATGTTTTCCCGCGAGTAGAAGTTGCGGGTGGTCAGGGTCAGGCTCTGTCCCTCGAACAGCCCGCTGGCGCCGGCCTGGCCCTTGATCGGTTTCTCCACGCTGGGGATGCTCTGCACCTGGGCGGCGTAGCTGGGATTGTCCGGGGTCGGCGGGGTTGCCTGCTCGTCCGCCGCCCAGCCTGGCGCGACCGATGCCATCATGGCCAATCCCAGCGTCGCGCCGGTCACTCGTTGGTATCTCATCACCTGATTGCTCCCTTTATTGTTGTCATGGCACCTGTTTTACCCACCAGGTTTGCGCCGGTTTCGCCCGCGCCTGGGCGCGGCGGTCGAATACGGCGCTGCGAGCGCTCCTGACGGATCGCGCGCAGCGCCGTTCTGGAACACGGGCAGGAAAAGCAAAGAAATGAAGTACGGGTCGTGCCGTTCTTCTGCACCCCGGTCGTTTCACGACCGGGGCGGCGTCGGCATCAGGGCTGGTTGGCTACGCCATAGAAGGCGTTCCGCGAGAAGGGGCTGATCTTGAAGTCATGCACCGACTTGTTCATCGGCTGGTACACGGTGGAGTGGGCGATCGGGGTGATCGGCACCTGCTCCTTGAGGATGTGCTGGGCCTGCTTGTACAGCTCGCTGCGCTTGTCCTGGTCGGAGACCCGCTTGGCAGCCTTGACCAGCTTGTCGTAGGCCGCGTCGCACCATTTCGATACGTTGTTGCCGTTGATCGAGTCGCAGCCGTAGAGGGTCGCCAGCCAGTTGTCCGGATCGCCGTTGTCGCCGGTCCAGCCGAACAGCATGGCGTCATGCTCGCCGGCATGGGCGCGCTTGATGTACTCGCCCCATTCGTAGCTGACGATCCTGGCCTTGATGCCGATCTTCGCCCAGTCGGCCTGGATCATCTCCGCCATCAGCTTGGCGTTGGGGTTGTAGGGACGCTGCACCGGCATCGCCCACAGGGTGATCTCGGTGCCCTCGGCGACGCCGGCCTTCTTCAGCAGTTCCCGGGCCTTGGCCGGATCGAACGGGGCGTCCTTGATGGTTTCGTCATAGGACCACTGGGTCGGCGGCATGCCGTTCACCGCCAGTTGCCCGGCACCCTGGTAGACGGCGTCGATGATGGCTTGCTTGTTTACCGCCATGTCCAGCGCCTGGCGTACTTCGAGCTGGTCGAACGGCTTGTGGGTGACGTTGTAGGCGATGTAGCCGAGGTTGAAGCCCGGCTGCGAAGGCACCTTCAGGTTCGCCGCTTCCTGCAGGGCCTTGAGATCGGCGGGGCGCGGGTTGAGGGTGATCTGGCACTCGCCGGCCTTGAGCTTCTGCGCGCGCACCGCGGCGTCGGTGTTGATCGAGAAGATCAGGTTGTCGATCTTCACGTCTTCGGGTTTCCAGTAGTCCTTGTTGCCCTTGAAGCGGATCTGCGCATCCTTCTGGTAGCGGCTCAGGATGAAAGGCCCGGTGCCGATCGGCTTCTGGTTGATCTGCTGTGGCTTGCCGGCCTCGAGCAACTGCCCGGCGTATTCGGCGGACTGGATCGAGGCGACGTCCATCGCCAGGTTCTGGATGAAGGCGGCGTCGACCTCGTTGAGGGTGAACTTCACCCTGTGCTCGTCGAGCTTCTCGACCCTGGCGATGTTCTTGTCCAGGCCCATGTCGGTGAAGTAGGGAAACTCGGTGGGGTAGGCCTTGCGGAACGGATGATCCTTGTCGAGCATGCGTTCGAAGGTGAACAGCACGTCGTCGGCGTTGAATTCGCGGGTCGGCTTGAAGTAGTCGGTGCTGTGGAACTTCACACCCTTGCGCAGGTGGAAGGTGTAGGTCTTGCCGTCGTCGCCGATGTCCCAGCTTTCCGCCAGGGCGGGGATCGCCCGGGTGCCGCCGCGCTCGAACTGGACGAGGCGGTTGAACAGGGTGACCGAGGTCGCATCGTAGTCGGTGCCGGTGGTGTACTGGGCGGGATCGAAGCCGGCCGGGCTGCCCTCCGAGCAGAACACCAGGTTGCTGGCGGCGTGGGAGAACGGGGAGCCGAGGATCAGACCGGCTGCCAGCCAGGCCCGAAGGGGAAGGATCTTACGCATGCAAACCTCATTTTTTCTTTTTCTAAGGGCATCGTCTGAGGATCGGCCTTATGGGCCATGGCAACTCTCGCCTTTCCATGGATGGCGGGTGACAGCCATGGACCCTGTGCGGCGACAGCGATCGTCCGTTTGTTGTTGGTCGACGATTCGCTGATGCCGAAATTAAGTCATGCTGAAATTGTGGTCAACGAAAATTAAGCACGACTAACATTTCTCTTGCGAAAACGTTTGCCTGACAGGATGGGAAGGTGCGCTGCGGACTGGATCAGGGCGTCGGATGGTCGTCGAACAGGCCCATGGTGGTGATGGTCAGGACCTCCGCCACATCGTTGCCGACGTTGGCCAGGCAATGGGTCTTGGTCGCGTCGAAGTGCACCGAGTCGCCGGCGCCGAGGGGGTACTGGCGACCCTCGATGGTGTAGACGATCTGCCCGGACAGGACGTAGGAGAACTCGGCGCCCTCATGGGAGATCAGCTCCGACTGGTAGCCCACCGGCATGTTCATCTTGACCGCATTGATCAGGTTGCCGGGGAAGGAGCTGGACAGGCGTTCGTAGGCCAGCGGCTGGCCCTCGATGGTGTAGCGTACCCGCTCGCCTTCGTGGGAGTCGGGCTGGGGTTGTGCCGGTTGGTCGAACAGGGCATTGAGCGGGATATTCAGCGACTTGGCGATGTTGGCCAGGGAAGAGATCGATACACCGGTGAGGTTGCGCTCCGCCTGGGAGAGGAAGCTCGCGGTGAGACCGGATTCGCTGGCGACTTGGTGCAGGGTCTTCTTGGCGGCGCGGCGATAGCGACGCAGGCGTTCGCCGATGCGGTCTACGGTCATTGGGGAGACTCTTGTTGAAAGGCGCAGTATACCCAGCGCGGGGCGTCAATAAAGTCTGACAGATGAACTACCCGAACCCCTATTTTTTAAGTGTGACTGAAAATTTGTTTTGACCTGAATTTAAGCTCGACTTAAATTCCAGCCCGGTCCAGACGAGGAGAACAACAAATGACCGTGGGTGTTGGCGGGAGTACCCCTGCGCAGGCGCTGGAGCGTCTGCGGAACATGATGGACGGCGCGCAGCCGATCGGCCTGGCGTCTTACCGTGCGCGTATCGCCGCGGCCCAGGCGTGGATGGGCGAGCATGGCATCGCCGCGGCGTACCTGCATGCAGGCAGCAACCTGCGTTACTTCAGCGGCGTGCAATGGCACCCCAGTGAACGCCTGGTGGGTGCGCTACTGCCCGCCGAGGGCGCCCTCGAATACCTTGCGCCGGCCTTCGAGGAAGGTACGGTGCGCGACTTCCAGGTGGTCGACGGCGCCATCCACACCTGGGAGGAACACCAGGATCCCTACCGCCTGCTGCTCGATCGCCTGGAGGCGCTCGGCGTGGGCGAGCGCAGCACGGTCGCACTGTGTCCGAGCCTGCCGTTCGGCATGTTCGAGCGCTTGCGCCAACAGGCGCCGGGCAGGAACTTCGTCAGCGCCGCGCCGCTGATCGACCAGGGACGGATGCGCAAGTCGGCCGAGGAGCTGGCGCTGATGCAGCGGGCCAAGGACATGACCCTGGAAGTGCAGAAGGCCGCGGCGAGCATTCTCCGCGAAGGCATCAGCACCACCGAAGTCGCCGAGTTCATCCACCAGGCGCACCGCAAGGTGGGCGCGCCCGGTTCGACCTTCTGCATCGTCCTGTTCGGTGCCGCCAGTGCCTTCCCGCATGGGGTGAAGCATGCGCAGGTGCTGAAGGACGGCGACATGGTGCTGATCGATACCGGCTGCCAGGTGCACGGCTACCAGTCGGATATCACCCGAAGCTATGTGTTCGGCACGCCCAGCGCACGCCAGCGCGAATTCTGGGGGATGGAGCGCGACGCCCAGTTGGCGGCCTTCGAGGCCGCGCGTCTGGGCCAGCCCTGCGAGGCGGTGGACGCCGCCGCGCGGCGTTCGCTGGAGGCCAACGGCCTGGGGCCGGACTACCGCCTGCCTGGCCTGCCGCACCGCACCGGGCATGGCATCGGCATGGACGTCCACGAAGGCCCGTACCTGGTACGTGGCGATCGCACGCCGCTGGATGTCGGCATGTGCTTCAGCAACGAACCGATGATCTGCGTGCCCGGCGAGTTCGGCATTCGCCTGGAGGATCACTTCTACATGACGGAGGAAGGACCGCGCTGGTTCACCCAACCGAGTCCGTCCATCGACGATCCCTTCGGCCTCGGCGGCTGAGCCGGCCGAACGATAACGCCGCACGCGGGAAGGCAAGGGCCAGGGCTTCCCGCGTGCGGCGCAGCGATCAGTCCAGCTTCACCCGTGAAAAGTCCCGCGCCGACATCGGGCTCATGCGGTAGCCGCTGACGTTCTTGCGTTGCGCGTCGAACATCAAAGGATGCGCCAGCGGCAACCAGGGCATCTGCTCGTGGAAGATCCGCTGCGCTTCCTTGTACAGCGCTACCCGTTGGCTCTCGTCGTTGCTCATGCGCGCCTTGCGGATGGCTTCGTCGAAGCCCTTGTCGCACCAGCGCGCGCGATTTTCCCCGGACTCCACCGAGGCGCAGCCGAGGTTGTGGGTGAGGAAGTTGTCCGGGTCGCCGTTATCGCCGATCCAGCTGTAGAGCATCATGTCGTGTTCGCCGGCCTTGGTGCGCTTGACCATCTCGCCCCACTCGAACTGGCGGATGTTCACCCGGATGCCGATGGCGGCCAGGTCGGACTGGATCAGTTGCGCCACTCGCGCCGGGTTGCCGCCGGGGCCGCTGCCGGTGCTGATGTAGAGGTTCAGGGGTGTGTCCGGGGCGACGCCGGCTTCCTTCAGCAGGGCCTTGGCCCGTTCGGGGTCGTAGGGCCAGTCGCGGATGCTGTCGTCGTAGCCGAGCAGCATCGGCGGGTAGGGGCCGATGGCCGGGCGGGCCTGATCGCCGAAGACGATCTTCAGGTAGGACGGCTTGTTGAAGCCCATGGCGATCGCCCGGCGCACGCGCGGGTCGTCGAACGGTTCGTGCCGGGTGTTGATCGCGGCGTGCGAGGTGATCATCGCCGCTTCTTCCAGCACCGTCAGTTGCGGGTCCTGGCGCAACGCGGCGACGTCTTCCGGCTTGGGCGTCAGGGCGATCTGGCATTCGTTGCGGCGCAGGCGCTGCACGCGCACGTTGGGGTCGAGGGTGATCGCCAGCACCAGGTGGTCGATGGCCGGCTTGCCCTTCCAGTAGTCGGGGTTGGCCGCGTAGCGCACCTGGGCATCCTTGCGGTAGCGGGTGAAGACGAACGGGCCGGTGCCGATCGGCTTGCTGTTGAGTTCGTCGCCCTTGCCCCTGGCGATCAGCTGGCCGGCATATTCGGCGGAGAGGATCGAGCCGAACGGCATGGCCAGGTCGGCGAGGAACGGCGCCTCTGGGTGCTTGAGGACGAAGCGCACCTGATGTTCGTCGATCTTCTCGATGCGCTCGATGATGTCGCGCAGTTGCATGGCGTCGGCGTAGGGGTAGCCGCTGGGCGAAAGGTCGTGGGCGGGGTGCTGCGGATCGAGCATGCGCTGGAAGCTGAACAGCACGTCGTCGGCGTTGAATTCGCGGCTTGGCTTGAAGTAGTCGGTGCTGTGGAATTTCACGCCCTGGCGCAGGCGGAAGGTGTAGACGAGGCCGTCAGCGGAGACGTCCCAGCTTTCCGCCAGGGCCGGGATCACCGTGGCGCTGCCCGGAGCGAACGCGGCCAGCGCGTTGTACAGCGGATGGGCTGAGGCGTCGAAGGTGTAGCCGGAGGTATAGCGGGCCGGATCGAACCCTTCCGGCGCCGCTTCGGTACACACCGCCAGGGTCTTCGGCTGGGCCTGGATGGCGGCGCTGGCGGCGAGGGCGAGCAGCAGCAGGCTGTAGCGCAGGGCAGAGCGTGGTCGCATGGATGACTCCTCTGGAGCGGGACGGCCGGGTCGGCCGCCCTGGGGAGAGGCGCCGCCTAGCTCGTGGCGGGGCGGCGCGGCTGGCAGGCGAAGCTACTTGCCGACGCTGACCTCGTAGAACGAGTTCAGGCCGAAGGGGCTGATCCTGAAGTCGTGTACCGTCTTGCGCATCGGCTGGTACACGG